>DASTKI010000001.1:0-10058 GCA_035716045.1 Ktedonobacterales bacterium
CGCTTTGTCTCCGCCTGAGCGCATAAAGTAGATGCGCTGACCAGCACGCGCTAAGTCGCGATGCCAGTACATCCTCCAGGCGTCGGTCAATCGCTGTTTAATGACATCTTCGAGGTCATACACTTCCTTGGGGTTGTACTGGAACATCCACTGAATCTTGAGAATTTCTTCCTCAGTCATGTGCTCAGCCATGGGTCCACCTCGTCGGATGTGGTTCATCGCCTATTTGTTCGCGATTCTACACTTTCCATAGCTCATTTTCAAGCTGTCGTCTCCAATAGTACATCTAGATATAGCTCATACCGAATGTGTTGGGGTTGCTCTCGTATGATGAGGCGCCAAGAGATGGGGGTGCTTGTCCTGGGAACTGGCGAAGGGCAAAAACATTGGCCCACCCATCTCTTCCCGTAGAATCCTCCTCTCCCTCTTGGGAGAGGAGGCGACAGGCGCTTGCCCTACTCCTCGCCATCCCCGTCGAAGAGGCTGCGCAGGGCGGCGAAGCGGTTGTCGCTCTCCTCTGGCTGACAGCCACAGGGGCCGTCGTTGAGGTCCTTGCCGCAGTTGGGGCAGAGGCCGGCGCAGTCCTCGCTGTGCAGCGGCTTCATTGGCACGGCAAGCACCAGCGCCTGGCGGATTGGCTCGCGCAGGTCCACCTCGTGATGGCGGTCAATGGCGAAGGCGTCGGCGTCGTGCGGGCCGGAGACGGGTACGCCGCTGTTGACATCTATCGTCGGGTAGAACTCCTCGCGCAGCGGGAACTCGAGTGTCTCGGTGAATTCGCGCAGGCAGCGGGTACATTGCAGGCGCACCGGCGCCGATACCATGCCATCCACGTAGACGCCCTGGTTCGTGCGGTGCAGGCGCAGATGGCCGGTCACGGGGCCCGCCAGGTCCGCCTCACCTTCGCGCAGATCGAACTCATCCTCGTTATCCAGCTCGACATCCAGCGTCGTGCCGGGCGCCGACTTGAGAAGCTGAGCGACATTGTAAATCATACGAAATGACTCCTTGAGCGGCTGACGGGCGACTAAAGCCGCGCCTAAGGACCTCGCGGCCGCGAAGCCCGCCTTCGCGGGCTGGCTGGGGCGCCGCTCGCGCGCTCACCTCTCAGTATAGCCCATCACGCCGCCCGCTTCATTTATCCGCCCAGTCGCGCTCTCCCAGTTCTGAAAGGCCAGGGCGCGATGGGATTGATCCCCGCGCCCCGTGCGCCGGTCCTTCAGGGCCGCGCCCGTCCCGGGCGCCCGCCGGATGTGATACACTATCGCAGCGCGGGCCCATAGCTCAGCGGCAGAGCAGCCGGCTCATAACCGGTTCGTCGCAGGTTCGATCCCTGCTGGGCCCACCAGGCATAACGCGACATCGCGAGACATCGCGCGGGGCGGCCATCAGGCTCTTCGGCGACCAGGCACGCCGGAGCACGCTGGATCGGCGCGCCCCGTCGTCGTGATGGCGTCACTGGCCGCTCGAAAGTGGCGGACGGGGAGAAGGAAACGCAATGCAATTCTACGACCGGGCCAAGATCTTCGTCCGGGCCGGACGTGGCGGCAACGGCTCGCCTCATATGCGCCGCGAGAAGTTTGTGCCGTTCGGCGGGCCGGATGGCGGCGACGGCGGGCGCGGCGGCAGCGTCTATCTGGAAGCCGACAGCGGCATGAACACGCTGGTGGACTACCACTACAATCCGCAGCACAAGGCGACCCCCGGCGGCTCCGGTGGGCGGCAGAAGATGCATGGCGCGGCAGGCGATGATCTGGTCCTCAAGGTGCCTGCTGGCACGGTCGCGCGCGACGCGGAGACAGGCGAGACGCTGGCCGACCTGACCGAGCCAGGGCAGCGGGTGATGGTGGCGCGCGGTGGGCGTGGGGGGTTGGGCAACGTCCATTTCGCTACCTCGACCAACCAGGCCCCGCGCGAGGCGCAGTTGGGCGAGCCGGGCGAGGAGCGCGAGATCGAGTTGGAGCTGAAGCTGATCGCCGATGTCGGGCTGGTGGGCTATCCCAACGCCGGCAAGTCCACCCTGCTCTCGGTTGTCACCGCCGCCCATCCCAAGATCGCCGACTACCCCTTCACGACGCTGACGCCGAACCTGGGCGTGGCCGTGGTGGGCGACCCAACGCGCGGCGACGACTACAGCTTCGTAATCGCCGATATTCCCGGCCTGATCGAGGGCGCGGCGCAAGGTGTGGGCCTGGGGCACGAGTTCCTGCGCCATGTCGAGCGCTGCCGCCTGCTGCTGCATCTGATTGACGGCGTCTCGGAGAAGGCGCCGTGGGAGGAGTTCGAGGCCATCAACCGCGAGCTGGCGGAGTATGGTCACGACCTGGCGGAGCGCCCGCAAATCATCGTGCTGACCAAGATGGATCTGGCCGAGGCGCGCGACCGCTGGCCCGCGCTGCGCAAGCGCGCCGAGGAGGAGGGCTATACGGCGGTCGCCATCTCCGCCGCCACCAACGACGGCGTACGTGAGTTGCTCAACCTGACCTCACAGCGGCTAATCGAGATGCGCCGCGACGAGGAGGAGGCCCGCGCGCGCCAGCCGATGGAAGCCGTCGCCGCGACCGGCCCGACGCTGCGCCCGCAGCCGGAGGACGCCTACACCATCGAGCGCACGCCCGAGGGCTTCCGCGTGCGCGGCAAGCGCATCGAGCGCATGGTGGCGATGACCAACCCCGAGAGCGCGGAGGGCATGGAGCGCATGGAGACACAGCTGCGCAAGCTCGGCGTCCTCCAGGCGCTCGAGGAGGCTGGCGTGCAGCCCGGCGACACCGTCACCTTCGGCAAGGTGGGATTGTTGTGGGGTGAGGAGATGTTTTAGCTGGGGCGTGGGCGCCTCCCGGCCATCAATGGCCGGGGCACACGATGGGATCCTGAAGGGCTTGGGGCATTTATGCCCTCCGTCCGCGCGCCGGCCCTTCAGGGCCGCGCCCGCCTACTCGCCCAGCCGGTCGTGCAGGTCGCGGATGCGCTGGCGCACCTCGTCGAGCGTCGTCACGCCTAGCTCCTCCATCTCCTCCTCCAGCGATTCAAGCTCATCGAGCAGCGCCATCATGTCGTACTCCTCGTTGTCGAGGTCCTCGATCTCGCTCTCCTGATCCTCACCGCCCGCCCCAGGCTTGCGCCCATTTCCGTCCGTCATCATCTCTCGCTCCTCATCTCATCGTTCACGCCGCCGTCAGTAGCACGGTCGAGGGGTCGCTATAGCCCCAGCTGGGGGCCGTCACATCGCCGCTGGCGATCAGCGCGGGCGCGCCTGATGGCCCGCTCGCGCCCATGCGCTCGACATAGGCTCCCGCTGGGCCGCTCGTTGGCGCCGCAAGGCTCGCGCCCTGCCATTGCGCCGGACCGCTGGCGAAGACGAACGACGCCCCGTCCGGGCTCCAAGGATTGACCGTCGCGGGCCGCCAGGGCGTCGTGGCGCTGATGGCGGGCGCGCTGAGCGGCGTCGCGTAGGCCAGCGCAGCCTGCTCGCGCCAGCCGCTGGCGGCGCCATAGATCCGCAGTCCGGCGCTATCCGCTGTCAGCAGCCAGCTTCCATCAGGCGACCAGAACGCCTGCGCCAGCGGGTCGCTCTCGGGAATCACCCCGCGCGGCGCGTTCCCACCTACCGGCCAGACCAGCATCCCGCTGGGTGTGGCGAGCAGCAGCAGTGCGCCATCCGGCGAGAAGGCGACATCGCGCAGCCCCGTCAGGCTGGTCATCACTGTATCCTTCCCTGACGCCAGATCGAGCAGCCGCAGGGTAGTCGCGTCGGCCCCATCGCCAGCGGCGGGGTAGAGCACCTGGTCATGGCCGGGACGCCAGAGCAGCCGCGCGGACCGCCCCGTTCCCGGCAGCGCCAACGCCGCGCCGCGCGCCACCACCGACCCCGCCTGCGCGGGCGCGCCTACCCGCACTGCGCCGTCGGGGTCAATCACCGCGACGCGCATGCCATCCGGCGAGAGGGTCGGCAGCGTGGCGGCGTTCAGCACGACCTTGCGCGCGATGCCGATCGGCTGATCGTTCTGCGAATCGTAGTAGATCGCCGCCAGCGGCGCGCCAGGACCGTACTCGCGGTACAGCAGGCGGTTTCCGTCTGGGTTCCACCAGGCGTCGCTGCGGACCTGCCCGCCGCCACTGGGGGTGATCTGCGTCGCCTGCCCGCCGCTGATGCTCACCACGGCGATGTCGGATGGGGTCTCGGGCGCCGCCCAGGGCGCTCCAGCGGGTGGAGGCTTGGCGGCGGCGCTGTAGCGGAAGGTCAGCTCGTGGTGATCGGGCGACCAGGCGTAGCCCGCGACCTCGCGTGGCGCGAGCTGGCGCGCGTTCGAGCCGTCGGGGTTCGCCACCCAGAGCTGGCTGCCGCTTTGCCAGGCGATCTGCTGGCCGCCGGGACGAAAGGCGCAGCCCGCCAGCAGCGCGCTAGTGAGCGCCAGCGCCAGCAAAGACACAATCACGCGAAACCCCCTCTCCCCGCGGGAGAGGGGGTGGGGGGTGAGGTCGCGCGCCATGCGGCATGGACTCCAGACTCAGGCGGCTTCAAGTGAACGACGAACGGCGAACAGGGGTGGCGGTGGCTGGGCTAGTGATGCGGGTCGGCGTCTATGATTGGGCCGCTCGGCTTGGCGCCCTTCACCGCATTGTTATAGTGCTCGTTGACGACATCCTGCGGGAACAGCCGCATCAGGTTGAGCGCCGCGAAGCCAATCGCCAGCCAGTCTATCGCGCCATCAACAGGAATCTCCAGCACGCCGAGCAGCTGACCAATCACGGGGAACACGTTGACGAATTCGGCGAGCGCCTCGGGAGTCAGCAGCGCCGCCAGCAGGGCGATGATACCGCTGACGAACATAATCTTGGGCACGACGCTGACACGCGCGTCCTTCAGCACATTCCCGGCGATCTTGAGCGTGCGCGGCAGGTGGACGATGTGCTGTACGCCGCTCAAGCGGTTCGTCGTCGCCTGAGTACTCGTGTTCGTCGAGGTTGGCATGATGGATTCCCCTCCGATTCGCATGCGCCAGCGAGCCAACCGGCCAGGCCGGGCCACCCGTGTGAGACGCGGGCGCCACGCCGCAACACCCTGTGCTCTGTGTACGTGCGCGTATTCTATCGTGTTGCGCTCCGCTTGTCTATCATCGCTCTCCCAACCAGCGCGGAGGTCACGCTGGCGCGCTTGACAGGCGAGATACTATAGCAAGCGGAGCGCGAGCGTGTCGCCTGGATGCGTGAGGACGCCTATCCAGGCGAGAGCTAGCGACGCGGCGAGGAATGAAATGCCGCGCGAGCGCGCCGTACACCGCGAGATCGGAGAGGAATTGTGGCGATCCAAACCTACCAGGCGCTATTAGCTCGTCAGGACAGCGTGGAGCGCGTCCGCAAGATGCGACAGGCCATCGAGCGCGCCGGAGGGCGCATGGTGATCGAGTCGCCGACCCCGATGGGAATGGTGGTCATCACACTGACGCTGCCCGACCCATATCACCCACGCGACTTCTTTCCCGATCTGCCTTTCTACCTGTCGTGAAACCAGGCGATCAGTATGCGCGGGCGCATCGCGCGCTCCCAATTGGCCCAAGGCTGTCTCGATGTATGCGAGTGAGGTGAGAGGAGATGAGCGAGTGCGATGGCTCGGATGGCTGCGCCGGGGACGCGGCGCGGCTGGCGATGGCGGCGTTGAGAAGGCAGACTCACCTGTAGGCATGGCATTTGGGCAGGCGCGCGTGCGAGGCGTGCCATACAATCTGCCGCGTGACCTGGAGGAGATGAACCGGCTGGATTTCCAGCACTACCTGTTTCGTTTTGCGCTCCAGGGCAACTTTGCCGTGCCCATTCAAGCGCCGCGCAGCATCCTGGATGTAGGGACCGGCACAGGCCGCTGGGCTCGCGAAATGGCGTAACACTTTCCGCAGGCGCGCGTCATCGGCCTGGATGTGACTTCCCCACCGAAGGATATCGCCGCCGCGGAAGGCCATACGCCGGAAATGCTGCCACCCAACTATCAGTTCCAGTCAGGCAATGTGCTCGACGTCTGATGTTCCCTGATGGCTCGGTTGATTTCGTTCACATGCGGATGCTCGTCAGCGCCATCCCGCACGATCGCTGGCCGTTCGTCGTCTCTGAACTGGCTCGCGTCACCGGCCCTGGTGGGTGGGTCGAGTCAGTCGAGGCGATACTGCCCGTGAATGGTGGCCCGGTAGCCGAGCGACTCATGGACTGGATACGGGCGATTAGCGCGCGCCGAGGCGTAGAGATTCAGGACGCCATGAAGGTCAGCGATCTTATGCGCGCCGCCGGGCTGAGAAATGTCAGCAGGCGCGAGACGCGCATACCCTGTGGCGCGTATGGCGGCCGGGTCGGTAAGCTGATGACCACTGACTATTTCGCTGGAGTGCGCGCGATCCGTGGTGTCGTTGTCGCGCAGGGGCTGGCGACCGAGGAGCAGTTCGACTGGGCGCTGGAGCAGGCGCTCCGTGACCTCGATTCTCCGCAATACCAGTGCTACATGCCTGTCTATATCGCGACCGGTCAGCGCATGTGAGTGAGGATGATCGCGTTGCGGGGCGCGGCGGCGGCGCGTATACTCTAGGGGAACTGGCCACGCGCAGCGCCAATTTGGCTGGGCGCATGGCGCCATATCACGCGGGAACGGTGAAAGGGGCGTAGAATATGCCATTTGGACTACATTGGGACGTGCTCATCCCGCTACTCATTGTCGCAGTGCTGGTATTTGGCGCCAAGCGCCTGCCGGAGATCGGCTCCGCCGCCGGGCAGACCATCAAGTCCTTCCAGAAGGCGATGCGCGAGGGGCAGGACCCCGCGGAAGGACAGCAGGCGCTGCCGCCCCCATCCGACGAGCAGACGACCCCGCGCTTGTAGGCGCACGGGATTCAGGATTCTGGACGGCGCGAGCCAGCGACAGGAAGCGCCGCGGTCTGGCGCGCCATCGCCGCGTGGCAGGAGTCGCGCCTGCATGCCCGCTCTCGGCGCCCTGGCGCGCTGATTGCTACGCGCTCCCTGATTCATGTGGAAGTTCGCATGTAGGGAGGCTTCGATGACGGCTGCGAAGACCACACAGCGGAGTGTGGACTACCTGCTGATTGGCGGCGGCCTGGCTTCGGCGACCGCCGCTGAGGAGATCCGCGCGCGTGATCCGAATGGCTCGATCCTGATCGTGGCGGGCGAGCCCTATCTCCCCTATCACCGCCCGCCGCTCTCCAAGGAGTATCTGCGCGGCGACATTGAGGCGGAAGGAACCTATGGCGATGGCGGCGTCTTCGCGCAGTTGCCGCCGTGGTATGCCGAGCAGCGGGTCGAGGTCATTGGGAATACGGCTGTGAGCCGCCTGGATACGACGGCGAAGACCGCGACGCTTGAGGACGGCGGCGAGATTGGCTATGGTAAGGCGCTCATCGCGACGGGTGGACGCGCTCGCGCGCTGAGCATCCCCGGCGCGACGCTGCCGGGCGTCATGACCCTGCGCACGCTGGACGACGCGACCGCGATCCGTGAGCGGCTGGCTACCGCGCCCAACCCGCAGGTCGTGGTCATCGGCTCAGGGTTCATCGGCCTGGAGACGGCGAGCAACTCGCTCTACAAGGGCGCCCGCGTGGCGATAGTGGATATGGTGGAGCGCGCCTGGCCGGGCATGTTGACGACCGATCTCTCGGCCTGGCTGCAAAATGAATTCATGGCGCGCGGGGCGGAGTTCCACTTCGGCCACCTGCCGCGCGAGTTCATCGCCGGGCCGGATGGGCGCGTCGCCGCCGTGCGCATCGCCGCTAACGGCTTCGAGTCGCCGCTGGACCTGCGCGCCGATCTGGTGATCGTTGGCGTTGGCATCCAGCTCAATATCGAGGCCGCCAAGGCGTCGGGAATCAGCGTGGACCCACGCCATGGTGTGATGGTGGACGATCACCTGCGCACATCGGCGCCCGATGTCTGGGCGGCGGGCGATGTCGCCGCGTACATCGATCCCGTCATGGGCCGCTTCCACTTTGAGCACTGGGACAACGCCATCAGCAGCGCGCAGACCGCGGCGGCCAATATGACCGGCGACGACGAACGCTACATCCACATCCCGTACTTCTTCTCCGATCAGTTCGACCTCGCGATCAATATGCTCGGCTATCCTTCGCCCGACGCCGAGGTGACCATCCGCGGTGATATGGCCAGAGAAGGCTTTACCGCCGTCTTCGTCCGCGATGGCTGTATCCGCGCCGCGCTGATGGTCAACGACGACGCCAAGATGGACGCCTGGCGTGACGCCATCGCGGCGGGCGCGCAAGCGCCAGATTCGGAGACGCTCGCCAGCTCCAATTTCGATCCGGCCACCCTCACACAAGGTTGACGCCCGCGAGCGCTGCGCTCTCGGCCTTGAAAGGCCGGAGCACGCGACGAGCCTTGAAAGGCCGGAGCACGCGACGACGATGCCAGCGCACGGGGCATTCACGCCCGCTCCAGCCGTGCGCCGGCCCTTCAGGGCCGCGTCCCGGGAGTCTCCGCCCATGGTATAATTGCGCGGGGCGCCCGGGCGCTGAGATTCCGCGTGGCGGCGGACGCGGCGGGGCGCGGATGAGGGCGAGAGATGGCTGACGAGAGCCGAACGGCGCAGATCGCGATTGACGGCCCGGCGGGCGCGGGCAAGAGCACCGTGGGCGAGGCCGTCGCCCAGCGGCTGGGCTACCTCTACATTGATAGCGGGGCCTTCTATCGCACGCTGACCGTCATAGCGCTGCGGGACGGCGCACCGGTGGATGACGAGGAGGCGCTGCTGGCGCTGCTCGCGGCGGCGCCCATCACGATCTCGCATCCAACCGTCACCGATGGCCGGCAGTATACCGCGCTGGCGGGCGGAGCAGACATCACCCCCGATCTCCACACGCTGCGCGTGGCGAAGCATGTCTCGGCGGTCGCACGCCACCCGAAGGTGCGAGAAGCGTTGATCGCCGCCATGCGCGAGATGGCTGGCGCGCATGATGTGGTGATGGTGGGCCGCGATATCGGCCTGGTGGTGCTGCCGGACGCGACACTCAAGATCGCCCTCACCGCCCCGCCCGAGGAGCGCGCGCGCCGTCGCCATGCCGACCTCGTGGCCGATATGGGCGAAGAAGCGCCCGGCCTCGACCGTGTGCTGGCGGACATCGAGGAGCGCGACCGCCGCGACGTCGAGCAGATGACGCTCGCCAGCGAGGCGGTCCCCCTCGAGAATCGCGACGGTCAGTTCGACGCCGTGGTAGAGCGGATCATTGCCCTGCTGAACGAGCGCCTCGCCGCGCGCGCGCGCGCCGATACCGCTCCGGCGCCAGAGACGCCCGCCGTCTCGGAGCCGCCAGCGACGCGCACGCCAGCCGCGAAGCCCCGCCGCGCCGAACGTGAGGGCGCGTACGTCGCGCCGAAGGTCACCACCGGGCGCGAGGTGACGCACGACGGCACGGCGACGCCTTGGTTCTATGCGTTCATGCGCGGCATCGCCGCGTTCATCTTCCCACTGTTGTTCAAGCTGCGTGTCGAGGGGCTGGAGCGCGTGCCGCCGAGCGGGCCAGTGATACTCGCGTCGAATCACGCGGCATGGGTTGATGTCCCGCTGGTATCGTTCAAAGTCCCGCGCATCACCCATCACATGGCCAAGATCGAGCTCTTCCAGGCGGCCTTCATCGGCGGCATGGTCCGCCTACTGGGCGCGTTCCCCGTCCGGCGGGGCGAGGGCGACCGCGAGTCGCTGCGAACCGCGCTGCGGCTCTTGGGTCAGGGCGAAGTGGTGGTGATCTTTCCCGAGGGGCACCGCACTGGCGGCGCGATGATTCGCGGGCTGCCGGGCGTGGCGCTGATCGCGCTGCGCGCGCATGCGCCAGTGATCCCGGTGGGCATCGTCAACAGCCCGGCGGTCTTCCGCAAGGGCCGGCCCCTCTTCCGCCGCCCGACGGTGACCCTACGCTACGGCGAGCCGTTCATGCTTGGCGCGGAGGGCGCGCGCTATACCAAGGACGATGTGGCGCGCGGCGGCGAGGAGATCATGACGCGCATCGCCGCGCTGCTCCCGCCCGAATATCGCGGCGTCTACGCGGAGGCCGTCAAGG
>DASTKI010000002.1:0-3009 GCA_035716045.1 Ktedonobacterales bacterium
CTGGAGCTTGGCGGCAAGAACGCCATCATCGTGATGGACGACGCCAACCTCGATCTGGCGGTGGATGGCATCGTCTGGAGCGCGTTCGGCACGACCGGCCAGCGCTGCACCGCCGCCAGCCGCCTGATCGTCCAGAATGGCGTGCGCGCCGAACTGGAGCAGCGTCTGCTGGAGCGCGCGACAAAGTTGCGGCTGGGGCCGGGGCTGGACGACGCCACCGATGTTGGCCCGCTGATCAGCCGGAGCCAGCGCGACCGCGTCCATAGCTATATGGCGGTGGCCCGCGACGAGGGCGCGCGCATCCTCACCGGCGGCGAGATCGCGACTGATGGCGATCTCGCGCGCGGCAACTTCTACGCGCCGACGCTGCTCACGGATGTCCGCCCGGGCATGCGGGTCGAGCAGGAGGAGATCTTCGGCCCGGTGCTCTCGATCATCGAGGTGGAGACGCTGGCGGAGGCCATCGCAGTCAACAACAACACGCGCTACGGGCTATCGAGCAGCATCTTCACCAATAATATCAATGCGGCGCAGACGGCTATGCGCGACCTGACGACGGGCATCGTCTATATCAACGCGGGTACCATTGGCGCGGAGATTCAGTTGCCCTTCGGCGGCACGCGCGGCACGGGTAACGGCCATCGCGAGGCGGGGCTGGGCGCGCTGGAGTTCTTCACCGAATGGAAGGCGATCTACATAGACTATAGCGGTCGTCTCCAGCGCGCCCAGATCGATGCGTAGCCGAGGGTGAAGCGCGGACCAACGTCGCGGCATAAATGCCACGGCTAATCCCGCGGGCAACGGCTGGCTGGCGGCGCAAAGGCCCAATGGGCTGTTCTGGGTAGCCCGCGCAGGCGGGCTTTGCTGCCGCAGGCGCTTAGGCGCGGCTTTAGCCGCCAGCGCTAAAATCCGATGCTGAGCGGCATGTGGACTAGCTGCTGGGCGAGACCATCCACCAGCAGCGCCACCACCGCCAGCAATAGCACGACGCCGATACCCGCCAACAGCCCGTAGGGCGCGCTGGAGACGCGGCGAGTCTCGTCGGTGCGGGTAATATAGAACTGCAAGAGCGTCAGGTTATACTGCATCACTTGCAGGTTCTCGTCGCTGCTATCCTGCATGCCGGTGAGGGGGTCAACCGCTGAGCGCCGCCGCACATCCGCGTCGATATCCGCCCGTCGCGTCGTCAGTTCGTTCAGCCAGTGATGCCGCCAGCGAGTAATGCCCACTCGGTAGGGGATAGCCAGGCCAGCCAGCAGCACCAGCGCCGGGACCACGAAGATTGCCACCGTTTGCAGTGTAAGCGCCTGGGTCAGCGCGCCGACGGTAACGCGCGTAAATTCGATCTGGCTCAGGCTGTACTGCGGCGCGAACGCCTCCCACGCCGCCAGCGCGGCAACCGCGCCCGTTGCGAGAAACGCCAGCACATGCAGCGCTGGGCCTAGCGCATACCGTCGCGCCGCGGGTACCCAGGCGGTATTCCCCGCAAGCTCGCGGATGAACCGCAACGCCGAGACGAGCAGCAGCGGGAGCGCCAGCAAGGCCACCGCCGCCAGCCCGGCCAGCGCGGGCAGCCAGGTCCCGTGGGCAATCACCGAACCGACAAACTCCACCCAGCCGAGCGCCGTCGTCGGCAGTACGAACGCCTGGAGGAAAAGCTGCCAGGCGCTATAGCCAAGCGCGGCGAGCATGCCAAGAACACCGACGGACGTGAACAAGACACCCCAGCCCCGCAGCATCCCCGCGAGAACGCGTGAACCTGGCGCGCTGGCTCGCGGCGACCGTAGCGTAGAGAAGACTGAGATCGCGAAGAGATGGTCAATTTCCGCCGGGCCGCGTCGCACGAGTAGCGAGTAAAGCACACGGACCACGAGCGTCCCTACCGCCGCCAGCGCCAGCACTCCCGCCGACGCGAAAGCGCCCTGCGCCACCATCGCGATCAGCGTGACCATCAGGCCGAGCCAGAGCACCATGATGACATCGCCGACGATGGCGGGGAACGTCGTCCAGAGCAGCAGTTCCAGGTCACTCGCGCGGGCCAGCGCCGTCGCGCCACGCATACGGGCCAGCGACCGCCCGATGGTGCGGGGATTGGCGGGTACGCTCAGATGCGCCTGCCAGTCGCGCAGCCCCACGCGCTGTAATCGCACTCTGCGCCGCCAGAGGGCAGGGCGTCTGCGAGGGAGCGGGAATTGGGTATTGCTGGCGGCCATCTGGCTCTCATCGCGCATGCGCTGGATGCGACGCCCGATGGCGATGGCGTTCTGTCGAAACGCCTGCTCGGCGCCGCTCTGCTCTAAACGCTCCTCGGCAATCGCGATCCAGGTGCTGTCCGCGAGATCGACATAGGCGCGCACCGTCTCGATGTAGCTGTTGGCGTGCGACTTCGCCAGCCCAGAGGTCTCGAGCGCGTCGGGCAGAATAATCAGTTCGTGCGCCAGCATCTTCTGTTCGTCCAGCGTCTGGCGCGCGATATCGGGGGGCGCGACCGCGCGCATCTGCTGGGTGATGGTGGCGGCGCGGGAGCGCGCCTGTGGGAACGACGGCGCGCCTGTTGACCGGCCCTGCGCGATTCTGTCGCTGACGCCAAGCGTGTGCGGCTGGCTCGGCTGTGCTGGCGGCGCAGAGGGCCTTGTCGTCGACGGCGCTACACGCGGCGTCATTCGTGGCGCCGTACCAGTGATATCGGGTAATCCGTACTGATTTGGGTCGTATGGCGACTGTGGGCCAGGCGCGGGCGCGCCACTCTGGCGGCGCGGACCTCCTGATACCCGCGAGGCGCTTGATGTCTGCGACGTCTGCGACGTGCGCGATATATGCGGCCCACCCGATCCCCCCGACTGCATAGGTTTACTCCTTACGCCAAACCACCCAACGACGGCTCCCTCACCGTCGCGGCGGGAAGCTCCATCGTGCGCAGACCACGCTTGCCTGCGCATTGTAACAGGGTGCATCGCTGGCGGGCAACCCGTATCACCAAAAGAGCGGTAGGCTATCTCCCGATGATCT
>DASTKI010000003.1:0-29411 GCA_035716045.1 Ktedonobacterales bacterium
AATCCACGTCTCTCTCCTCAGCTATTCGGTTGTTCCTGCCAATGGCGGATGATTAGCGCGAGAGCGCGCGGGCGATCACCATCCGCTGGATCTGGTTGGTGCCTTCGTAGATTTGCGTGATCTTGGCATCGCGCATCATCCGCTCGACCGGGAACTCCTTCATATATCCGTAGCCGCCGAGCACCTGGATCGCGTCATTGGTGACTTCGATGGCGGCGTCGGAGGCAAACGTCTTGGCGATCGCCGACTCGCGCCCGAAGCCGGTCGCGCCGCTGTCCATCAGTTCGCCTACATGATATACGAGCTGGCGAGCGGCTTCGACTTTGATATCCATATCGGCCAGCATGAACTGGATGGCCTGATTGGCGAAGATCGGCTGGCCGAACTGCACGCGCTGCTTGGCGTACTGGACGGCGAAGTCGAGCGCGCCCTGGGCGATGCCCAGCGCCTGTGCGGCGATGCCGGGGCGGGTGCGGTCGAGCGTGGCCAGGGCGATCTTGAACCCCTCGCCCTCGCGGCCCAGCAGGTTTCCGGCGGGAATCTCGCAGTCCTCGAAGACCAGCTCGCCGGTCTGGGAGCCGCGAATGCCCATCTTGTTCTCGACCTTGCCCAGGTGGAAGCCCGGCGTGCCGTCCTCGACGACGAACGCGCTGATGCCGCGCGTTCCGGCGTCTGGGTTGGTGCTGGCGAAGACGGTGTTGACGTGGGCGATGCCTGCGTTGGTGATGAAGTGCTTGACGCCGTTGAGGACGTACGCATCGCCCTTGCGGACGGCGCGGGTGGCCATCGCGCCAGCGTCGGAGCCGGAGCCCGGCTCGGTCAGCGCGTAGGACGCCAGCCACTCGCCGGAAGCCAACCGAGGAATCCAGGCCCGCTTCTGCTCATCGGTCCCCGCCAGCAGGATGGGCAGCGAGCCAAGCTGCTGCACACAGAGGATAAGCGAGGTGGTGGCGCAGGCCTTGGCCAGCTCCTCGATTACCATCAGGATGCTCAGCTCGCTGGAGCCGATGCCGCCGTACTCTTCGGGGAAGGGCATGGCGAGGATGTCCTGCTGGGCCAGCAACTCTTTCATGTCCCAGGGGAACTCGCCCGCGGCGTCAATCTCGGCGGCGCGCGGCGTGACCTTCTCGCGGGTCAGGTCGCGCACCATCTCGATCAGCATCTTCTCTTCAGCGGCCATCTGTATCGCCATGAATACGCTCCTTTGCGTATGCGCTTACACGCGCGGGTGAGTAGTGGACACGCCAGCGCCGGCATGGCCTGGCGCGCTTGGTATGGTGTGTTTCGGTAGGGCGTCGTCCTTGGCGGACGCCCACAAGAGAAGCGTGGGGCGCGTCCTACGCCATCGCGCCGCATGTGGAGCAAGGCGCCGCCGGGGCGAGTCGCCTGGATTATATGAGGCGCCCGCGCGCGCCGTCAATCACGGCGCCGGACACGGCATGGGCGAGAGTCGGACGCGCCCGCCGGTCACATTCCCGCGTTTGGTTCCGTCATAGGAGTGAGAGGCGAAACCCGCCTGATGCGTCAGGGAGTTCGGATCTATAGCGCGTCAGCCGGCGCCCCAGCGAGCGCGCGAACAAGGCGTCCGGCATGCCGGACGCGTCGCCGATATGCAAACGAAACGCAAAGAGTCTCAACCGTAGAAGCGCGAATCAGCAACCCCGCGATGATCATTCCCGTTCATATTCATACAAGGGGGTATCCCATGCCGCAGCCCGGCAGCTTTTCTCTCTCCCCGATTGGCGCTCTCCACTCGGCGCTCACGCGACGTGAGGACGCTCCACGGCAGGGGAGCGAAGGCGCGCCAGACGCCTGGATCGAGGTGGACCCCGGGGTCGCGCAGGGGCTCGAAGGCATTCGGGTGGGCGATGCGATCATCGTCATTACCTGGCTGCACCAGGCCCGGCGCGACACGCTGAAGACCCATCCGCGCAATGACCCGGCACAGCCCGAGCTAGGCGTCTTCGCTACGCGCTCGCCTGACCGGCCGAACCCGCTGGGGCTGCACCGTGTCACCGTCCGCGCCATCGAGGGCCGGCGTCTCCAGGTCGGGCCGATCGAGGCGATTGACGGCACGCCGGTCCTCGATATCAAGCCGGCGCTGGCGCAGGTCGCGGACTCGTAAATGCGCGCGTCGGCGCCATCGCCCATCGCTACGACAGCCGTCCACGCCGCCTCCATTGCGTTTGGCGCACAGTGGGGGCGGCGCCTCTCCAGAGAGTGAGACGTGTCCACTATCAGCGCATTCACCATGAAGCGCAGCCCCTTGAGATCGCGAGCGTTCCTGCGCTTGTGGCTGGGGCTGAGTGTGTCCTACGCTGGAGACCAGTTCACGGCGATCGCCCTGCTCTGGTTCGTCCTGCAGCTCACCGGGTCAGGGGTCGCCATCGGCCTCGTCCTGCTGTGCTTCCAGCTCCCTGGTATGCTGACCGGGATGCTGCTGGGTTCGCTCCTGGATCGCTGGCAACCGCGGCTCGTGATGGGCGTGGATAACTGTGCCCGCGCGCTGCTGATCGGGGCGATTCCCATCCTCGCCTGGCAGGGAGTTTTGCATCTGTGGCACATCTACGGGCTGGCGCTGCTGGCTGGAGCGCTCTCGCCCGCCACGGACGCAGGCATGCGCGTCCTCACGCCTCATCTCGTCGCGGAAGACGCGCTCGAGCGGGCGAACGCGCTGTGCTCGACGAGCGTGCAGCTTGCGGCGTTGCTCGGTCCGGCGCTCGCTGGAATCGTGGTCATGCGGGTCGGCGGGGCATGGGCGTTGCTGGTGGATGCGGGCAGCTTCCTGCTGATGGGGGCGCTCGCGTTCTCGCTGCCTGCCATCGCGCGCCATCCAGCCGCGGAGCCAGCGCCGGGAATGGGCGCCTGGTTGGGCGGCTTCTACGAGATCTTCCACCGGAAGGAGATCCGCCTGCTCACGGGTCTGTCGGCGCTCTTCTTCTTCTCGTATGGCCCGCTTGAAGCCGCGCTCCCGCTCTATACCGACCGGATACTGAGCGCCGGCCCCACGGGCTATGGCTTGCTCTGGACGGGATTCGGCGTCGGCGCGCTGGTTGGCGCGCTGCTCACGGGGCTCGTCGCCGCCCGGTTCCGGCCGGGAGTCACACAGCCGCTCATCGCGATCCTCTGGGGCGGGTTCCTGTGTCCGCTGACGTTCACGCGCTCGCTGCCTCTCGCGATGCTCTGCCTCGCCCTGGGCGCCTGTGCGTGGGCGCCCTACACCCCTATCGAGGCGTCGCTCATGCAGCGGCTCGTCCCAGCATCGAAGCGCGGGCAGGTCTTCGGCGCGCGGCTGGCGATGACGACCGCGGCGGCTCCGCTCGGCGCGCTGGCCGGCGGGTTCCTGCTAGGATACCTCTCCGCGCCGCTTGTCATCGGCGTCTCCGGGATCGCCTGCATCCTGGCCGGGATAGCTGGATTTCTCTCCCCAACGATGCGCCGACTGGGCGAGCGAACGCGCGGCGCCTGACGCCCAGCGCGGCGCCAGGCGCTTCCTGACAGGCGCCAAACGGGCGCTCAGTGGCGGCTCGACATCTCCATGCGGGGGCTGAGGTCGCGCTCGAAGGCGCTGCCGTCCGCGCCGCAGGCGTCACAGATGGAGGGCTGGCCGCCCGCGCGCTCGGCGCCACAGACCTGGCAGAACCAGCGGCTGGCCATCATCCGCACGATGTCGGCGCGGCTGACGATGCCCACCAGCCGGTCGCCGCGCGTGACGGGCAGCCGCTTGAAGCGATTGCTGGTCAGCAGCTGGGCGATGAGCTCCACCGGGGTGTCCTCCTGGGCGGTCATGACGCGCGTGGTCATGATGTCGGCGACGGTCGCGCCGTCCTTGCCGATCAGGTCGGCCTCCGTCACCAAGCCGATCATCCGGCCCTCCACGTCTACCACTGGCGCGCCGCTGATGTGGTAGTCCGAGAGCAGCCGGGCTACATCGTGAATACTGGCCTCTGGGCTAATGGTGATGACGCTATGGGTCATGATGTCGCTCGCGCGCATGGGCCGTCACTCCTTCGTTGGGGACAAAGCGGTCGCCATTGGCCGCTCCAAATCGCCAATAGCTCCGTCCCCGCAAGCCGTACGCCATCTCCTCCTGAAAACAGGAGTGGGCGCGCTGCACAGTGTAGCGCATGAGCGCTCGCTTGCGCGCGCACGCGAGCCGCGGCGCCTATGCGCATGAGGTCCCGCACCGTGAGGCGAGTGAGCGAGAGGTGATATCCTGTGTATAGCGCGGGGGGCGCTCATGCCGCCATGCCCGCAAGGTCCCAGCGAGCGAGAGGATTGACGGTATGCCCGACCCGGACGCGACGGACGGATTCCTGACTGACGACGACTTCACCCCGCCCACTGGCGACCGGTTGGGCGTACTGACGGCGACGGCGCGCGTGATGCGCGAGGCGCGGCTCGTCCACATTGATCGCGCGGCGGTGGAGGCGCTGGCCGCGCGTTGGGCTGGAGCTGAGTGGCCCGCCGTGATGGCGACGCTCAGCGACCTGCACCAGCCTGGCTCGACCGAGCAGGCGCCCAACTGGGTCATGTTACTCGACGCGCTCAACTTCTGCTTCTGGGGCGCGCCGGATGGCCCGCGCTGGCAGGTGACCTGGCGCGGCGTGACGCACGATGGCTACAACGCGCTGGCAGCGTCGCTCTCGCGCGCGGTAGAGGATGGCCTACCGGTCAGCGATGCGGAGTGGCTGGCAGGGCTGGATGGCGCGACGCTGGCGGATGTCCTGCGGCCCGATGAGGGCTTTCCACCGATCCCGCTCTTCGCTGAGCGGCTGAACAACGCGCGCGAGGTTGGACGCGTCCTGCGCGGACGCTACGACGGGCGCTTCGCTAACGTGGTGGAGGACGCGAAGTACGACGCGGTGGCGCTGGAGGTGGCGGTGGAGCGCGATTTCTCCTCGTTCGCCGACATCGCGGAGTGGCGCGGCTATCCTGTGCCGTTCCTCAAGCGCGCGCAGATCCTCATCGCGGACTTGCGCGCGATCACCGGCGGCGTGGGCGTGGGGGCGATACGCGGCATGGAGTGGCTGACGGCCTTCGCGGACTACAAGCTGCCGCAGCGGCTGCGGGCGCTGGGCGCGCTGGTATATGAGGAGGAGCTGGCGCGTACGGTAGACAGCTACACGCTGATCCCAGCGGGCTCCGAGCCGGAGATCGAAATACGGGCGGCGACGGTCTGGGCGGTCGAGGCGCTGCGGCGGGCGCTGGCGCGGCATGGCGTCAAGCGCATGGCGTGGGAGCTGGACGAGCGGCTATGGGTCGAGAGCCAGGCGCGCCTGCCTGACGAGCAGCCGTATCACCGCACGCGGACGATCTATTATTGAGAACGCTTTCCGCCCAGCGGGGGCAGCGCTGGAATATCGGGCATAGGCGGCGAATATTGAGCTTGAAAGGCGGCGAGGGATGCGGGCGGCGTTCGTGCATACGGCGGACAATCACCTCGGCTACGAGCAATACGGCGTACGCGAGCGCTATGACGACTTCGCGCGCGCCTTTCTCAGCGTGGTGGACGCCGCCATCGCCCGCAAGGCGGACTTCTTCGTCATCGCCGGGGACCTCTTCAACAAGCGAGCCATTGACGCCCGCACGCTGACGCAGGCCAACGAGGGGCTGCGGCGGCTGGCGGACGCCGGCA
Organism: Ktedonobacterales bacterium; assembly: GCA_035716045.1. GTDB lineage: Bacteria > Chloroflexota > Ktedonobacteria > Ktedonobacterales > JADMIN01 > JAKAIY01. The sequence goes on from DASTKI010000003.1 coordinate 5,639, forward strand.
TTGTCGCCATCGGCATCGAGGGCAACCACGACCGCAGCTACTACCGCGACGGCATGTCATGGCTGCAATACCTCAGCTATCAGGGCCTGCTGCGGCTGCTCAACCCGACGCTGCGCGACGGCGCGCCAGCGATGGCTGAATGGTCGCCGGAAACGCTGCAGGGCCTCTACACGACGCTCAAGGACGGCCGAGTACGGATCTATGGCCTGCCGTGGTATGGCTCCAGCACGGCGCGGGTGATGACGGGCTTCGCCGAGACGCTGGCGGCGGCGCGCGAGGAGGAGGACGCGGCAGGCGTCGAGTATCGCGTGCTGCTGATGCATACCGGCGTCGAGGGCATCCTGCCGCAGCTCCAGGGGTTGCCGTCGCGCGCCGATTTCGAGCCGCTACGCGGGCTGGTGGACTATATCGCTCTGGGCCACGTCCACAAGCCGTATGAGATTGATAACTGGATCTTCAATCCCGGCTCGACGGAGACCTGGGGCGCGGAGGAGAGCGCCTGGGACCGTGGCTACTACGCCGCGACGGTGGATACGGATGGCGCGCCGGGCGAGCCGCGCCATCACGCCGAGCACATCACCAACCCGAAGCGCCCGTTTGTGCGGCTGGGCTTCCGTGTGGATGGGCTGAGCGATCCGGTCTCGTTCTATGACCACTTCGAGCGGATGGTGGCGCAGGCCGCGCGTGAGCATAAGGACGCGCTGGGCCGCAAGCCGGTGGTGGATGTCTCGCTGGCGGGCGTCTACGCCTTCGACGCGGCGGCCATCGAGCGGGCGCGGCTGGAAGAGATCGTGCGCGAGCGGTTCCAGCCGCTGGTGGCGCGCATCCACGACAGCGCGCGCGCCAACGCCTGGGATGTGGACGACGACGCGGATGGAACGCTCCACGACGACCGGCAGGCGCTGGAGCTACACGTCTTCGAGGACCTGGTCGCCCGTGACGCGCGCTACACGGCGCAGGCGCCCGCCTGGGCGGCGACGCTGGCCCAGCTCAAGCGCATGGCGCTGGACGGCGATGAGCCGGAGCAGATCGCCACCGTCCTGCGCGCGGCCCGCACCCGGCTCGGCGGCGACTGAGCGCCTCGAGCCAGATGGCGCTTGCTCAGCATGTCCCGCTGAAGTGATCAGCAAGATAGACGTACTTCGCCTCCTCATCTCGCGCGGAGCGCAGATAGCGCGCCCGCGCTTGCCGCTCGTGCCACACTGGCGCCAGCTCCCAGACGCAGCAGATCGTTCTGTGGCAGCCGTCCGCGACGTCGAAGAGTTGATACGCGCCGTCGTTGACCAGGTCTTTGATGTAGACCGTCTGCCACATCTCATTGTCGTTGTTCCAGGTGAACACGAGCAGAAACGCGACTGACGTACAGTGATGCAGCTCGACAAAGCCCAATTGATTGTGGAGGCGCAGCCGCCCGCTGGCGGTCTCGGTCTGGAGAAACTCACGACTTTCTCGGATCAGCGCAGGTGGCATCTCCACATGCGGGCGGCGAATCTCGTACCACTTGAGATAGGCGCCGGGAAGCCTGAGCCCCGCTCCGGGCGTCGCGACTTTTTCATAGTGCTCATAGCTGGGTGTGATGACGCCCAGCTCGCTGAGGTTGGGGATGTTCCTGAGGTGTTCTACGGCGTCCGCCATTGTTACGCTCCTGACTGGCTATGAAAGATGAGCGCTCAGATCGCGCTGGAGTCTTCGCGGCGGGTGAAGTCCGCCGTCCAGTTCGTTTCCCACGTGCGGCCGCCATCCGCCGAGAACGCCTGCTCCCAGTGGCAGGTATTAGGGCCGCTACTGGTCCAGATGAAGCGGCTAAAGATATTCACGCCGTCAAAGGTTTCCCGGTCGTAGAATTCGCCCCGTCCGTTCTGGAATCCCCCGACCATTGGCGCCTGCAAGACTCCGCGCCTGCTGTCCACCCAATAGATGCTCCACAGCCGCGTCTGAGGATCGAAGACGCGCACGGTAAGCCCCACCACGCGACCTGTGGGAGTATCCAGGATGACCTCATCCATATGGCCAAGACCGTCTAACGTCTTGCGGGCTACCGATACACCCGTAAATTCCCGCCAGGTATCGCAGCCCTTCAGCCAATCAGTCAGACGTCGTTGTTTGCTGTCCCAAACGCCGAGGAAGAAATCGAAATCCGCGCGTCCATCTCGGTCTTGAGCGGCTTCCACCTGCTCGGTCATGGAACTCTCCTGTCTGTAGTGACATCCGCCAACTACCACTGTGAGGCGGCTCCAACCCACCCTCTGGCGTTAGGGTAGAGTCGTTACTGGACACTGGTAGCCCTCGCTCATTCGCCGCGACGGGTGAACTCCATGATCCAGTTCGTTTCCCAGGTCCTGCCCCCATCCGCTGAAAACGCCTGCTCCCAGCGGCACTGCTCGTCGCTCATGGGCGTCCAGATAAAGCGGCTGAAGATGGCCACGCCTCCAACGATTTCGTGGCCATAGAACTCTCCGCGCCCATTCTGGAATCGCCCGACCAATGGCTCGTCCATGATTCCGCTCGCGTTGCTCGCCCAATAGAGGCGCCACAGCCTCGTGTGGGGATCGAAGAGCCGCACAGTCATCCCCCGCACGCAGCCCGCAGGAGTGTCCATGGTAATCTCATCCGTGTTGCCGAGGTCGCCTAATACCTTGCGCGCTTCGGCTGTTCCCGCATAGTCCTCCCAGGTATCACAGCCCTTCAGCCGTTCCGCCAAGCGGTGGTGCTTGATGTTCCACGAGCCCATGAAGAAGTCGAAGTCCGCGCGGCCATCTCGCACTTGTTCAGCCGCGGTCAGCTCAGCCATGGTGTGTCTCCTGAGGACAAGGCGCCAGCTGGCCCCACTGCGTGGCGGCTTCGACCTGCCCTCTGGCGCTATGGTAGATTCATAAGCGGACACCGTTAATCCTGAATGCGCGAGATGAGGAGAAACGCGGGAAATCCATGTACTATTCCACGTCGCGCGTGCTTGCGGTCCTCGAGTTGTTGCAGGCGCACGGCCAGATGCGCGCTGAGGATATCGCGCAGCGGTTGGAGGTGGATGTCCGAACGGTCCGCCGCTATGTGATGATCCTGCGCGACCAGGGCATCCCAGTAGACATGAAGCGCGGGCGCTATGGAGGCTACTCACTTCCACAGGGGTTTCGCGCGCCGCTGGCGCTGACGAAGGAGGAGGCGCTGGCGCTGGCCTATGGACTATTGAGTGGAGGCCAGCGCTCCCCGGGACGCGCCGCGAGCGAGAGCGAGCGCGCCCTGACGAAGGTGACGCGCGCGCTGCCAGCCTCGACACGCGACCTGATCCGGCGCATGGACGGCGCGGTGACGTTCGCGACGCCTGTTATCGCTGGAATAGACCCGGTCACCCCTGACTACCTGGAGGTCGTAGTCAACGCCATACAATCGCGCCACCGCGTGAGCGTCCGGTATCGCGCGGGTTCCGGCCATGTGACCGATCGCGCGGTAGACCCCTATCAGGTCGTCCACCGATATGGGCGCTGGTATCTCGTGGGCTACTGTCACCTGCGCGCTGGTCAGCGTGTCTTTCGCCTCGACCATGTGCTCCGCGCGGCGCCGCTGCTGGACACGTTCTCGCCGCCGGCGCTCGATGCGCTCGCCGCTGTCGAGCAAGCCATCGCCCAAACCCCATGGCGTTGGGAATACCGGGTCGTGGTCGCTCTGTCACACGAAGCGCTATCCCAGCGCATTCCCCCGACTATGGCGCTCCTGCATCCCCACGAGCGAGGGACGCTCCTGCATGGGTTTGCGTACGACCTGGACTATCTGGCATACACCCTGGCTGGGCTAGGCTGCCCACTCGTCATCCTGGAGCCACCAGAGCTGCGGGCGCGCATGCTGGCGCTCGCGGACCGCATCCGGGCTATCGCCGAAACATCAGCGCCCGGAGCTGAATCATAGCGCGCCGGACCATGCGTGGCGGTGGCTGAACCCACGCATACGGTAAGGTTGGGAGTAAGCGACTGGTATAGCACAAGGAGGTCAGTACGTAACTGTTGGGCATATGAAGCGTTTGTACACGCAAATGTGCGTAGCGCTAGGCTGCGTAAGGAGGCATCCCCATGACACGGACTGCTCGTGAGTACCTGCGCGCCTGGGAGCGTGCGGGGGCAACCTCTCCTCGTCTGAACAGCCGCCTTATCCCAGGAACCTGTGTGCTGGAAACGCTTTCGATGGTCGCCACTCCAGATCAGCGCTATGTCTTCGTTGATGACTTCGGCTATGCTGTTAGCTACTGCCGGCGCCGTCTCTGGGAAGACCTCACGCCGCCTTATGAGCGGGGAAGCGATGAGTCGGTCGAGCGTTGGCATCGTTTGCGCTCGGCGTTCTCGCTCGATGAGCTGACGGACGCCTGGACGGCGGCGGACGCGGCGCTCTCCAGGTTGCTTCGCTCCTTTGTCGCGGATGGGCACTCTCAGGCGCTGGGCGACCGGCTGCGCGAGATTGTCAACACCTATGCGCTCGATCTGGAGCTGGGAGAAGTCTACGTGCTCCCGCAGGATCTCCCGGCGCTGCTGGCGCAGGTGGGCTATCTCACGGTCGTGCGGCAAGACAGCGCGAAGGCGCCTGCAACCGCGCGCCGGGCGTTCAACTTCGCTGACTCGCGGCGCCGCGCGGCGCTGGCGCGCTGGCTGCGCGAGGCGAACCATCCAACCCGCCGCTCAGTGGGCGTTGAAGTTGCGCCAGAAGAGGTAGACGCGCTCGCGCAGGGCGGCATGCTCCAGCGCGCGCAGGTAGGGGTCGCGCGTCCAGAGCCACTCGGCTTGCCCGCGCGCCTCGGCGATCAGGCGCGTGTCGGCCATATTCGCCATCTTCAGCTCCGGAAGGCCGCTCTGACGGACGCCGAAGAAGTCTCCCGGCCCGCGCAGGCGTAGATCGGCCTCGGCCAGGGCGAAGCCGTCCACCGTCTGCTCCAGCGTGCGCAGCCGCTCGGAGGCGGTCGCGCTGGCCTCCTGGCTGAGCAGATAGCAGTAAGACTGGCTATCGCCGCGCCCGACGCGCCCGCGGAACTGATGCAATTGCGAGAGGCCGAAGCGATCGGCGTCCTCGATCAGCATCACCGTTGCGTTGGGCACATCCACCCCGACCTCAACGACCGCCGTCGCCACCAGCACGTCAATCTCGCCGTCGCGGAACTGGCGCATCACGCGGTCCTTCTCCGCCGGGCGCAGCTGGCCGTGCGCCAGGCCCAGCCGCAGATGCGGGAAGACCTGCGTCTTCAGCCGCTCGTATTCGGCGACAGCGGACTTGGCCTCCAGCGCCTCGGACTCCTCCACCAGCGGGCAGATGACATACGCCTGATGGCCCGCCGCCACCTCGGCTTCCACCAGCTTGTAGGCCTCCTGCCGCTGCGATCCGGAGCGCCAGCGCGTGATGATGGGTAAGCGGCCGGCTGGCATTTCATCGAGCGTGGAGACGTCGAGGTCGCCATAGAGCGTGAGCGCGAGGGTGCGCGGGATCGGCGTCGCCGTCATCACCAGCATGTGCGGGCTCTGGCCCTTGCGCCGCAGGGCGTCGCGCTGCTCGACGCCGAAGCGGTGCTGCTCATCCACGATCGCCAGTCCCAGCCGCTTGTACGCTACGTCGTCCTGGATCAGCGCGTGCGTACCGATGGCGACGGCGGCCTGCCCACTGGCCAGCGCGTCGCGCGCCGCCTGCCGCTCCTTCGCCCGCTGGCTGCCGGTGAGCAGGACGGTGAGCAGGCCGAAGGGCGCCAGCAGCCGGGCGAGGCCGCGATAGTGTTGCTCGGCGAGGATCTCGGTGGGGGCCAGCATCGCGCCCTGGTAGCCGTTGGCGGCGGCGGCGAGCAGCGCGGCGGCGGCCACGACTGTCTTGCCTGACCCGACATCGCCCTGCAACAGGCGGCTCATCGGTCTGGTCTCCGCCAGGCCCGCCAGGATTTCGCGAATGGCGCTGCGCTGCGCTCCGGTGAAGCGGAAAGGCAATGTCGCCTCGAAGCACGAGGCCGTCAGCGGCCAGAGGCCGGTCTGGGGCGGTGAGACGACGATGTCGGGCGGCGCGCCGTCGGCGGCGGGCTCATCGAAGATCAGCGACTCCGGCGCGGGCAGCGTGGGCGCGGGCGGGCCGTCCTGCCAGTTGGCGCGGCGGGTCAGCATGCCAAGCTGGACGAGGAACAGCTCATCGAAGGCCAGCCGCCGCCGCGCCGCCGCCAGCGTCTCGTGGTTGTCGGGATAGTGCGCCTGCGCCACCGCCTCAGGCAGCGGCATGAGTCCCGCGCGGGCGCGCACCTCCGGCGGCAGGTGGTCGGGGATGAAGGGCGCGCAGCGGTCTACCGCCCACTTGGTGATCTTGCGCATCGCCTTGGGGTTGAGCCCCTCGGTGAGCGGGTAGACGGGAGTGAGCCGCCCCGTGTTGATGAGATCGCCCTGTTCCGGCAACTCGTGGCTGCGGACGCTGAACTCGACCTTGTTGCCGAAGCGCTGCTTCACCCCGGTCATGACGATGTAGGAGCCGGGCGTCAGCTGCTTCTGCAAGTACTGCTGGTTGAACCAGACGGCGATGACACCGCCGCTATCGTCGGTGACGCGGGCGGTGGTGCGGGTGCGCGGGCCGTGGCGGGTGGTCTTGACCTCCCAGATCATGCCGAGCACGGTCACGACCTCATCGAATGGCGCCTTGCCGATCTTGGTGAGCTGGCTGTAGTCGCGGTGCTCGCGCGGGAAGGTGAAGAGCAGGTCACGAACAGTCTCGATGCCCAGCCGCGCCAGCCGCCCAGCCTGCGTCTGGCCAACGCCTGCCACAGCGGTGACAGGCGCCTCCAACAGGTAGGCGTCCTCAGGGCGCGGAGGTTGGGGGGGCGCGACGGCGCGCGGGCGCAAATCGGGCGGCGGCGGCGCGGGCCGCGCCAGCGGCCACTCCTCCTCGCGCAGGGCGGGCGCGGGCGTCGCGGGGCGCATCGTAGGCGCTGGCCGCGCGGGGCGAGTGGGGCGTGGTGGCTGTGGGGCGGGCATAGGACGGGACGTCGCGTGCCGTTCGGCGCTTGCGGTCGCGGCGGGAGGCGCGCCGTCGAGCAGGGCCAGGGCGGCGCGCACCTGGGCGGTGCGGCGCATGGGGTCTAGCGTGTGATAGCTGGCGAGGCGCTGGCCCATGAGCGCGGCCATCTCCAGCGCCTCAGGGCGCCCGGTCGCGCGCAGGTCATCCGTCCAATGGGCGAGGAAGCTCTCCAGCCCGCCGGGCTTGACGGCGGCGTCGGCGTGGCCGGTCTTCTGCTCGTGCAGCAGGATGCGGCGCGCGCGCTCGATCAGCGGCGCGAGTGGCTGGGCGGCCCGCCCGTCCTCTGGCCGCGTCTCGCTCGCCTGCCGCATTCCGCTACCTCCTTACATGCCGGGGCCTGCCGCTTGACCGTCTGTTCTATCGCACCCCACTCGCAGAAGTATAACCCACCGCGCGCCCGCCGCTCCAGCAGGCCCCCGCCGATGGGCTAGCCCGCGCGCCGCGCCATATACTTTCTCAGCGAGGCGTACGCCATCGGGCGCCGCGGGCGATAAACCTGGGAGGAGACGCATGGTAGGTGACAATCGAGAAGGCGAGGCGATACCGTTCACCGAGCCGGGCTGGGACGCGCGCGTGCGCGGCTTCCATTGCGGCGATGAGGTGGATGTCTACGCCATCGTGACGCGGCGCTTCGTCGTGTTCGTGGATACAGGCGCGACGCCGGAGCAGGCGGAACGGGTCCGCGTGGCGCTGGCGCCGGAGCTGGCCTCGCGGCAGCCGCTGGTCGTCATTACCCACGCCGACTATGATCATTGCTGGGGAAACGCCGCCTTCGCAGGACCATCCGGAGAGGTCAACACGCCGATCATCGGGCATGCCCTCGCGCGCGAATGGATGCAGAGCGAAGGCGTGGCAGAAGAGCTTCGCCAGAAGCAGGCCGAGAGCCCACGCTTCGCCTCGGTGCGCCTCATCGCGCCCACCATCACCTACACAGATAGGCTGGTGATTGACGGTGGCGACCTCACGCTGGAGTTGCTGCACACGCCAGGTCATACGCCGGACCACACGGCGGTCTGGATTCCCGGGCCGCGGCTGCTGCTAGCGGGCGACGCCGCGGAGCAGCCCTTCCCGCAAGTCCACTCCGGCGCTGACCTGCCCGACATTCGCCGCTCGCTAGCGCGGCTCCAGGCGCTCGATGCCGCCTGGGTCCTTCCCTGCCATGGCGGCGTATACGACCCCAGCCTGCTGGCGCGCAACCTGGCTTTCTTCGCTACAATCGAGCGCCACGCGCGGACGGCGCTGGAGAGCGGGAGCGTCCCCGGCGCGCTCGATGGCGTCTCAGGCGATGAGCTGGAGCGGCTGGCCGGCTACACCTACGTGGAGGCGTTGGCGCAGGCGGGCGCGAAGGAGGCTGAGACCCCCGCGTTCTACCGCCAGTTCTTCGATGACGCCGTGCGATCCACGTTCGCATGGCTCCGCTCCCATACTTGAGCGCCGCAGGCGGGCGTGTGTGGTACGATGCGGTGCGGATGAGATGGCGGGTTGCCAGTGTGTGGCTCGCGGCGAGTGGTAGGAGGCGCTCCATGCCTAGGGCGATTGATTTCCACGTGCATCTGCCCATCGCGGAGTTCATGGATGTGGCGATTGGGAAGTATCGCGCCGATGTGGAGCGCTACTTCCGCCGCGAGGTGAAGCTGCGCGATATCGAGGAGATCGCCGCCTACTACGCTGAGCAGGACATGATTGGCGTGCTGCTGGCGTGGGACGCGGAGACCGCGACCGGGCAAAAGCCGCTGCGAAATGACACCGTCGCCGAGATTGTGCGCCGCTTTCCACAGCAGTTCATCGGCTTCGCCAGCGTGGACCCCCACAAAGGTGACCGCGCCATCGCCGAGGCCGAGCGCGCCGTGCGCGACCTGGGTCTCGCCGGGATGAAGTTTCATCCCGGCGTCCAGGCGTTCGCGCCCTCCGACCCGCGCTTCCGTCCGCTCTTCGAGCGCATCGCCGCGCTGGGCATGCCCGCGCTGTTCCATACCGGCACATCTGGGCTGGGTGCGAACATGACCGGCGGTGGCGGCATCAAGCTGGAGTACACGCGCCCAATCCACCTGGACAGCCTGGCGACGGACGTGCCCTCACTGACGATCATCGGCGCCCATCCCTCATGGCCGTGGGAACAGGAGATGATCGCCATCCTGCAGCACAAGCCCAATGTGTACAATGATCTCTCGGGCTGGTCGCCGAAATACATCCCGGAGGCGCTCCTGCGCGAGGCCGCCGGGCGGCTGAACCACAAGTTCCTGTTTGGGTCTGACTATCCGTTCATCACACCTGATCGCTGGATCGCTGATTTTGAGCGTCTTGAGGGGTGGAGCGACGAGACGAAGCGCGCCCTGTTCTGGGGCAACGGTCAACGTTTGCTCGCGCATACCGCTATTGCTGGCATGACTTTCGCGTGACGCGGGAGGGGAAGCAACTCAGACGCGACGGAGCCCGGAGACGGGCGCTCGCCGCGGTCGCGTCCGGTCGAGGGGGACCGGATATCGCCAGTAGCGCGGCGTCCACTGAAGTACACCGCGTTTGACCCGTCGCGACGCGGGTCGCTATACTGGCTATGAGCGCCTGTCAGACAGGCGCCGTTTAGGGAATTGGCGGTTTTTCATCGCCACAGGAGGCGAACAGCCGAGAGGGATCCTGGGCCGGAATTGCTCTCAAGGCCAGCCATGAGCGTTTGACTATCATTCGCGCCATGGTTGTCGCCGCTCCACGGATGTACATTTCCGCAAACCCCGCGGTATGTGGGTGACATAGCATAACAGAAAGGGGAGCGGCGCTCCCTCCCCATCGCTCAAACGAGGGGACATCGCGCCGCGCCGTTGATGAGCGCACACGCGCCAACTTCACCTCGACCGGCGGCGGATTCTCGACCGGCGCGCTTGCAGTTGCGTCGCGCGAGGTCCGCCCAGCCAAATTGGTCAGCCCGGCAGACCTGGGAGGTCTGGCTGGGGCGGCTGGAGCGCGTCGCGCTCTCACTGACGCGCTCGGAATGGGCATTCGCTGCGCTGCTCACCCTCTGCTATGGCTACTTCCTCACGCCCGCCGGAACGAATACGATCAGCCGCTGGGATATGGTCTACGCGCTGGCGCATGGCGGCGCGAACATTGATATTCATGCCAGCAACACGATTGATGTCAGCTACTATAACGGCCACTGGTATTCGCCGCGCTCGGTGGGGCTCTCGCTGCTGGCGACGCCTGTGCTGATCGTCGTCGGGCATTTCGTGGATCTCAATAACTTCAGCCAGTTCAACCTGACGTACCAGATCGCGCTGCTGAACGCGTTTACTGTGCTGCCCGCGTCGGTCGCGGCAGGTCTAGTGATGCGTCGCTTCATCGCTCGGCTGCGGCCTGAGCTAGCGTCCTCGCCGCTGCCATATGTCGTGGCGGGGATATTCGGCTTGGCTACGCTGTTCTATCCCTTCACGACCACGTTCTTCAGCCATGCGTTCGGTGGCGCGCTGCTCTTCATCTCGTTCTACCTGCTCTACACCGCGCGCGAGGCCTGGACGCCCACACGGCGCATCCTGCTGGCGGGCCTATTGACCGGCCTGGGCGTCATCACCGAGTATCCCGCGGGCGTCATCTTCCTGGTGTTGTGCGGCTATATCATGCTGGCCTTCCCGGGCCGTCGCATCCGGACGCTGTTCTTCTACGGCTTGGGCATCGTTCCGAGTGCGCTGATGCTGGCCTGGTACAACTGGTTCGCGTTTGGCAACCCACTCAGCCTGAGCTACGGCTTCGTCTCTGGCGATGAGTTTTCCGGCCAGCACAAGGGCTTCTTTGGCGTCACATTCCCCCGCCCTGAGGGTCTGTGGGAGATTCTGGTGTATCCTCGCGGCCTGCTGATCGAGTCACCGTTTCTGCTGCTCATTCCGCTGGGCCTCTACTTGTGGTATCGAACGGGCGGCGCGCGGCTGGAGGCGCTGGTGGCGATCGCCGTCTCGGTCATCTACCCGCTGATGGTCTCGTCCTATTTCCTGCCCATGGCGGGCGAGAACCTGCCGGGCCCGCGCTTGCTGCTGCCGATGCTGCCGTTCGCGTGCCTTGGCCTGGCCTGGCTGGTGGATGACCCGCGCCGCTGGCTGCGCGCGTCGCTGATGGTGGGGGTTGGCTTCGCGCTAGTCATCACCTTCCTCTATGTGGTGACCGGTGTGCGCATCTACCACAACTACGGTTCCTACCCCATCACCGACCTCTTCCTGCCGACGCTGCTGCATGGCAGCGTGCCCGCCCGCAATGGGCCGACGCCGTTCAACATCGGCCACCTGTGGCTGCATCTGCCCGTGCGGCTCAGCGTCTTCACGGTGGCCATCGCCATGGGGGCGTGGTTCTACGCGTCGGCGCGAGCGGTCTTCCCCACGCTGAAAGCGATCCCACAGCGCGACCCCGAAGCCGCGAAGCCCGACGCCGCCGTGAGCAAGGAAAAGCCCGCGCCTGAACTGGCCGCAAGCCGCTAGGGGAAGCGGACGCGCCAATCAGGCTGCCAGGCGAGAAGCGCCGCGCGCCCTGCCCTACCCAGCGCGCATGCAATACCGCAGCGGCTCTGAGCGCGCGCATTGGAAGCGGCCACTTCCTTCTTTACGAGGGAAGTGGCCGCTTCGTTCGTTGGGCTTGCTCGAGAACTCTTGCTCAGGCGGCGCAGGTACGTGACGCGTCTGATACCTCGCGCGGCGCCTCACCGTACCTTGGCGCAGAACAGCGAGTTCACGCAGGCCAAGGCGCTACTAGGGCGATTGGCAGGATGCTGGGCGGTCACTCGCGGGACCTGTGCACTGGCCGCTCTGCCCGGCTCCATTACCACCATTCGTCGGTGGGCTGGGGCTGGCGAAAGCTGGCGTGGCGCTGCCAAGCGCCAACGCCAGGGCCAGGATGAAGGCCGCGATGGAGCGCTTTGGATGCTGCCGGATCATGGCGCCTCCCTTTCGATACGCTCCTGGTCGCACTTGCGTCACTTGTGTAACGCATACACGCGAGTGTACCTGCCCCTCTCCCAGGCACGTCAATCGTCAAAATGGTCTAGTGGCGGCCAATCAGGCGGATCTGCAAAGTAGGCGCCTTGGAGAGGTGTGGCGCACGAATGGGGACGAGGCGGATTCGCCATCACACCTGTGGCTCAGTCCAGAGGCGTTGGAGGATGCTGTTCACCGTCTCTTCGGGCGTCTGATCGGAGGTGTCGAGCCATAGGCCCGTTCCCGCCATGGAGGCGCGAAAGACCTGATCGAGATAGATCGCCCAGGCTTCGCCCAGCGGGCGCTTCGCGCGGGTCAGGTCGCGCTGCTGGGCGACCACCTCGACGCGCGGCGCGAGCACGACCAGCGAGACGGGTAAGCCCTCCAATTGCGCCTGGGCATGGCGCCAGCTCTCCCCCAGCACGATGTCATCGAGTGCGACCGTGAAGCCCGCCTCGTAGAACGAGCGGCCCACCAGACACATCTGCTTGAGGCGCAGATAGTATTGGCGGGCGGCCTCGCCCTGGGGCTCGCCCGGCTCCTGAACGCTCTCATCGCCGGAGACGATCATGTGATGCAGCGCGTCGCCCTCGACGTGTGCGCCGCGCGCGAAGCGGCCCGCCAGCAGCCGCGCGACCGTTGACTTGCCGGCGGCCTGGATGCCCGTCACCACGATGATGGCTGGCTGGCCCTGGATGAGGTCGCGCGACGCCATGCCTGATTACCTCCACTACCTCTACCTCTGTTGGCCCGGCCGCTGGCGCGCGTCAGTGGCGCTAGCCAGTCTCGGCCCAGTGAATACAGCGTGTGGGCGTTCTATGTGGCGCGCATGCCAGCTTCGGGATGGACGCAGAGCGCCACAGTCCCGACAAGCAGGTGGCTCCAACGCGCCATGCGGCTACAAGTACCGCTGGACAGGGGATGCGGGGACTGGAGCAAAGGCTATCGTTATGCTCCAAAACATGCGTATGAAGGGAAGCGACACCGAGTTCACCATCGTGTACGAGACCCTCGGCTAGGCTGGTTGAGCGGCGCGACGCTGTCAGCGCGCCCGCTCGATCATCGTGCCGGCGCCGCGGTGGGTGAAGAGCTCGCGCACCAGCACGTGCGGCTCGCCGCCGTCCACGATGTGCGCCCGCTCGATGACATCCAGCGCGCGCAGGCAGGCCTCGACTTTGGGGATCATACCGCCTTTGATGGCGCCCTGGCCGATCAGCCGCCGCGCGTCCTCGTCGGTCAGGACGGAGATCAGCTCGCCGTTGGCGTCCATGACGCCGGGCACGTCGCTGATGTAGAGCAGCTTGGTAGCGCGTAGGCCGCGCGCGAGGTCGGCGGCGGCGTCATCGGCATTGACGTTGAGCGCCTCACCGTCGGGGCCGATGGCCAGTGGCGCGACGACGGGGATATAGCCCGCGTCGCTCAGCGTCTCGATTGGGTCCGGGTTCACCTCCACGACCTGGCCGACATAGCCGAGCCGGTCGGAGATGGGCCGGGCGCGCAGCAAGGCGCCATCCAGCCCTGTCAGGCCGACCGCGCGCCCGCCGAGCCGTGCGAGCATCTGGACGAGCTCGCCGTTGACCTTGCCCGCCAGCGCCATCCGCACGACCTCCAGCGTTTCGGCGTCAGTGACGCGCAGGCCGCGCTCGAAGCGGTGGGGGATGCTGAGACGGTCGAGCCAGGCGTTGATCTCCGGGCCGCCGCCGTGCGCGAGCACTGGCTGGGCGCCGAGGCTGCGCAGCCAGACGATGTCTTCCAGGGCGTCGCGCTGCGACTCCAGCGTGCTGCCGCCCAGCTTGATGACGATGAAATGGCCGCGCAGCGCCTCGACATACGGCAGGGCCTCGCGCAGCGCCTGCGCGATCACCTCATGCGGCGCCATCTGACTGAGCTGGGCGAGATCACCGATACTGACCATCGAGCCTTCCCCGGGAGCATTGAGCGAGTTGGGAGAGCCAGCCATCAGGGGTACACTCCTTCCGCTGGAAGGCCCATAGTCTCAGGCAGGCCGTACATCAGGTTGGCGCACTGGACCGCCTGTCCCGCCGCGCCCTTGACCAGGTTATCTATCGCGCTGATGACGATCAGGCGACCGGAGCGCGGCTCGATGAAGGGGTAGACGTAGGCGAGATTCGAGCCGTAGGTCCACTTGGTGTGCGGTGGCGCCTCCGCGATCCGGACGAACGGCTCATCGGCGTAGGCCGCCTCATACGCCGCGCGGACATCAGCGGTGGTGACCCCAGGACGTGGGGTCGCGTAGCAGGTGGCCAGGATGCCGCGCGTCATCGGAATCAGATGGGGGATGAACGTCACGCGCGGGGCAGGGTCCGCGGCCGCGGGCCCTCTCGCCAGCTCCTGCGTGATCTCCGGCAGGTGGCGGTGGCCGCTCACGCCGTAGGCGGCGACATCCTCGTTGGCCTCGCTGAAGTGGCCGGTCAGCCGCAGCGTACGCCCGGCGCCGCTGACGCCCGACTTGGCGTCTACAATCACGTCCGGCTCGATCAGACCGGCGGCCAGCGCGGGGCCGAGGGCGAGCAGCGCGGCGGTGGGATAGCAGCCGGGGCAGGCGACGAGCCGCGCGCCGGGCAGGCGGTCGCGCGCCCACTCGGTCAGGCCGTAGACCGCCTCTTCCAGCAGCGCGGGCGCGGGATGGTCGTAGCCGTACCACTCGGGATAGAGGGCGGGGTCGCGTAAGCGGAATCCAGCGGAGAGATCGAGGACGCGCCGTCCCTGGGCCAGCAGGCCGGGGACCACCTCGACGCTGACGTCATCGGGCAGCGCGACGAAGACCGCCTCGGCCCGCTCGACACGCTCACTGAAGGTCAGGCCCAGACCGGCGAGCTGGGGGAAGACCGACTCGACGCGCTTGCCCGCATCGCTGCGCGCGGTGACTTCCACCAGATCAAAGGCGGGATGTCGCCGCAGCAGACGCAACAGCTCCACGCCGCCGTAGCCAGCGCCATTGACGACCGCCGCCGGAATCCTGGCAGGCGCGCTCATGCTCCATTCTCCCCTGAGGCCGCGCCGATCGCATGCGCCATAGCGCCGCGAGGCTGCTGTATGGTTTCGCTGTGTGGTCGTGAGGGAAGCCCATCGTCTGAGCTACCCACATGCTCGCCAGCGCGCTCCATCGCGTGTTGGGGGGCGCAGTCGGCGTCATCGCCCGCGCCTGCTGGAAGAGGTATTCTATGATAGCATACTCCATATGGATACCGACACCGTCCCCTACTCCAGCGCATCCCCAGATGATGAGACCATCGCGGCCATCGCCACCCCGCCTGGGCCTGGTGGCGTGGGCGTTATCCGCATCAGCGGGTCGCGCGCGTTCGCGATTGGCGCCGCGCTCTTTCGCCCCGCGCATCCGCATGCCGCTGGCGAGGATGGCTTCCCGCCCTCGCACCTGCTCAACTATGGCCATGTCGTAGACCGCGATAGCGGCGAGCGGGTGGATGAGACGCTGACGGTATTCATGCGCGCGCCGCGCACCTACACCCGCGAGGACGTGGTGGAGATTCAGGCGCACGGCTCTCCGCTGACGCTGCGGCGTATTCTGGCTCTGGCGCTGGCGGCGGGAGCGCGATTGGCTCGCCCTGGCGAGATGACGCTGCGCGCCTTCCTCAATGGCCGTATTGACCTGGCGCAGGCCGAGGCGGTGATGGACCTGGTGGACGCGGGCTCCGAGGCGGCGCGGCGGCTGGCGCTGCGCCAGCTTCAGGGGGAGCTCTCGGCGCGCATGGCGGCGGTCCGCGCGGCGGCGATGGGGGTGTTGGTCCGCATCGAGGCCAGCATAGATTTCCCAGAGGAGGAGGTCCCACCGCCCGACCCGGAGGAGCTGCGCGCGCTGCTGACCGAGGCGGCGGATGGGACGACGCGCCTGCTGGCGGGCGTAGAGCGCGGGCGCATCCAGCGCGAGGGTCTGCGGGTGGCGCTGGTGGGGCGCCCCAACGTGGGTAAGTCGTCGCTGCTCAACACGCTGCTCGGCGTGGAGCGCGCGATTGTGACGCCGGTGGCGGGGACAACGCGCGACACGATCGAGGAGGCGGCGCGACTGGGCGGTATCGCGCTGCATCTGGTGGATACCGCTGGGCTGACGCCATCGGATGACCCTATCGAGCGGTTGGGCGTGGAGCGGTCGCGGGCCGCCGCGCGCGAGGCCGGCGCGCTGGTCTTCGTCTTCGATGGCTCCGAGCCGCTGGCGCCGCTTGACTTCGCCGCCGCGCGCGAGTTGCGCGACCTGCTGGGCGATGACGCGGCGGTCCCGGTGATTCTGGCGCTGAACAAGGACGATCTGCCGGCGGCGCTGCAACCGGAGGATGTCGCGGACCTCTGGTCGGGCGCGCCGGTGGTCTGTGTCTCGGCGCGCTCACGCGCGGGCGTCGCCCCTCTGGAGGAGGCGCTGGCGCGGGTGGCGCTCTCGGGCGAGGGGCAGTCCGCCGATCCGCTGGTGGCCAGCGCGCGCCATGCCGACGCGCTGCGCCGCGCGGCGGAGAGCCTGGCCGCCGCGCTGGCCGCGCTGGAGTCGCGCGCGCCGTTGGACTTCGTCGCGCTGGATACGCGGGCGGCGCTCGAGGCGCTCGGCGAGATCACTGGCGAGACGGCCACCGCCGACCTGCTCGACCAGATCTTCGCCGAGTTCTGCATTGGCAAGTGAGGCCACGCGCTACTTACTGCTGTCGCCCTGTTGCTGGATGTGCTTCTTCAGCGCCTTGAGGTAGTTTTCGGCGCTGTCAATATCGGCGGTCGCGTATTGGGTGATCTCGATGGGGAGTTGCTTAACGTTGGTCTGCCAGTTCGTCAGGAGCGACTTGAGCTGATCGAGCTGGCTGATATGGACGTTGATCGAGGCGAGGTGGCTCTGCGCCGAGTTGATGGCGGCGATGAGCGCGCCCAGGGCGTCGCCAGTGATCGTGGCGAACAGGTTGGCGACGGGCCGCACGATGTAGAGCACCGCCATGCGCGTCCACTCCGCGACCTGAATGGCGACGTCCAACGGGACCCCTTCGATCTGGGCTAGCTCGCTCAGCAGCGCCTGGCGCCCGGCGGCGATGCCCGCGGCGTATGCGTCATCAATGGCCTGCTTGCTGGCCTGTTGCAGCGCCTTCTCGGCGGCGGGCGCCAGCGCGACGCCGGCGGCGCAGACGCTCACCGCCGCCGCGCCGATCAGCGCGCGCCGCCCCAGCGCGCCGCTCCCCTTCTTGCCAGCATTTTCAGCGGGTGGCTGTGGCTGCGTGGTGGTGGTCTCGGGCTCAGACACGGTGGCTCTCCTCTACGCGCTACTCAGCGTGACTCACAGGGCCGGGCCAGCGCTGTTCGCGACCCATTCGCGAGACAATTGGCCTCTACTCGTGTATAACGTGCAATATAGGGACGGCGGCTAAGCGCGGTCAATGGCGAGCGGGCGGACGGTGTTTGCCTACTTTCTCGTCTCTACGGCGCGACCGCGCCATATGTTGCGCATCCCGCGGGCCTATACACCAGCGAGTGGAGCGCCTGAGTCGGTGTGCGAGTCCAGGCTGGCTTCGGGAGCAACCCCAATAAACAGGAGACGTATGACAAGCTCACCAGCGGCGCTTGCGATTCCCGCCGAGATCGAGGCGGTCTTTCGCGCGTTTCTCACCTGCGAGTTCTCGACACTGGCGAAGGATGGGACGCCCATCACCTGGCCAACGCTCCCATTCTGGGACACCGCGAGCCAGCGCTTCGTCGTCACCACCTCGATTGGTTTCCCACAGAAGGCGTACAACGTTCGGCGCGACGGGCGGGTGTCGCTGCTGTTCTCCGAGCCGAAGGCCAGCGGGCTGGAACGCCCGCCCGCCGTCCTCGTCCAAGGGGACGCGACGGCGCCGGATGAGATCGTCACGAGCTTCACGGGCAATGAGGACGCTCTGCGCCAGACGTTCGAGCGGCAGCCCAGCGGTATGATCTTCAGCGCCAACCCGCTCATTCGCTACTTTTCGGACTGGTATTATATGCGGCTGCTGATCTACGTCACGCCG
The DNA here is from genome assembly GCA_035716045.1 of Ktedonobacterales bacterium. Classification (GTDB taxonomy): domain Bacteria; phylum Chloroflexota; class Ktedonobacteria; order Ktedonobacterales; family JADMIN01; genus JAKAIY01. The sequence continues at coordinate 23,595 of DASTKI010000003.1, forward strand.
CGCCGCATCCTCTGGTGGCCTGATGGCGATATGACCGGCGAGCCGCGACGCATCGAGCGGCTAGCGGCTGAGGGAATGGAAGGACAGGAGGCGTCCCATGCCAGTTGACTGGGAGCGGCTGACCAGCCAGCTCGCGCGCTATGAGAGCGCCGTGCTCAACGGTCCTGACCGGGACGGCTATCCCTACAGTGTCCGTTGCCATCCTCAGCCCGACGCCGCCACGCGCACGCTGCTGCTGTCGGACGTGACCGCGCCGCTGCGGGAGGGCCCCGCGAGCCTGCTCTGCCACTGGCACGACGAGCGCCTGTGGAATCAGCGCTCCTTCGTGGCGCGCGGTCAGCTCGCGCGCAATGGCGCTGGCTGGCGCTTCACTCCTACCCAGCTGATTGTGGGACTCGACAACGGCCCAATCACGCAAGGCCGCCTCTTCATGCATGCCCGCGGGGTCGCGGCACGTTATCTGGCGAAGCGCGGGCTGCCACGGCCCATCATCCCTTGGGCCGAGGTCATCCGCATCAAGCATGAGGCGCAGGCTAACCTGCGGGCGCGCGGCGAGCGGCGCTGAGCAGTGAGAGGTCGCTCGTTGCCAGGGTGAGCGGGCGGTGGCCAATACGGCAACCCGCTTGCGAGGGCGCTAGGGCGGCGTGTACCATAATCGTTACGCCCGCTGGGCTTCCCTTCGCGGCCTCACGGTGACGCCGCCGCTTCGCATGGCCGCTTCGCGCCTACCCCGCGCGAGCGCCGCATCCGTGGATAGAGTCAGGATTCATCGCATGAACAAGGCGCATGTGTGGCGGGCCGCCCTCAACCGGCTCCGGCGCGATCTCACCAGCGCTCAGGTCAACGCCTGGCTCAGCGGCGCGCATCTGGCGGAGGTCTCCACGGGAGCGGCTACGCTGCATGTGCGCTCCAGCTATGAAAAGCAGTTGCTGGAGACACGCTACCGCGAGATGATCGAGCACGCGCTGACGGAAACCCTGGGCGCGCCGGTAGCGCTGAGCATCATGGTGGGCTCGGGCGTGTCCCGTCATCCCGCGCGCGCGGCAGAGAAGAGTCAGGCGGCCTATACGGCGCCGCTCTTCGCGGTGGATGACGCCGCGGATGCGCCCACGCGGCCCGCCCCGCGTCTCGTCCCCGCGCCCGTCCAATCCGCCCCCGTCGTGACGCGCTCCGCGCCGCAACCGGTGGAAAGCGAGCGAGCTGGCGCGCCGGCAAGCCGCGCGATAGCCGTCCGCGCCTCTCTGCCCGGCGCCGTACGGGACGGCGCCAGAGCGGTTCCGACCATTCCGGAAGGCCCCAGCGGCGAGCGGGACACACGCGCATCCGGTATCTGGCGGGATGACCCGCCGCCACGTGTCGGGGAGAAGGCGACCATGAACGAGCCCGGCGACGATGGTATGGACTTCGATGAGGCCGACGAGCCTAGCGTGGAGCCCAGAGGCGCGGCGCCTGACGCCCGCCCGCGTCCCGCGCCGCCCGCCTCATCGGGCGGTTCCGCCCCACTGGCGCCGCCGCGGCTGAACCAGCGCTACACCTTCTCCACCTTCATCGTCGGCAGCGGCAACCAGCTCGCGCACGCCGCCTCGCTCGCCGTCGCCGACGCGCCAGGCCACGCTTACAATCCGCTGTTCCTCTATGGCGGCGTGGGGCTGGGCAAGACGCACCTGCTGCACGCCATCGGCCACACCGCGCTGGAGCGCGGCCTGACCGTGCTCTACGTCTCCTCCGAGACCTTCACCAACGAGATCGTGGACGCCATCCGCTACCGCACGACCGAGGAGTTCCGCGCGAAGTACCGCTCGGTGGATGTGCTGCTGGTGGACGACATCCAGTTCATCGCTGGCAAGGACTCGACCGAGGAGGAGTTCTTTCATACCTTCAACAGCCTCTACGAGACGAACCGGCAGATCGTCATCTGTAGCGACCGCCCGCCGAAGGCGATTGTCAGCCTGGAGGAGCGGCTGCGCTCGCGCTTCGAGTGGGGCCTGATCGCCGATATCCAGCCGCCCGACCTGGAGATGCGCATCGCCATTCTGCGCGCCAAGGCGGACCTGCTACCGCAGAGGATACCCGACGAGATCATCCTCTATTTGGCCAGTCGCGTGCAGAGCAACATCCGCGAGCTGGAGGGCAGCCTCAACCGTGTGCAGGCCTACGCCCAGCTCCAGGGCCTGCCGCTCACGCTGGATACCGCCAAGGCGGCGATGGTCAGCCTGGCGAGCGACACACGCCAGCGCCGCGTCAGCATCGAGGATATCCTGAGCGCGGTCGCCGAGCATTACCACATCCCAGCGGATGACCTGCGCGGCAAGCAACGGGACAAGCAGATCGTCGTCCCGCGCCACGTGGCGATGTATCTGATGCGGCAGGAGACCGAGGCGTCGCTGCTGGAAATCGGCCAGGCGCTCGGCGGGCGCGATCACAGCACAGTGCTGCATGGCTGCGAGAAGATCGGTCGCGAGATCAACGAGAATACCGCTCTGCGCAAAGAGGTGCTCGCCATCCGCCAGCAGCTCGCGGAGTAGCGGGACCCATAGAACAAGAAGAGGCGCGCCTCCCTCATGAGCCAATCCATCTCTCCCGCCGGATTTTCGACCTATCTGCTGGACCTGGATGGGGTCGTTTATCGTGGCGAGATATTACTGCCTGGCGCGCGCGATTTCGTAGGCTGGGCCGACGCGACGGGCCGCAAGGTCGTCTACGTCTCCAACAACTCCTTCGCCACCGTCGCCGATGTGGCCGCCAAGCTGGAGCGCCTGGGCGCGCCGCGACCCGAGGGACGCGTGGTGACGGCGGGCTCCGCGACGGCGGATGCGGTGGCGGCGCGCTTCCCCGGCGGACGGGTCCTCGCTCTGGCGACTGACCCGATGGCCTCGCTGCTGCGCGACGCCGGACTCCAGACGGTCTGGGAGGAAGGGGAGGACGGCTCGACACCGGACGCGGTGGTAGTCGGTCTGGATCGCACAGTCACCTATCCCCGGTTGCGGCGCGCGCTGCGGGCCGTGCTGGCGGGCGCCGCGTTCTACGCCGTCAATCGCGACCCGCGCCTGCCCGTCGAGGATGGCTTCGAGCCGGGGACGGGGGCAATCGTGGCGGCGGTCGAGTATTCCAGCGAGATGCGGGCCGAGCTGATCGGCAAGCCGGCGCCGGGCATCCTGCTCCAGGCGATGCGGATGGTCGGCGCGACGCCGGAGGAGACATTGGTGATCGGCGACGGCCTCGACCTCGACATCGTCGCCGGACACGCGGCGGGCGCGACCACCGCCGTCGTCCTGAGCGGCCTGACCTCCCCTGAAGAAGCCGCTTCCGCCGCTGGCGACCGCCGCCCCGAGCTGATCTACAACGACCTCGCCGCCCTGCTGGCCGCCGCGCGGGCGCAGATCTGAGTTGCGTGAAGTTGTCTGAGGCGACGCTCTCCGTATCACATAACAAAGCGAGTAGTGATCTACTTGGGATATACTGAATGTCAGTACTCGGTCTACACATCACCTAGAGGTTGATAACGTGACTCGAAGGAAGAAGGCGCCAAAAGAGGGCGTAACGATTCATGCAGGCGATACTGTGACGATCCCTGCTGGCCAAATCCAGCTGTCCCTGAAGCGAGAACAGTCTATGGGCACGTTTTCTCGGCAAGGGATCGCATGGTTTATGCAAATGGTGTACTTCCAGGGCGGCTCTGAGACATCTGCTGGGTTGGGTGCTCTACTCGAGGAGTATCTTGGTTCAGCGTCCTCAGTACTGGAGGGCAGCGCGCTTCTCAAGGACATCAATCTCGACAGCGAAGCTGGCGCATTGGCAGCAATAGAGCGACTAAAGGGTCGAGACGATACTGTGGAGGCGTGGGCGATGCGGATCATTGGCGCAGTTGGGCGAGTGCGCTCCGCCCTTGCAGAGAATGACGCGCTGACTGCCTCATGGGCTATGAACTACTTGACCAATTGCCGCGCTATGCTCCTGTACAAGAAGGAGTTGGAGGATCTTGTATGGTATGGCTATCAAGCGGAGAAGACACCCGACGCTAACGGCGATAGCACTCAACGGTAGGTTGATCTGCCGGCCGGACTTCAATGGAAAGTCTCTGGAAAGTCTCTCGCCATCGATTATTGAATCGTCATGTGGACCGCTCTCCTCGGCAACTCTATTGGGACAACTGGAATGACGACGATGCGCCAAGCTCCGCGAGGCCCGACTGCCATTAGGATGCCTGCTGATTTTCCGACTGGGGAATACCGTGCCGTTTACGACCGGGTGATCGCTAGGGCAACCACAGATAAATATCCTGATGAGTGGGCGCAGCAATTCATAGGCGCAGCTTTGGCGATAGCTTATCGATTTCGCGCATGCGCAAGGCACGACGCGGCGTTTACTAGGTCAGTATTGATCGCGGGACGTACGCCCGATGAATACGATAGGTATGCTCAAGATCAGGAGCTATTCAACTTCTTTGTAACCGGCTTTGCCTCTCTTGAGAGTCTCTACTTCTACCTGCACGCCATAGGTGCGCGGCTCGCGCCGTCCGACTTTCCATTTCTCTCAGACTCCGATTATCGTAAGGTTGACCTGCAAAGGACAGTTGATCGATTTAAGCGAGCCTTTCCCGGCACGCTCTGTGATGAGCTACTCCGTGCCTATACGTCCCAAGAGCGTCAGGATTGGGAGTACGCGCGGAACGTTCTGATTCATCGCGTTGCGTCAGGTGGTCGTGTCATCTATCTCTGGACACAGCCACCAACTGAGCCCGATGCAATTAGAGTCGGGACCCATCGAGTTCCGATTACAAGTCATGCGACGAAATCGAGACGCGCTTGGTTGGCGGCATCGTTGAAGGACATCCTTGCTCAGGCGCATGTCTTCGTGAATCAATACTTCTGAGCAGCAGGATCGAGAGAGCACCACCAGTATCTTTCAGTTGCCAGCGCTTCGGGTAAACGCTCTTCGCCTCAGAGAGATGGACCCCTATGCGAGCGGGATTTGGTACATGGTGAGACTCTTTATCCGCCTCTACTGCACGCCGAGGTCCCAGGCCTGCTCCAAGTCTTCGCGCGAGTAGGCCTTGAAGGCCATCATCGTCTGCGTGCGGCGAATGCTCTTGAGGGCGACCATACGCTCGGTGACGACAGTGGCCAGGTCCTCGTACTGTGGCAGGCGCAGGACGGCGATCAAGTCCCAGTCGCCGGTCACGGAGTAGACCTCCGCCACACCGGAGATGGCCAGCAGTTGTTGCGCGGTCTCGTTGACGGCGTCGCGCTCGACGCTCATCAGTACCAATGCGGTAATCATCGCGGCCCTCCTCGTGACATGTGGCGGCGGGCGTGACCTCACCCTCTCACCCCCTCTCCTTGGAGGAGAGGGGGTGAGAGGGTGAGGCTCCCTCGCTATCCCTGCTGGACGAGGGCGTTCGCCTTCTCGCGCAGCTCGCGGCGCAGCACCTTGCCGGTGTTGTTCTTGGGCAGCTCGCTACGGAAGACGACGCGCCGGGGCGACTTGAAGACGGCGATCTGGCTGCGGCAGAACTCGATGATCTCGTCTTCGGTGGCGGCGGCATCCTGCTTGAGCACGACGAAGGCCATCACCGACTCGCCCTGATAGGGATCGGGATACTGCACGACGGCGGCATCCGCGACCGCGGGATGGCGGAAGAGCACCTCCTCGACCTCACGCGGGTAGACGTTGAAGCCGGAGACGTTGATCATGTCTTTCTTGCGGTCCACGATGGAGATGTAGCCGTCAGCATCCATCGTGGCGAGGTCGCCGGTATGCAGCCAGCCGTCTCGCAGCGCCTCGGCGGTGGCCTCGGGCTGGTGCCAGTAGCCGACC
>DASTKI010000004.1:0-8113 GCA_035716045.1 Ktedonobacterales bacterium
TGCGCTTATGCGGGTCAGTCATGGGCAGGTCAGCCCTGCTCTGACGCCGAGCCCGGCCTGCGTCATCCGCTCGCGTCAGAGGAACCGCGTGGGTGCGCTCGCGCGCTCGTACCTGCATAGACTCGGATGAGCTGTGTGGGAGGGGAGTGCGCGGCGCAGTCGTGTCTCGTCGAGCGTTCGGGAGGCGCGCTGGCCTCCTGGCGCGTCCTGGCGCGCGCGACATGGACTCCACAGGCTCCACGGAGCATCTCCTCTCCGAACTCAGCCCCGCCACTCCAGCCATTCACCGAGTGAGCGGCGATGTCCGCCGATGGGCCGCGAGATCGCGAACGCGATCTCAATCCAATGCCGACTGCGGGCGCGCTGATGTGACTAATGATACCAAGCGCAACTCCTGGCATGGCCCTGATGGGTGGCGCATGTCTCCGCACGCTGCTCACAGGACAGTGAATCCCACGATTCCCGCCTGGCTCGGTCTGGCTCGGCCTGGCTCGGCCTGGCTCGGCGCACATGCGCGCGGAGAGGATGGCGCGCCTCGCGGACGCACAGGTATGACGCCATACGCGGGGAGGTTGCTATAGATTGCCAGACCCCCTGGATGAGAGCGTCATCCAGGGGGGTCTGGTGATACAGATATGATGGACTGGTAGAGTAGAGCGCTCGCCGTCGCGTCCTTGCGACCAGCGGCGCCCAGTCCATGCCCGGCGGCATTGGGCGCCACTCAGGTAGTCAGGGCGCCAGTCCACTCATGGCTACTGGTTCTTGCGGTTCTTCCGGCCAGCCTGGCGATGCCGCTCGGTCGAGCCGCCTCGGCGCGAAGAGCCGCCACGTGACTCGCCGCCTTCGCGGCCAATCGCGGACATGTGACCTCGGTCCTGACTGACCGCCTCACCGCCTTTACGGCCAATCGCGGACATATGCTCGCGGTTCTGACTGACTTCCTCGCCACCCTTGCGCCCAATCTCCGCCATATGCCTGCGGTCTCTGCTGACCTCCTCGCCGCCCTTGCGACCAATCTGGGCCATATGCTCGCGGTTCTGGCTGACCGCCTCGCCGCCCTTCTGGCCAGCTTCTCGCGCTTGCCTCGAGTCGAACTCGTGGGCGGTTCCCCTTTGGTGAGCGGCGTGGCCGCCCTTGCGGGCGATCTCGCGCTGTCGCTCTTCGTCCATCGAGCCAAAGCCGCGGCGGTCGGGACTTTTAGCCATCCATGCGCCTCCTCAAGGCTCGCCACTCGTCTCGCACAATCATGGCCCGTGAAGCGATGGCTGGCAGGCGTCCCGCCGCGCCCCTGAACGTTGAAATCGCGCGGGAGCGTGTATCCGACGAGCGCTTGTTTTGCGCCAGCGTCACGACCGATGCGCGGGAGTGCCCTAAAGGGAATAATCCGGCGCCGTTGCCAGTTATCCCCGCCAGTTTATGCGGGAAAAAGCAAAGTGGGCGCCAATAGCGCGCCGCGTGGCTGAACCAGGCGCACGGCGCGCGGGCCCATATCCGTTCCCCGCCGCCCGCTAACATCTCTATCACGCAAAGTGAGCGCGGCAACCGATTCCCGCCTTGTCACTGCCTGCGATCGGGAGGAAACAGGCTGCCGCGCTCCCAAAACGAGGCGGTCGCGTTTCGATGCCGTCACCGCTAGCTCAGGTCGGAGATGACCCAGTCGCCAAAGTGCTTGAGGTAATGCCCTCCATGCGCATCAATAATCTGGCGGGCGCGCTCCATCCGGTCTTGCTCGCTAACCTGCACGTTGATGATCGCATGACCCGCTCTCGCCTCATCGGCGTACTTGGCCTCGTACTCGCCGACGTCGCTGGTAACATCCGACACGACCTTCAAAAGCCAGCCCAGCGGGCCGCGTTGCTCATCTTTAGTCCGCAAGCGCTGGGTCGCCTCGTCCCCACGCAGCAACAGTACATGATCGCGCGAGAAGCCCACCTGGAGCAGCTCGCGCTCGGCCTGTTCCGCTTGCTGGGGATCGTCTATCACACCTACCAGCCAGTTTGAAGTCAAGTTGACATTGTCTGGCGACGCAGGAAACATCGTCTCGTCCGATTGTCGCATTGCGCCTCTCCTCGCTAAGCCCTGGCGGCGGCGCCAGCCAGAGCGAAACCGCATGGGACAATAGGAGAATATCCAGCGCATGTACAAGACCAATTGGGCCGATCATCTGGCCGGGCCCCGTATATGCGAGCGCGCACATGCGCATGTAGCCGGACCAATGCCGGCCACAAGGGGAAGCTCTGGGGCAAAGGAGGCGCCACGAGAGTACCCGTGGCGCTGGGGGTATTATTCCGGCTTTCGGGCCACTACCCACAGGAAGGTGATCGGGCGGCCATCCTCCTCCTGCGTCTCCTCATTGGCGCTGAGGAGGCGCAAGCCAGCCTCCTCGACCAGGCGCCGGTTCATCTCGGCGTCGTAATGGCTGAAGTACATCGGCGCGCCGAGCCAGTTTTCCTCGACATCACCCGCGGTATCGTTGACGCCCATCGTGGCGACGAACAGCCCGCCCGGCCGCAGCCACATCGCGATCCGTGCGAGCAGCGGCGGCTGCTCCTCGCGCGGGACATGGATCAGCGAGAAGAACGCCGCCACGCCGTCGAATGACTCCGATGGGAAGTCCAGCGCCGTCATGTCCGACTGGATGAACGTCGCGCTGGGGACCGCTTGCTGGGCCAACTCGACCTGCCGCGCCGAGATGTCCACCCCGGTCACGGCGAAGCGTGCCGCTAGCGTCCGCGTCGTCGGGCCACCCGCGCCGCAGCCAAGCTCCAGTACACGCGCGCCCGCCGGAAGCCCATCGAGTAGCGCCAGAGTATAGCGCTGCCGCGAGGCGTCGGAGATGCCCGCCGACCAGGTGAGATAGCGCTCGGCGACCGCGTCGTAGCCCTCCGCCACGACGCGCTTGGGCGGTCTGGCGCCCTTCCCACCGCCTACTTCGCCCATCTCAGCTGTGGCGCCACACGGCGGCTGACCGCCTCGATGAACGCCTCCTGGTTGCGCCCGACGTTATGCAGATACACCTCATCGAAGCCCAGATCGAGGAAATGCTGGATGTGGGCCGCCAGCTCGTCCAGATCGGGAGAGATGAAGACGCGGCCCGCGTAGTGCTCCGGGCGCACGAGCTTTGCCATCGCCTCGAAGTCTTCGGGGTTGCGGATGTCAGCCTTGGGGAAATTCATGCCGCCGTTGGGCCACTCGCGCACGGCCTGCTCGGTCGCCGCCTCGCGGCTCTCCGCCCAGGAGATGTGCAGCTGCAGTATGCGCGGCATCGTCGCGGGGTCTTTGCCCGCCTCGCGCGCGCCCTTCTCGAAGCGCGCCATCAGGTTGGCGATCTTCTCGTCCGCCGCGCCGACGGTGATTATGCCATCCGCCGTGCGGCCGGTGCGCTCGCTCATGATCGGGCCGGAGGTGGCGATGTAGATCGGCGGCGGCGTATCGGGCATGGTGTAGAGCTTCGCGCTCTCCAGGGTCACATGCTGGCCCTGATACTTGACGACCTTGCCACTGAAGAGCTGGCGGATGACCTCGACCGACTCGCCCAGCAGCGCCAGCCGCGTGGGCGCCTCAGGCCAATACTTGCCGACGATGTGCTCATTCAGCGCCTCGCCGGAGCCGATGCCCAGCCAGAAGCGGCCCGGGAACATCGCTGCAAGCGTCGCCGCCGCCTGCGCCAGGATCGCCGGATGGTAGCGGAACCCCGGCGCGGTGACGCCGGGACCGAAGCGTACCGCGCGTGTGCTGGCGCCCAGCGCGCCCATCCACGCCCAGACGAAGCCGGCTTGCCCCTGCGATGGCGTCCACGGCTGGAAGTGGTCTGAGGCCATGATCGAGCCGAAGCCCGCGTCCTCCGCCTGGCGCGACCAGCGCAGCAGGTCCGTCGGATGGAACTGCTCGAACATCGCCGCGTAGCCTAGTGTCCCCACCGATCACATCTCCCTGCAATGAACATGCGCCCGCGCGCCTACTGCTTCTTGGTGATGCGCGCCAGCCGCGCGCGCAGCTCGCCAGTCTGTGGCAGGCCGGGCGCGACCTTGTCCAGGGTGTCCAGCTCGCGCGTGGCCTCGCGCACGCGCTCCAGCGCGACGTAGCACGCGGCGACCGCGACGCGATATTGCAGCGAGGCGGGCTCCATCTGCGACGCCAGCTCCAGGTAGCGCAAGGCCCGCTGCGGCTCGTTGCGCGCCATGTAGAGCGTGCCGAGCGTATACTGCGCGACATCGTCGTTGGGGTCGCGCTGGATCGCCTCTTCCAGACTGATGATCGCGTCCTCGTGCTGATGCAGCGCCTCCTGCACGGCGCCCATGCGGGTGAACAGCCGGGGCAGCGTCGGATCGAGCTTCGCCGCCTCGCGCAGCGCGTCCAGCGCGCCTTGCATCGCCGCCCGCTGTCCCGCCTCATCCAACTTTTCCGGCGCGTCGAGGTTTTCGTCGCTCACCTGGCCCATGAGCGTCTCGGAGAGGTCGAGATAGAGCGTCGGGTTGGCCGGCTCGACGCCGATGGCCTGGCGCAGCCGCTCCGCCGCCTGGGTGAAGTGGCCCTGGCGCGAGAGCAGCTCGCCCAGCCCTTGCAGGTGTCGCGCGGTCGGATCCGTCGTCGCCACATCCGTCATCGTGGCGGTAGCGCGGCCCAGCCAGACGCTGGCCGGCTCCTGCATCCCCTGCTGCGCGTACTGCTCGCCGACGAGATACTGCTCCACGCCCAGCTCGAAGCGCACCTCCACATCGTCCTGGAAGCGCCCCACCATCCGCTCCAGCAGGGCGGCGGCGCGCTCGTGCGAGCTGAGCGCCCGCGCGTCGTTGATCGCCTCGCGGCAGATGGTTTCATCCAGCGGGAGGCGGGCCATCAGCGCGTCGCTATAGTGCAGCGCGGCGGTCAGGTCGGCGGTCACCGCGCGCAGCGCCTCGGAGGTCGCCGGGCCTTCCGGCTGGCGCTGGGCCTCGGATGCCGTGCGCTCGGCCTTCTCCCGCAGCTCCTTGACGCGCTTCGTCAGCTCCTCCACTGGCACGCCCTGCGCCTGCGCGCCCTCGTCGCGGCTGTTGGCGATCAGCCACAGATTCGATGCGGGATCGCGCCGCAGCGTATGGCTCGTCCAGAACCAGTGACGGCCAGTGGACTTGCTCACCAGCGTGCCCATCGGCAGCTCCGGCAGCTGCCCGCCGATCGGGCTCTCGCGCAGCGTCAGCGACCAGAACGCCTCCAGCTCGCGACCGCCCGTTCCCAGACGTCCCGGCGCGGCGCCCGGCGTCCACAGCACACTGGCGCGCTGCTCCTGCTCGCGGATCACCGTCAGTCGCAGCGCGGCGGGCTCCGCTTCATCCGCCCACTGCCGCCGTAGCGCGATGAACTCTTCGCGCGACGTGCCGCGCCGCGCGGGATGGTCGGCGCTGAGCAGGTCATAGGCCAACCCATAGTCGCCCAGGCTCCAGGCGCCTAGCCAGTTGGCCAGCGCCTCCTCGGCCTCCAGATTGATGTCGAAGAGCGGGCGGTCACCCTCGCGCTCGATGCGCGCCTGCTCGGCGGCGATCTCGTCGCGCCGCGCCTCGTCCTCCGGCTCAGCCAGCAGCCGCTCATCCACCTGCGCGCGGAAGCGCGTCAGGTCCGCCGCCGGTTCGGTCTTGCGCCAGGCGTTCACATCCAGCGCCTGGAGGATCAGCCCGCGCGCCTGCGCCCAGCCGATCTTCGCCACACTCGGCCCCTCACGCTGCGTCATCCGGGCGATGAACTGGCTCTGGATGCGCGCGCGCGACATCGAATCGGTGATCTCGAAGTCCTTGACGCCCTCGCGCCAGAAGTCGAGCAAGAACATATGCGCCCGCTGCACGTCGGCGTCGGCGCCTTCCTGCCAGACCACGATCAGCGTCACCTCGCCCGCCTCGCGGCTGCGCGTGACGTGCGCCTCGATGAACTTCGGCGCGCGTGGGGCGAGCGTGATGGGCGCGGCGGGCGCGATGGGCTGAGCCGGTGGAGCGATGTGCGTGGGCGGGATGGCGATGCTCTGCGCCACGCCGGCGGAGCGCAGCCGCACCCGCGCCCGCCGCGCCTCGCGCGCGACCTCGTGGCGTGTATCCAGCTCGCCAATCGCCGTGGCGACATCGGCCGCGGCCCGCGCGCCCGCGCCGCGCGCATCGCCCAGCGCGGCGGCGTAGGCGGCGGCCACCGGCTCCTCAGCGCCTGTGACAGGCTGGAGTGCGGCCAGCAGCGCCTCGCGGTCCGCGCTCGCCGCGCTCAACGCCTCCGCCAGCGCCTCTGTCTCGCTCACCAGCGCCGCCACCTGCTCGCGCCGCTCCTCCGAAAGCTCACCGCCGGGGGCGTTTGCACGCCGCCCCTGCTGGTCTCCTCGCGCCATAACCCGCTCCTTCAACCATCCCCGCGTGATGCGTCGCCGCCCGCCGCCAGCGCCCACGCGCGGCGATCAGGCCAGCCTTTCGGGATTGTAGCACGCGCGGCGGGATGGCGTGGTGTGCGCTGCAGCAGCGGGACGATGCCCACCGCCAAGGGCTTCACCGGCCAGCGGGCGGATGCGGCGACTGGGCTGGACTATTACGGCGCCCGGTACTATGATGCGGTGGCGGGCCAGTTCACCAGCGCCGACACGGTGGCCAGCGGCCTCTCGCCCTACGCCTACGTCAAGGGCAACCCGGAGACGCTCACCGACCCGACGGGGCATCGGCTCTGCAACCCGAACAACCCAGACCAGTGCGCGCCGCCACCAGGTCACAGTGGTTCGGGTACGGGAAGCAATGGCGGGTCGCCTACGTCATCGTCCAGTGGACGTGACAGCCACGGAAAATGCACGCTTATCTCTATCTGCGATCAGGACAAGGCAGCAGCCTTTAACGCGCTGAAGGGTGAGTATGAGAAAGATCTCGCGTTCGCTGCTGGATTCGACTTTGTTGCGCTACTCTTGAGGGCCTTCGCGGATAAAACGAATCCACTTGCCGAACTGATGGATGGCATCTTGTTTATCCAAGCATATATTGCAGGCGCTCCGGCACTTGTTGGCTATCTCTTTGGCGAGGACAGTGGATTCGCTAAGATGGTCTCGGAATCCGTGCATCTCCTTGCCCAGACGTTAATGGTGCTTCAAGGCATACAAGCGAGCGTCAGCGCGTTACTAGCAATTGGCATGTTCGCTAGTCTTGTGCCAGCAATATCTAACGCAATTGGGATCATTTTCACCGTTGCGACGGGACCAGTGGGAGTCTTTCAAGAAGCGTTAAGCGTCGCGGCGACTGCCGTTGCCTACGGTTCCCAAGCTGCCAGCTCCTGGTACTTGGATCAAGCAAACGGGGTATTAGACCAGATGTTTGCTATCGGAGGTGAAACTACCCAGCAGTGGTGTCAGAGGAATCGAGGGGCATGTGGGCAGGTTGCTAACTGGAACGCATGATGAAGTGAATTCAGAGCCTGCTCGACTACCTATGTTGTCGCAGGGGTAGGTACACCACCCAGGTAATGCATCCACTCGCAGGCCGGCGACCCCGGTTGTGCAATCAGCTAATAGGGGCGGATGTGGTACTATCTTCAGGCATGAAGCAGGAGTCTGAATGTGCCCTGACTTGAACATCGCGCCCCCAGATGTCTTGATCGCGATTGCCAGTTTTAGCGTCAGTGACTGGCTGTACCCCGCATGTGCGCTGCTCGTGTGCATCGCGCTGTTTGCGCTGTTGCTGTGGCGGGCTCCTCGCTGGGCATGCAAATGGTTGATACGGCGCTTTAGTGCCGTATCCATACTGCTTATTGCGGCTGCATTCCTGTATAGCCTGGCAGGAAGATGGGACAGACTACTCTTAGACTGGCATGGCCGAGTCATATTTCAGCCAGGATTCCTCCTGTGTCAACTATCGCAGCTGGATACTGAGTACTACAGGACAGAGACAGCCAGTCTACTCTTAAGCGTGATCATGTACGCGCTCATTGTCTTGGCGGGGATCATCCTGTATCGCGCGATGAGGTTATACCGCGTCGCTAGAGCCTCTATGACCCATCATCAAGAGTCGTGACTGGAATTCGTACATGTCTGTATTACGAGGTTCCACGAGCGTTCCTGTGTCGCAGATTCTTTGAATTCTCGCGTCACTCGTCGCCAGCAGCGCCGCTGGCTCAGTGCGCGTAG
>DASTKI010000005.1:0-3908 GCA_035716045.1 Ktedonobacterales bacterium
ACGCCCGCTACGGCTGCTCTGGATGCTGCTCCTGTCGGCGCTGTTCGCGCGCATAGCCCTCGCCGATACTTCGCCCGAAGACTCGGATGAGGGCGACCAGCCCGCCGCCCACTACGATGACAATGAAGAGCACGGGAATCAAGTCCCACCAGTGGAAGCCGCCTAACATCAGTGTGTCCTTTCTCTCTCCTGGGGGAATCATGCAGTCCTGAAATGTGCCATCTCGCGCTGTCTAGCTGGTAGTGACAGCATAGCCCAATGGCAGCTAGTACGCAAGCTGGCGCTACGGAACACTACGTCTGCATATCATGTGTCAGCATTTATTCGTAATGGCTCCTCCTCATAATTCCTCGCTCATCTGCTCCCGCCGCTGGAACACCGTTTGCGATGACTCGGATAGAGACCGGAAGTAGCTGCCAATGGATGAATGGCCGCTGTTCCGTGCGACATGGCGCAGGAATCCAGGGATACTCAGGATGGCAAAACGCAGCCCCGGCGCGTTGGAACGCCTCGCGATTGGCCTCGCGCTGGTCGCGCTGGCGGATCGCGCTCTCAAGCTGGGGCTGGTGGCGCGCTACTTTGCGCGTCCCCAACCGGACGATCCCGCCGTCTGGCCGCGCGTGACGCTCCTGCAGACGGTGACACGCGGCGTTGACGCGCTCCGGGCGAACCTCGAAGCGCGGACCCGGCTCGACTATCCCGCGCGCATCCAGCACATTCTGGTCTGCGACACCGACGACGCCGACTCCCAGGCCATCTGCAACCAACTCTCCGCCGCGCACCCTGAGCTTGACCTGCGCATCATACGAGTCAGGGGCGAGGGATGTGGCCCAGCCCCCAAGCTGGCGAAGCTTCGGGCTGGCCTGCCCTACGCCATCGGCGAGGTGCTCTGCTTGATGGATGACGATGTCGCGCCGCCCTCCGACGGGCTGCGTCGTCTCGTGGCGTATCTGATGCAGCCGGGTGTCGGCGCCAGCTTTGGGCTGACGTGCTATGCGAACTGGTCGAACCTCTGGTCGGGTATGCTGAGCTCCTATGTCAACACCTACACGCTAGAGACATTCGTCACCTGGGACTATCTCTGCGGCCCAATCCGCGTGGTGGGCCAGATGGCCTGCTACTGGCGGTGGCCATTTATCGCGGCCGGCGGCTTCGACGGCCTGGAGGACTACCTCGACGATGACTTCGTACTGGCGCAACGGCTGCGGATGACCGGCCTGCGTCCGCTCCAGACGCCAGTGGTCTACGATATCAACGACCTCACCAGGTCCTGGCGAGACTACGCGACCAAGTTCAAGCGCTGGATCATTCTTCCCCGCCAGGCGATGGCGCCCTTCCTCACACCGTGGCAGCGCGTCGCGGCTTTCCTGGCGACCCCGGCGACGATTCTGCTGCCGAGCGCGCTGGGCGTGATCGCGCTCGTGACACGGCGGCGCATCCCGGCCTATGCGCTGGGGGCGACCCTCGGCGCATACGCCGCGACCCACGAGGTGACACGCAGGCGTTTTCTGCGCCGAGCCATGCCACGACAGCGCTGGCTGCTGTTGCTCTACACCGTGCTGGTGACGCCCATCCATGCGGCGCTCACGCTGCTGGGCGGCAACGAGATCGAGTGGCGCGGCCAGCGCATGCGCGTCTACCGCGACGGCCACTTCGAGCGCATCGCGTAAGATCGGCTGCGGCGTCGCATTCCTGCCAGCAACTGTCAATGTTTGCCTATGATGACCGCGCGTACGTGCCAATGAGCGTCGCCTGATCGAGTATATGCGCCCGCAACGTATCGAGCACCCGCTGCTTGCTGGCCCCCGCGGGCAGCGGCAACGGCGCGTCGAGCGCGTAGAGCGTGAAGTGGTAATGGTGGGTCTGGCCACGCGGCGGGCACGGTGCGCCATAGCCGGACTCGCCGAAGTCGTTTGACCCCTGAAGCGCGCCGTCTTCCAGATGCGCTGCCTTCGGCATATTCTCATCCAGATGGTCGCTCGCGCCGGGGATGTTGTAGAGCACCCAGTGTGTGAACGTGCCGCGTGGCGCGTCGGGGTCGTCGGCGATCAGGGCGAACGCGGCGGTTGCGGGCGGCGCGCCGCTCCATCGTAGCGGCGGCGAGATGCGCTCGCCATCGCAGCCAAAGCGGGTGGGTATCGCCTCATTCGCGCGGATCGCGTTGCTCGTGAGCTCAAGCGCCATAGTATCCTCCATCCGTACTGCTGTCTCCTTCAAGCCAGTTTGCATCATGCCATACACCTCGTATGGCGCTGCAATTTCCGCGCCCGTTGGTATGCGCTATGCGGAGCAAATGATAGGCAGAATGACAGGTAGGAGGAGCACCATCATGGATACGCCACAGCCACCACGCACAGGCACACGCACGGACACACGCGCCGTCACCATTACCACCGGTGATGCCACGCTCGCGGGCGAGCTTGGAATACGCCCCGACGCCCGCGGCATCGTCGTCTTCGCCCATGGCAGCGGCAGCAGCCGCCACAGCCCGCGCAACCGCTTCGTCGCCGGAGCATTGCGCGAGGCTGGTCTCGCCACCCTGCTGATGGACCTGCTCACAACAGCGGAAGAAACCGAGGATATGCGCACAGGCGCCCTCCGCTTCGACATCGGCCTGCTCGCGCGGCGGCTCATCGGCGCCACCGACTGGCTTGCCCAGCAGCCGGAGACGCATGCCCTGCCCATTGGCTACTTCGGCGCAAGCACCGGCGCGGGCGCGGCTCTCGTCGCGGCGGCTGAGCGTCCCGAGACGATTCGCGCTGTCGTCTCCCGTGGGGGCCGCCCTGACCTTGCTGGCCTGATGCTGGCTCAGGTGCGCGCTCCCACGCTGCTCATCGTCGGCGGCAACGACCCTCACGTCATCGCGATGAACCGCGACGCCATGCGCCAGATGCATGCGCAGACCCAGCTGGAAATCGTGCCGGGCGCCACCCATCTCTTCGAGGAACCTGGCGCGCTCGAACAGGTCGCCACCCTTGCGCGCGGCTGGTTCACACAGCATCTCGCGGGCGCCCATCCCCCCAGCGAGGATATCCGCGCGTTGGACGCCGATTCGCCGCAGGGGTAGCGTTGCCGAGGGCGCGCGATACGCCACACGTGGCGCGATATGCTACTATGAGTCAGGCGCAGGCAGCGTTTGCCTTGCGGGTCCGCGGAGCGAGGGAAGGGTTTCTATGGCCATAGCGACGAGGTCGCCGGAGGATGTATCGTCCGCGGCAACGGCGGAAGATCTGGCGGCGGTGGGCGCGGCGCTGGCCGACCCAACGCGCGTGCGGATGCTACGGCTGATGCAGGCGAACGATGAGGTTGCGTGCGCGGCTCTTGAGGCCACCTTTTCGCTGACCAAGTCGACGATCTCCTATCACGTGCGGGTGCTGCGCCACGCTGGCCTGATTCGCGTCCGCAAGACGGGCAAGTTCTACCACTATGCCCTCATGCGCGACGAGATCGAGCGCCATTTCCCCGGCCTGCTGGCGCTGCTGGCCGCCACGGAGCCGCCGCAGGTCGCCAATGTGGAGTCGGCGGAGACAGAGGCTGACTGCGACCCGGATACGTCCGCGCCTTGACAAGTCGTTTCGATACTTTTAAAATCGTTTTCAGATTCTTGTGTGATGCCACGGGCGCGACGTATTTCCGCGCCGGAGCCGCCATCGCTGTGTCGTTCACGCATTGACGCGCATGTCGCAGCGTTCCAGAGAGGGGAAGCGCGTATGTCCACCACAACCGCCACGGGCGAGCAGACCCTGGTCAACTATTCCACAGACAACGGTGTGGCGATCATCGAACTGACGAATGCGCCCGCCAACACGTACAGCTATGAGATGATGAGCCAGCTCGACGCCGCCATTCTCAAGGCGCGGTTCGACGACGATGTCTATGTGATCGTCCTGCGCGGCGCCGGGGACAAG
>DASTKI010000006.1:0-9956 GCA_035716045.1 Ktedonobacterales bacterium
CTACGCCTGGCTCCCCACCTCGGCGGTCCGCGCCCGCCGCTGGGCTGAAGAGACCGCCACCCGCTCCGTCGCCGATGACGCGTTCTTCTTCGCCATTGAAGAGCTTGAAGGTGGGACGCTCGTGGGCTCCATCGACACCAAAGACTGCGACCGCCGCGTCGGGACCTTTTCCTACGGCATTGGGACCATCCCCGAGCGCCGCCGCCGCGGCTACGCCTCCGAAGCCATCCTGCTCGTCGCGCGCTACTACTTCCAGGAGCTGCGCTACCAGAAGATGAACGCCCAGGCGTACACCGACAACGCCGCCTCGATGGCTCTGCACGAACGACTGGGCTTCACGCGCGAGGGAACGCTGCGGCGCACGGCCTACACCGGCGGCCAGCACCACGACGTCGCCTGCTTCGGCATGACCGCTGAGGAGTTCGCCACCCTCCACCCCGACTGGACGCGCGGCGGCTAGGAAGATCATTCACCCTATCGCCGCTCGACCTCATCGGCATGCATCGACAGCCAATGGCGCACGACCCGCGCCGCGGTATCCGGCTGACGGCGCCAGGTCTTCCACCGCCATCCCGACCTCCATGTGGTAGCGCAGCCCTGAGCGCCCCCCGCTTGGCATGACACTTGCATCCTTGCCGCCAGCGCCGCAGGCGCGCGTGCGGGGCGCCCAGGGCTGCGGCCGGCGCGATCGGTGAGCGCGCGCCGCCGGGCCGGCAGCCGAGAGGAGCCGTCACATGGCGATCATTCCGGTGAGTTCCGCGGGTCGTCGAACCTTCGCCTTCATGACCTATGCCCTGATCCTCGCGAACGTCGCCGTCTTCGCCATCGAAGTGGCGCGCGGCCCGCGGTTCACCGCCTGCTTCACGAGCGCCTACGTCCTGGTCCCCAACGACATCCTCTACAACACGCTTCACCCGCCCTTCGTCGCCCACTGCGCCATCCACGAGCCCGCGCTGGTCTATCTCACCCTGCTGACCGCGCTGTTCCTCCACGCCAACGCGCTCCATCTGGGCGGCAACATGCTCTATCTCTGGGTCTTTGGCGGCGCCGTTGAGACGCGGCTGGGCCACATGCGCTATCTGCTGTTCTATCTCGTCTGCGGCCTGGCCGCGTCGGCCGCCCAGATCGCCTTCAGCGTCTACGCCCAGGAGACAACCGTGCCCATGCTCGGCGCCAGTGGCGCCATCGCCGGCGTGCTGGGCGCCTACCTGGTCTTCTTCCCCGGCGCGAAGGTGCGCACGGTGATCTTCTTTGGCTTCATCATCCTGACCCGGCTGGCGGCGTTCGTGGTCATTGGCTTCTTCATCGTGCTCCAACTGGTGGAGGCGGCGCTGGCCGTCGAAGCGGTCCAGCAGAGCCAGGCGCAGGCCAGCGGCGTCGCTTTCTTCGCCCATATCGGCGGCTTCATCGCGGGCATGTTCCTGGCGCTGCTCATCAAGCTGTTTGGTCCCGCGCGCCCCTCCACTCGATCTACCGCGGCGCCCCGCCCACTAGAGCGCGCCTCACGCTGACTCCCCCAGCCGCGGCCCAACCTCCAATGCGTTGGTCATCAGCTTTCCGCCCCATCTGGAGTCTCGCGGATGAGCCATCGAGCTGCGACAACGCCCTGAAGCAGTCCGCGCGGACTGCCTCAGGGCCTCTCACGCCACCACAATAACCCGGTAGCTCCCCGGTCCAACTCCGGCCCTACATCGCGCTGGAGGACCGCCGGAAGTAGTCGGCGTTGGCGGTCAGGCCGAAGATGATGAGCAGATCCACGGCGATCACCGCCAGGGCCAGGAATGGCGCCCAGGGGATGACGAAGAACCAGCGGATCGCGCTGATCGAGGCGAGAAAGACGCCGAGAATCAACCCGAACTGGCCTCCTCGCATCAGATCGTAGCCAGTGTAGAACACGATGGCCGCCAGCACCAGGTCCACGATCCCCCACCACAAGAGCGACCCACCGGCGACACCATAGGTCGTGTTCGACAGCCACGAGGCGTTGGCGAATTCCGAGATCGCGAAGACGATTTCGAATCCACCGGCGATGAACAGCATGACGGCGGCGAAGGTCACCATCCCGGGACGCCGGGTCAGCACGTCTGACACCTCTGACGCTTGCCGTGACACTTGCTGAGACATCGGACTTCTCCTTCAGACGGGGCGGCTTCGTGGGCGCCTTGCGCTCAACCGCTCGGCGCGTCCCCAGGAGCCGCACAAACCTTATGGAAACTATTTCACCCTATGAGTCTCAGCGAATGAGCACGCCTCACGCCCTAACCGTCACATCCTGGTCTCGCCCACCTGCCTGCGAGGAATGTCACATCGGGCCATCCCCGCTCTGCGGTCCTGGCGATCTCCCCGCTCTCAGCCAAGGCGCTCCAGGAGATCGCGGACTACGCGCCACGGGAGCGCGGGCGCTGAAACGGCGCATACGGGAGCGCCACTCGCGCAATCGCCATGTTTGGCTGGGTTACGGCGCTGGCGGCTGATCTGGCTGTCGCTCGGCGGGCGCGGTAGGCTCGGCGCCTGCGGAGGTGGCGCGCCCTGCCACAATCGTGTCACCATCTCCCACGACCGTATAGACCACATCCTCGCCCGCCGCCAATTGCCGCTGGATGTCGTCACTCAGCGCCTGCTTGACCATATCGGCCCGCTGGCGCGCCAGCTCTCGCTCCACCTCCGCCACCCACCGATGATCGATCACCGCGACCAGCGCGGAGGAGTTGGGCGTCAGCTTCTCGCCGATTTGCCTGAGCTGGTCATCGGGGAAGCCCGCGTCATGCAGCTTGGCCGCCAATGCGCCAACTACGCCGCCCCCAAGAGCCACCCACCCCACTGGCCCCGCTAGCAGACCAAGCACCCCACCCGTGATCGCCCCAATCGTCGCGCCCTTGCCAGCGCCCATGTCCGCCGTCTCTTTGATCTTCACCTTCCCATCGGCGTCCTTCGTGATCACGGCGGCATCCTCGATGCCGATCAGCTTTTCACGCTTCGCTTCCTCCAATGTGTGGAGCGCGTCGCTTGCGCCGCTGAACTCGTGGAATGCCGCCACGATGACCTGCATGGGTACATCAGCCATGGGATCTCCTCCTCAATGTTCCCTTTAATGCTCCCTCTCACGTTGGAGCGGCGCCAGATAAAGTTGAGCCACACACTACCGTGTGGGCTCCATGCCCATGTCGATTGCGACGAGGCGACTCGATTGGGCAACGTTTGACATTAGATGGAGGGAGTTGGGCCAGCCTCGGTGGTCCCACTCGTTGTGGCCTCTGGCCCCTGCTCCTCCTCGAAGGCGGCCCGCAGCCGGTCCTCCTGCTCCTTGGGCAGGTTGGTGGAGATTAGCTCCATCTGCGTCCCCTTGAAGGCGTCGAGCACGCGGTCAACGACCGCGTTCGAGGTCAGCAGGAAGAGCGCGGAGGTACCCGGGACGACCTTCTCCTTCACCTGGTTGATGAAGTTGTCGTCGATGCCCACATCGGCCATCGAGCCCATCAGCGCCCCCATCCCAGCGCCAATCGCCAGCCCGATGAGCGGAATGAAGAACAGCAGCCCGAAGAGCATGCCCCAGAACGCCCCACCCAGCGCGCCCGCCCCAGCCATATTGTTGAGCTGGCGGGTGCTGGGCTTCTTCTTGTCCGCCGGCCACGTCACGATCGCCGCGTCCTGGACGGTGATCAGCTGCTGCCGCTGCAGCTCCTGCACGGTCGCCAACGCGCGCGAGGCTCCATCAGGGGTAGGGAACTTGAACGCTGTCAATGTCGCCATAGTTAGACGCTCTCCTCCATGCGATATGGCGCGCCCCCACGCTTCGGGAGAATTCTCCCGGAACTCTCCCCAGCCGCGGTGGCTGGCCGACTCGGGCGCGCCGCCTTAGCGCGCACGGCAGGCGCCATGCAACCCCAGGCGTAGCTTGTGCAAAGCGACAGACGGCGCTTCTGAGACCATATTGTGAGATTGGCCGCGATCGCCGCCTCATTGCGCGCTCTAGCCTCATGCATCGCAACGTGACACGATGTCATCGCCGCACACCCCCATACCGCTTGTCCTGTGGCCGTCAAGCTGGCGTCAGAAATGCGGGCTATAGCGTGCTGTGAAACCTAGCGCGGATTCTGTGATGGAGCCGTGATTGCGGCTTGGTACACTTTAGTCATCGCCGCCAGCCATGATCATGGCGGTGGGAGGGAACTGATCGAATGGGCGAAATCATGACCGCCGTCGCGCTGCTGCAAGGCGGCATGCGCTTTCTGGGCGAATCTGGCTCAGGCCATACTCTCACGATGGACGCCGCCGAGCACGCTGACGGAGAGAATGCCGGCTTCCGCCCGATGGAGCTGCTGATCGTCGGCCTGGCCGGCTGCACGGCGATGGACGTGATCTCGATCCTGCGCAAGAAGCGCGAAGACGTGACCGCCTACGAAGTGCGGGTATCGGGCGAGCGCGCCGAAGACCACCCGATGGTGTTCACCAGCATCACTGTCACCCACATCGTCACCGGGCGCCACGTGCGGCCAGAGTCGGTCGCGCGGGCGGTCGAGCTATCGGAAACCAAATATTGTGGCGCGAGCGCTACCCTGAGCAAGACCGCGCGGCTCGAGCACCGGTTCGAGGTCCGCGAGGCCGAAGGAGGCTAACCATGGCGGTATGGGAATTCTCCCCAGAGGACCTATTATTTCCGATCGCGGTGGTCGCGTTGTGGGGCGCTATCTTCCTGCTGATCGTCTACGTCAGCCGCTTCGCCGCCCACGAGCATGATGGCGAGGCCGAGGAGCAGGAGGCCGCTGTCCAGGACACGTTGAGCCACTCCTACGCCTCAGAGACGCCCCCGCTGCCCGCCTGAGCGCCGTGGGGGACGCCGCGCCTGATGCGACTGCTGGGCGAGCCACCCAACTCGCGTGGGCGCTCGCCCAGCTCATCTGCCCATCGTCTCATGCTGGCTTGTGACCCGGCCCGATCGGTCAATGAGCTCAGCCATGACCGGCCTGCGCATCTCATCATCCGTGATGAACAGGACCAGGCCGTCCTCGACGGTGTCCTCAAGCGTCGTTCCATCCGCGGCGCGCAGGCGCACGCGCGCAACCTCTCCGCCATCCTCCAGGATCGCGCCGCCTGCGTAAAACGGCCCCCACCCGCCGCCGAGATTGACCCAGGCATGGCCCCGCTGAGGGCTTCCATCCACGCCGCCGCCAGCGCACCCGGCGAATCGCCACGCGCCCGCGTCATCGCGCCGCACGAGGCAGGCGAAGCGCATCTTCCGGCCAGCCCGCGTCTCGAAGCTCACAAGATAGACCTGGCGTCGCGAATCGCCGCGCATTTTGCCGAACTGGACCGTCTCTGGAATGGCGTCGAATCCCCCCATCCACGTCTCAGCCTGCCACCCCTGGGCGCCACTGACCGGATGCGCGGCGACACGCGCTCTGCCCGCCGTTAGATACTCACGAATGGTCTGCTCTGGACCTGGAACAGTCACCACCACACTCCTTCGCGCGCCGCCCCGGACGCTCAACCCATCCCATAGAAGCGCAGCGCGCGCCCATCAGGGTCGGTCAGCGAGAAGGCGCGTATACTGGGTGATCCAGGAGTCTCGCTGATCTCCGAGAGCCCCGGCGCGCCGCGCTGGCGCAGGTCGCTCCAGAGCGCGCCCGCATCGCGCGCGAAGAGGCTCAGCTCGATGGCGCCCACGCCCGCCCCCACCGGCGCCGCGCCCTCGCTGGCGGCCTCAGCCGCGCGCAACTCGAACACTGGCCCGCCGCCCGGCATCCGCAGCAGCTGGCTCGCCTCACCGGCGCGCCCTGGCATGGGCACGGCGCCCAGGTAGTCCACATAGAACGCCTGCGTCGCCGCCACATCCCGGCAGACCAGCGTGATGACGCTGAGCATTGGCCCCGTGGCTGGCTCAGGGATGGGTGGAGGCGTGGCTTGCGCCAGGTCTGGCCGGCCAAGCATCTCAAGAACAGACGAGCGCGCCCGCTCCAGATTGACACCCAGGCTCTCCAGCACTCCCGCCGCGATGCCCTCACCCTCGCGGATCAGCCCCAGCAGCAGGTGCTCCGTCCCGACGTAGTGATGCCCCAGCCGCCGCGCCTCATCCACCGCTAGCTCGACGACCTTCTTCGCGCGCGGCGTCAGCCCGATGTCGCCCAGCACGATGCGGTCGCCGCGCCCGATGGTGAACTCCACCGCGCTGCGGGCTCGTTCCAACTCGACGCCCAGGTTGACGAGCGCCTTCGCTCCTAGCCCATCACCTTCGCGTATGAGCCCCAGCAGCAAATGCTCCGTGCCGATGTAGTTGTGTTGGAAACGCTGGGCCTCCTCCTGCGCCAGACTCAACACCTTGCGCGCGCGCTCCGTGAACTTGTCGAATTTCTCCTGCATCGTAGCCCTCCTCGCGAGCTCCGCCCCAGTCCCCGCCCCAAACGCGGACGCCGGGCGAAGCGCGGCCCTTCTGGGCTCGCCGCCTATCCATCCCTCTACTCGCCAGCCGCCGCCCGGCAGCCGTACCCGCCGCCTGATTCCTGATCGTCGCGTCCTGCCCGACCCTGCGCTACGCCAGCCCCGCCGCAGCTCCGGCGGCCACTCGCGCGGCAGGCTCACCGCCACACTGCCCAGCATGATCGCCCACGCGCGCAGCGCGCCCCGCCGTCCTCGGTGGCGCCGCTCGTCACGTACTGTATCACGGAACGCCTGGAGCATATCGGCCTCATACGCGCGCCGTAGCGATGGCGGATAGAGTCACAGCAGCATCCCATAGACCCACTCGGCCCATCCTGGCGGCCTGGCAAGCCCACGCAGGACAGCGTGACTTCTCGATCTCCTGAATATCCAGAGCCAGCCGAAGCCGCGCCGCCTCATCACGCGCCGCCCACCCTCGCGGGCTCGCCGCCTGGGGAGGCGGGCAGCAGCCCCCGCGCACGCGCCGCGCGCGCCAGGCTGTCCAGCCGCGCGGCCTCGGCCTGCGCCGCGCGCCGTCCCTCTGGCGTCAGGCGGTAATAGCGGCGTCGCTCGTCGTCCAGCGCCGGATCGGGGCGCGTCTGCGTCTCCTCGATCAGCCCTTCCTCCAGCAGCCGCCGGATCGAGCCGTAGAGCGTCCCCGGCCCCAGCCGCATGCGCCCGCCGCTCTGCTCGGCCACCTCACGCATGATGGCATAGCCGTGGCGCTCGCCATCCGCCAGCGCCAGCAAAATGTGGAACACCGCTGGTGTCAGCGGCGCTTGCCCGGCCTGCGCCTCATCCATTCCCGGCGCCCTCCTCACACCTGAGCGTCTATCGCCCTGCGTTCTATCGGCGTCCGATATATCTTCCACCGATAGAGTAGACGCACGCGATGGCGCTTGTCAAGGATATACAGGTGTCCCGCGCGCCATGCCCGCCATATCGTCCCTCTCCCGATGGGAGAGGGGCCAGGAGGAGGTTCGCGCGCCCCCATCCCACCCCATACCTCCGCGAAAACCGCCGCGAGCCTGTCCTCCACGCCACCCCAACCGTTGCCAGCCACGAAACACATGTTCTATAGTTGCGCTGTGGAGCGCTGGTGGTGGAAGCGTGCGGGGAGGGGGTGGCGTGCGATGCTGGAGCGAGATGCGGAGCGAGTCGAGCGCGCGCTCGCGCTCTACTTGCATGGCCGACCGGTGGCGGAGATCGCCGCGGAGCTGGCCATCAGCCCTTCCACCGTGCGCCGCTGGGCGCGTGAGGCGTTGCGCGCCCTGGCGGATGACGACCGCGCCGAGCGCGCCGCCCAGCTCCAGCGCGCCATCGAGAGCCAGCGCGCCGTGGCCAGCGCGGCATGGGAGGCCTACGAGCGCGAGCGCGCTCTCGATGAGGCCCTGCTGCGCGGCGACCTCGACCGCGTGCGCCGCCGCGCCATCCGCGGCTCGCGCCGCGCCAAAGCCCCACGCCAGCCCACAACGGCCCTGGAGCCACCCGACGAGGACTGCCCGCCGTTGGCCGAGGAAGAGTACGAGCGGCCCAAACGCTCCACGCAAGGCCCGCGCTACCTGGAGCTGGCGCTGGCCGCGCAGCGCGAGGTCGCCCGCCTCCAGGGCCTCTACAGGAAGCTCGAGGCCAGCGGCTCCAACGTGCGCCTCACCCTCACGCGACGCCCCAATGGCCCTGAGAACGTCCCGCCCGCCGCGCCAGCCGCCGGCGCTGACGACACAGATCGCGAGCCGTCCACATGAGCGCTCCCCACGATCACGATCCCACCCGGCCCGATGAGGGCGAGATAGAGCTCGTCTGGGAGCTGAACCCCGTCCAGTGGGACTTCGTTCACACGCCCGCGCGCTTCAGCTTCTACGTCGGCGGCGTGGGCGCGGGCAAGACATACGCCGGAGCCGCCCGCGCTATCCTGCGCATGGTCGAGGACCCCGGCTCGCTCGGCCTGATCGGCGCGCCCACCTACCCCATGCTGCGCGACGCCACCCAGCGGGCGTTCCTCGCCCTCCTGCCGCGCCCGCTCATCCGTCGTCACTGGCGCGCCGAGGAGCGCCTGCTGCTGCGCAACGGCTCCGAGGTCCTCTTCCGCTCGCTCGACGCCCCCGACCGGGCGCGCGGCCTCAACCTGGCCTGGTTCTGGCTGGATGAGGCCCCGCTCTGCGGCTACTACGCCTGGCAGGTGCTCAAAGGGCGCCTGCGCCAGCCCGAACATCCCACCGCCGCCTGGGCCACAGGCACTCCGCGCGGCCAGGACGGTTTCGCCCGCGATTTCGAGCTGCGCCCCGCGCCCGACCACGCCCTCTTTCGCGCCTCCACCTGGGCCAACGCCCACCACCTGCCTTCCGGCTACCTCGCCGATCTTGGCTATAGCGGCGCCTTCGCCCGCCAGGAGATCGAGGGCCTCTTCGTCGCCTTCGAGGGATTGGTCTACGCCTTCGACGCTACCTCTGGTGAGAACGTCCGCGATCCGGCGCGGGCGCGCCCCAGCGGCGAGGCGGGCTGGGCGCGGGTCATCGGCGGCGTGGACTGGGGCTACACGCATCCTACCGCCGCGCTGGTCTTTGGCGTGGACGGCGACGGGCGCTACTGGCAGCTCGACGAGTTCTATCAGCGCCGCGCCAGCCTGGAAGGCGCCGTGCTACCTGCGCTGGTGGAGCTGACGCGCCGCTGGGGCGTGGTGGAATGGTTCTGCGGCCCCGACGAGCCGGAGCATATCGCCGCGCTCACCGCCTCCCTCGCCCGCGCGGGGCTGGCCGCCCGCGTCAGCCGCGCCGAGAACGGCGTGCGCGCCGGAATCCAGACTGTGGCGGCGCTGCTGACCCGCCGCCCCGACGGCTCGCGCGGGCTCTACGTCGCGCCGCGCTGCGTCAACACCCTCGCCGAGTATCGCCAGTATCAGTGGGCCAGCGCCGAGGCGGGCCGCGACCCCGCCGAGCAGCCGCTCAAGCAATATGACGACGCGATGGACGCCACGCGCTACGCGCTGCACTCCGAGCGCGTCCGCGGGCGCTCCGCCGACCTCACCAGCGCCTGGCTGTCAGGGCTGCGCCGGGGAGAGCATACTCCCAGCGGCTGAAGCGCGAACGCCGCGCTATCCCTCGCGCCACGCCATCCCCAACCCCACTTAGGCGGCTGACTTACTCCCCGCATGAATTGGGGCGCTCTCGCGGGCCAAGAGCCTGATCTGGATCTGTCGTGGCGCCATGCTTGCACAAGGCATGCGCAACGCGGATCGCCTGACCTGCCATGCGGCGCAGGCGAGCGCGTAGGCGCCGGTGAATGATCAACCGGGCGGATAACGATGAAAGGGAGTGTCCCGCGTGACGACGAGAGACCCAAACCGCAGAACGAATAGAGCGAGTGACATGTCGCCAGTGGGCGATACCAGCTTCACCGCTTCCCGTGGCAGCGCCGGTCAGTCCACTGGCGACGCCGTCAAGGAGAAGGCGAGCGAGGTCGTCAGTACGGCCCAGCAGACGGTGAGCGAGAAGGCCAGCCAGGCCAGGCAAAAAGGCATGTCGCAGCTCGCGCAGCGCAAGACG
>DASTKI010000007.1:0-25915 GCA_035716045.1 Ktedonobacterales bacterium
CACGCGGGCATTCAATCAGGCCAGCGGGCCGATAGCATGATGATTGACGCATGGCGTACCTGGCCGGGACATGAATGGGAGTAGGCGTGTGGACGAACCATATGATAGCGCGTCATCGCCGCAAGGCGATCATAGAGAAGGGGACACAAGAGCGCCCCACACTGAAGACGCTTCTATTGTGATCGAGGACTCGCCCATCTCGACCCAGGAGACGACCATCCTGGAGCCATCCATCTCAACCCAGGAGACGACCATCCTGGAGCCATCCTTCCCGGCCACCAGCCAGACTCCCGCAAGTGGTGATGGCGGCGCGCCATCCTATCAGTTGGTGGCTGGCGCCGCGGGCGAGCATACGATTTCCGCGGGTCCCCCTACTCCACCCGAGACGCCTGAGGCCATGGGGTGGGCGGCGCGCGTGAACGCGGCGTTTGACGCGCTGGATGTCTATGACGTGTTCACCGAGCCGCAACGGGCGGTCGAACCTGTGGCGCCAAGCGCCAGCGATAGGGAGCCACCCGCATATCAGCGCACCTGGCAGGCCACGAGCGCCCCAGCGCGACCAAGCCGTCCGCGCCGCGCTCTCACGCCCCAATGGCGGCGTCGGGCGTTGCTCTCAGGGCTTATTCTCCTCTGCTTCCTGCTCGGATATGGGGGCATCATTGGCGCTTTCACCGTCACGGATGCGCTGGCGGCCGCGCGCGACGCGAAAACGCAGGGAGCGGCGATACAAGGCATTCTCAGCGGGGGCCACCTGACTGACGTGGGAACGCTGACAGAGCTGCGCGGCCATCTGCAATCGCTTGACTCAGACCTGAGCCGGATCCAATCCGACGTTCCGGCCCAGCCGCTGGCGTCGGGTGTTTTCGGCGGCGCCGCGCCGTTGCGCGCGCTCGGAATGGCGCAAGACCTGACACGGGCTGGTCTCCACGGGGTTGACGCCGGGCTGCTGATCGCGCCTCACATCAAAGGTGTCATCGGCAGCCTGACAGCGACATCCAGCGGCGGGAGCGCCAAGAACCCGAGCGGCTCAACCACCGATAGCCCGCTCACACTGGACGAGATCAATCAGGCGAGCACACACGTCAACGCGGCAGGTTCACTCGTCATCCAGGCGCTGGCCGAACGGGCGCATCTGAGCGATAGCGACCTTCAGGCGCTCGGCCTGGGCTCCTTCGTTCATATCCTCCACACGCTGGACGCATTCGCGCCGCAACTCCCCACATACCTCGGCTATGGGCGACAGATACTGGCAGCGCTGCCCGATCTGCTCGGCATCACCAAGCCGGTGAACTACCTGCTCTTCGATCTGGACAGTGATGAGCTGCGACCATCAGGTGGCTTTCAGGGCGTCTATAGCGTGCTGACGTTCAAAGGTGGAAAATTGGCCAAGGGCATTCACCTGCAGAATATCTACACGATTGATTGCCCGAACGGCTTTCCTCCCAATTGCGCTGTACACCTGCTGCCCGCAAGCTATCACTGGTTCACCTACCACGATGGTCTGCGCAACGCCAACCTGGACCCCGACTATCCCGCCACCGCCCGCCTGGATGAGCGCATGCTCGGGGTGGATCATGGGCCAGCGGTCGCGGGCGTCATCTCTCTCACGCCGATCATCATCCAGCAGGCGCTGACGCTCACCGGCCCGCTCGCGGTGCCGGGCTATCCACAGAAGATGACCGCCCAGAACTTCAGTGAGCTGATTCACTACTACCATTCCATCGCCGGGTCCGTAAACATCTCTAAATCCAAGGCGTTCGACGCGGCGGCTGGCAGCGCGCTGCTGCACGCCTTCTCCAAGCTGTCGCAGCAGGATCAGTCCAAGTTCATGCAGCTCATCCTGGCCGACCTGCGAGCGGGGGACCTGCAAATCTACTTCAACGATCAGCGCGTCGAGTCCGTTCTGAGCGCGCTGGGTCTGGATGGCGCGCTACAAAAGCCCGCAGGGGACACCTACGAGGTGGTCAACGCCAACCACGGGGCCAACTATGCGAACGTTGACGTGACCGCGACACAGACCGATCAGGTCGTCATAGACGCGCAGGGGTCGGCGACCCATACCCTCACCATCTCCTACCATTTCCCAGCCAAGAGCCATCTCTACACATCGCAGCTCGTTGACGTCTACCGCGATTTCATCCAGGTGCTCGCTCCCTCCCATGCGCGCCTGCTCTCTATACGCGGCTGCGCTCCGGTCAAGATTACGGAGCCAGGATGGGCGGACTGGGGCTGCGACATGACGCTCTGGCGAGGCGGGAATGCGACGGTGGTCTTCAAATGGGAGACCCCAAACGTCACGGCCAAGGCGCCCAACGGCGCGATACAGTACAACCTGCTCGTGCAGCGCCAGGCTGGAACCCATGACGAACTGTCTATAACCGTAACGCCTCCGGCGGGCGCCAAGCTCGCCCAGCCACTCGCGGCCGGACTCAAACCGCTCAAGGGCAATCAGGTTCGATACGACGCGACCCTCTCTGAGGACAGGTCGTTCAGCCTCATGTGGGCTGGCTGACCACGGCGCGCGCCTATCGCGCCCGCTCGCGCCGCGCCGCCGCTTCGCGGTACGTGGCGATCGCGGCGTCCGCTACGTGGCTCCAGGAGAACGCGCGCGCGCGTCGCAAGCTCGCCTCTCGCAGGCGCGCGCGCAGCGCGGAATCCTGACACACCTGGATGAGCGTGGACGTGATCGCTTCCTCATCCACTGGGTCCACCAAATAGCCCGCATCGCCGGCGACCTCCGCGAGCGCAGCCGTGGACGAGGTGATCACAGGCGCTCCGCACGCCATGCCTTCTACCACGGGAAGCCCAAAGCCCTCGGCGAGTGAGAGGTAGACCAGCGCATCCGCGCCACTGATGAGCGGGGGGATGTCCTCGCCTGGGAGATAGCCAAGCATCCGGATGGCGTCGGGCAGGTCCGTCTCGGCGGCGGCAGCCTCCACCTCCTCGTAGCCCCAACCCGGCTTGCCAGCGATCAGGAGCCGGTGAGGCAATCCCGCGCTCCGTCTGGCTCGCGCGAATGCGCGAATCACGCGCGCAAGGTTCTTGCGCCGCTCTACGGCGCCTAGCGTTAGGAGATACGGCTCATCAATCGCATACCGGCGCGTGATGCTCGCGACTTCGGCCTGGGAGGCTGGATGAAAGCGCGCGTCAACGCCGTTGTGGACAACCTTGATGCGGTCTGAGGGAATGCCGAATACATCGGTTAACGCACGCGCGGTCTCGGATGAGATCGCCATCAGCGCGGAGGCGCGTGGAATCGCGCGCATGAGCGCCGCCAGATAATGGGCGACCCAGGGTGTGAAATATTCGGGGTGGGTGATCGGGAACAGATCATGGATAGTCATGACAAATGGCGTCGGAGACCGCCACACCAGCGGGCCGTAAGTGTCGAGATAGTGCGCGACATCGTAGCGCCGCCCATAGAGCGGCGCCACCAGTTGGTCGAGCGCGTTACGCCAGATGAAGCGCACGCCAGGAAGGTCGGGTGGAGCGGCAGGCCCCCAGAAGGGCGCGCGCCGGAAGCGTCTGTCCGATGCGATACCCAGCCGATCGAGATCAGCCTCGCGCAACAGGACATCCCATTCCATGTCGGCGTCGCTGGCGCTCAACGCCTTCAAGAGCTCAGCGGTGTAGGCGCGCGCGCCTGCCCCTTTGCCATAGAACGGAACGGTGTTGATGAGCGCGCGCATGGCAGCTCTCTTCCCGCGGCGCGTCGCGCGCTCTGGCGCCTCATGCGGATCGAACGAGCGATCCGGCGACGCCCTGAGGGCGGCGCACGATGTGGCGCGGATGCGGAAATAGCGCGGCGCGATATTAACCGGGCGCATCTCTATGGTCCGGCGTGACACTCGTATCAAACGCCCTCTTCGCACGTTCTAATTCTTAGCCTGCATGAATCTCTCGATTCACATGGACGGGCGCTTGCGGGCGGCTGGATGTCTGGGGATGGTATGCGGAGGACGATGGCGCAATGCGTATCTTGTACCTCAACCATAACGTCAAGGGGCGCAGCACATATCACCGCTGCTTCCAGTTCGCGAGACAACTCGTCGCGCGCGGGCATGATGTTGACCTGCTCACTATATCGCCAAACGAGCGTGCGCGGTTTCGGGAACATGTCAATGAAGGCGTGCATGTCATCGAAACGCCTGACCTGCTCGTCGGGATGACCCGCACCGGCTGGGACCCATACGACACCTGGCGCAGGATCGGCTTTCTCAAAGCGCGGCGCTATGACCTCATCCACGCGTTCGATTGCCGTCCAGCGGTGATCCTGCCCGCGCTCTCCCAGCGCCGGAGAGATGGAGCGACCCTCCTGACCGATTGGGCCGACTGGTGGGGACGTGGGGGCGTTATTGAAGAACGCCCCAACAAGCTGATCAAGCTGTTCTTTGAAGG
Source organism: Ktedonobacterales bacterium (assembly GCA_035716045.1). Taxonomy (GTDB): domain Bacteria; phylum Chloroflexota; class Ktedonobacteria; order Ktedonobacterales; family JADMIN01; genus JAKAIY01. Next base: position 4,399 of record DASTKI010000007.1, read on the forward strand.
CATCGAGACCCACTTCGAGGAACACTACCGATCGGAAGCTGACGGCTTGACAGTCATCTCGCAGGCGCTGCATGAGCGCGCGATCAAGCTGGGCGTGGCGCCCGAGCGCATCGCCCACATCACCGGAGGCGCGGACATTGATCATATCCAGCCAGGCGACCGTGCGGCCGCCCGGCGGTCGCTGGGTATCCCCCCGGATGGCCCAATCGTCGGGTTCAGCGGATTTGTCCACTACGATCTCGCCTTGCTGCTCGGCGCGTTCGATCATCTGGCGCGCAGGCGCAAAGACATACGCTTGCTGTTGACTGGGGCGCGCTCACCGCTCGTCCGGCGCTACGCGGAGCGCGGAGGATGGGCTGACCGGGTCATCGAGGCAGGCGTGATTGATTATTCGATTCTCCCCCGCTATCATGCATGTGTTGATGTCTTCGCGCTGCCATTCGCTAACAAGCTCGCCAATCGCGGGCGCTGGCCTACCAAGATCGGCGACTACCTCGCCGCTGGCCGCCCAATCGTCAGCAATCCCGTTGGCGACATCAAAGACCTGTTCTCCGCCTACGACATTGGCTACCTGACCGATGAGACGCCAGAAGCGTTCGCTTCAGGGCTCCATCAGGCGCTCGAAGACACCACGCGCGCCGAGGCGCAAAGCCGCACAGCTCGGTTCGTCGCCGAGCGCGTCCTCTCATGGGCGCGGCTGAGCGTGCGCCTGGAGGAGCACTATCACCTCATTCAATCCAGTCTCGCTCCGGCAAGTCAGAGCCCGCTGGCGGCGGCTTCGATCGGCAGCGCGCTTGGTAGCGCAGAGGGATGACGCCGAGAGATGCGGATCCTGTGGCTGATGACGCGGTACTGGCCAGCGGTCGGCGGCGCGGAGACCCACTCGCGCCAGATCATCCAGAAGCTGGCGGAGCGCGGCCACGAGATCAGCGTCGTCACGCATTGGGATGAGAATCGCTCCGATTGGCTTCGCGGCACGACCGTCGCCGCGCCCGGCGTCACCCGCGTCTATGCTGATGGCGAGGCGGCGCGCGTCACCCGGCTAGGCTATGGCCCATGGCGACGATTACGCGCCACGCTCCCCGCCGCGACCTACTATCTGCGCCAGCGTGGCGCGGCGCGTGACCTGGCGCGGATGCTGGAGACCGACATCATCCGCGCCTGCGGAAGCGCATGGGACATCGTTCATGGCGTGCGCATAGGGCGCGAGCCGCTCTACCTCGCGGGGCGAAGCCTGGCCCAGCGTGTTGGCGCGCCGTTCGTCTTCACGCCACTCCACCATCCACGCTGGGAAGGCTGGCGCTACCGCGTGTACCTGGACCTGTACCGCGACGCCAACACGCTGATCGCCCTCACCGAGAGCGAAGCGCGACAGTATGAGGCGCTCGGTGTCCCCCGCGAGCGCATCGGCCTCCATGGTATTGGCCCTGTCCTGCCCCCAAGCGCCAGCGGCGAGCGCTTCCGGGCCGCTCACGGAGTCGGCGGGCCGCTCGTGCTGTTCCTGGGCCAGAAGTACCCATACAAAGGCTGGGAGCGCCTGCTGGGCATCGCGCCGCGTATCTGGCGCCGGTGGCCGGACGTAACTTTCGCGTTTCTGGGGCCGCGCACAACCGCTTCCCGCCGGGCGTTCGCCAGCATCCACGACCGGCGTGTCATAGAGCTAGACGCCGTGGACCTTCAGACTAAAGGCGATGCGCTCGCCGCCTGTGATATCTTCTGTCTGCCATCGGAGCAGGAGAGCTTTGGCGGAGTGTATACGGAAGCCTGGGCCTATTCGAAGCCGGTCATCGGCTGCGCTATTCCACCCGTGCGCGACGTGATCACGGATGGCGTGGATGGACTGCTCATCGCGCCGGGAAGCGAAGATGAGCTGGCCCAGGGGCTCCAGTGGATGCTGGAGCGCCCTGAGCGGCGCGCGGCGATGGGGCGCGCCGGCCAGGCGAAGGTCGAGCGCGACTACAGTTGGACGCGCATCACAGAGGCGCTCGAGCGTGTCTATCAGAAGGCGCTCGCCCGACAGGCTGCGCCCACCGGCGTAGTCCCCGCGACCGACGCGACGCGCCCACGCTAGAGTGCGGCTGGCGGAGAGGCGTTGACGGCGCCGCTTGTCCAGCGCCCCACATTCTTGGCGTAGATGTCTTCGAGCAGCGCCCGCAGCCCATACGTCTGGCGCCATGCGGGATAATGCGACTGAAACTTGCTCGTGTCGCTGATATACCAGATATGGTCGCCAATACGGTTGTGATCGCTGTACGTCCAGGGGAGTCGCTCACCCGCAATTTCTTCGCAGAGCGCGATGGCTTCCAACATCGAGCAATTGCTGTAGCGCGAGCCGCCCATATTGTAGACCTCACCACAGCGCGGGTTCTTGTAGACCTCGTAGAACGCGGTAACCAGATCAAGGCTATGGATATTGTCGCGGACCTGCTTTCCCTTGTATCCGTGGACAACATATGGATGGCGGGTACAGACACATTTCATGAGGTAAGCGAGAAATCCGTGGAGCGCGGCGCCCGCATGGTTGGGGCCGGTAAGACATCCGCCGCGGAAGCAGGCCGTGCGCATCTCATAGTAGCGCCCATACTCCTGTACCAGCATGTCCGCGGAGACCTTCGAGGCGCCGAAGAGCGAATGGGTGGACTGGTCAACGCTCATGGTCTCGTCAATGCCGTTGGTGTATCGGTGCGTGGGGGCGATCTCCCAGCGGGTTTCCAGCTCGATCAGTGGGAGCGTGTTTGGGATGTCGCCATAGACTTTGTTCGTGGACGTATAGATGAACACCGTATCGGGACAGAAACGCCGCGCCGCCTCGAGCGCAATCAGCGTTCCATTGGCGTTCACCGTGAAATCCGTCATCGGATCGCGCGCCGCCCAATCGTGTGACGGCTGCGCCGCCGCATGCACGACCAGCGCTATGCCCTTGCCATAGCGGCGAAACACCCGCTCGATCGCGCTCTGATCGCGGATATCAATATCGAAATGCGTATAGCGTGTGGGATATCGGTCCTGGAGAAACTGACGGTTTCTCGCCGTTGACGCTTCTTCGCCAAAGAAGACGCGTCGCATGTCGTTGTCAATCCCAACGACATCACATCCCAGCTCGCAGAAGAATTGCGCCGTCTCCGAGCCGATGAGCCCGCAGGAACCTGTCACAACCACTACCGCCACGTGCCCATCCCCCTCACCATTCGAGCTGCTGGATCGGCGCGTACGCCGCCACACCGTATTCGTTCTCCCATGTTCATAACGTGTTGGTGCGCTAGAATGGGAGCATGCCGCCCGCACAGAGGCATATTAGATGGCCTGCCTGTTCTGCCAGACTCGCCGCGCCGAAAACCGGCTGACAGCCTCGATGAGCCATTGAATGCGGGGATTGAGCGCGGCGATCTCGACGATGTCGCGTGGATCCCCTAGGCGGAACAGTAGCGCCGCCGCTAAGAATACAACGACAAACATCGCTCCCCGCACGATCAAGCCAATGAGGCCAGCTGGGGCGAGCAAGGCGACCGGTATCGCCGCCAGCGCCGAATACGTAAGGACCCGTAGCGAAAGCGCCAATGGATAGCGATTGGGGACATGCCCGCGTAAAGCCAGATACTCAACAGCGTTTACCCACAATTGGGAGAAGCCTGTCGCGATCAACGCGCCAGCGGGGCCAGCGAGCTGGATGAGCAAGATGTCGAGCAACAGATTGATGATGAATCCACCCCACCGTGTGGCCAGTACGAGGCGCTGCTTCCCCACTACGTACAGTCCGCTCTGATTCGCGCCACCTCCCAGGACACGACCAGCGAGTGAGAAGAGGAGAAAGATGCGTAAGAGCGGCGCCGCGCCCGCATACGAGGGGCCATACACTGTCTCGACGAGCTGGTCAGCCAGAACGAATGCCACGATCTGGAGGGGAACGGCCAGCAGGAGTTGCAGCATGACGATCGCGCGCCACATCGCCGCCAGACGCGCCGGACCATACGCGGCATAGGTCACAGACATCGCCGCGACGCTCACTCCACCTAGGCCTGAGATGAGCAAGACCGCGACGATGCTCACAATCTGGTAGGCGAGGTTGTAGTAGCCGATGGCGGCATAGCTGACGGCGAACATGGACATCAGCATGATATCCATCTGCTTGCCCAATGCGCCGTTGGTCACGTTCGTCAGCCAGGCGCTTACCATGAGGCTCCTGACTTGGCGGCCCTCAAGCCCCACACGACCGCCCCCGCCAGCGAGATATGGACGCAGGACGACCATGAACGCCACGGCGGCCGTCCAGGCCACCACGACCTGCGCGGCGAAGATGCCATCTACTCCATACCCCATCCACAGGAGCGCCAGCGTGAGCGGCACACCCAGCGCTTGCGATAGCCCGCCGATGATCAATGTCGCCCGCGTCTTCAGCACCGAGGCGAAGAACGCTCCCTGGAGGGCGACGATCGCGCTTCCGGCCAGGTAGACGCCAAGCAGCGCCGAGCGCAGCCCCGCGTAACCAGTCACCGACTGCGCGAATCCCACTGGAGCCAGCCCGGTCTCTTGAGCCGGCAAGGCGACGAGTGGCAGTCCCAATGCCAGCAGCGCGCCGATGCCCAGAACGATGAACACTCGCACGACGAGCATCCGTCGGATGAGCGTCGCCGCGCCCGCCTGGCCATTTCTGGCAAGCAGGCGCGGGACAAACACCGACGCCGCATCCTCCATCCCGAAAGCGAAGAGCAGGAGCAGGACGCTCACGATGGAGGAGAGGATAGAATACATGCCGTAGTCGGCGGCGCTAAGCCCTCTGGCGATGATCACAGAGAGCACAAAGCTCAGGCCAAACACCAGCAGCGAATACGCCTGGTTCCACAGAAACCCACTCGGGGCCCGGTTCAGCAGCGCGCTCGCCTCGCTCGCTGGCTGAACCTGTACGGCGGGCGCCGCGCGGCCCGGCGATGCGGCAACCGAGAAGGCTGCCCTCGACGCCTCCACCAACTCGTCAGGCGACTCGTCAGGGACGAGCCGGGGCGGCGCCGTTCTGCGCGTCAGCGCCGCTTCGCTGCTTGCCGCGCGTTGATGTCTTCGCACCTCCTCCTGGAGGAGCGCCGCTTCGAATTCGCTCGAGATCTGGAATGGGTCATCCTGAATGACGGGCAGTGGCTCCTGCCCGATTGTGGGCAGCGGCCCCGTCTTCAGGTTCCAATCCCATACCAACGATGGCGGAGCATTGCCAGGCTGCTCGCCCTCGTTCTCGGCTCGCTGTGGCTGCTGTTCTCCAGGATCGGGATCATACATGGCGACCCGCGGGTCTTCCTGGCTGCTAACTGGCGAAGACGGATAGACCTTATCGAGCGGGATCATACGCCTGAACACCGCCACCTGAGCGACCAGCGCGAGCATCCAGATCGCGGGCGCGATGCGAGGTTGCGCATCGTACGCCTCGACGAACCCTTGTGTGAAGAACGCTACGAGGGCGAAGATGACGCCGAGGCTGTAGTAGGCGCCGATCAGATTCCCTGTCGCGCTATAGCCCCGAATCCGTCTGAGGGAGCTCCAAGCGCCATGGGCAAGGATGAAGACGAAGGCCAGCAGGCCAATGATTCCCACACTGACCCACAGGTCCAGATAGGTGTCATGAGGAGAGAACGGCGTCGCGCCGGTCGCGGCGAACCCCGCGAGCCCGACGCCCGTGAACGGATGCGCTTTGATGAGTTGCAGCGCCCGTTCGTACAACTGGAAACGGAACGCGAGGCTGGGCACGACGAGCAAATTTGATGGGCGAAGCAACGACATAAGCTGAGCGAAGACGGTTGAGCCTTTCCAGAGCGCGAGCGCGACCACACCTCCAACGACGCCTGCCGCCGACGCCACGATGGCCGCGCGCTGGGCCATGGTACCCTTCCACACGAGCAAACCCAACGCGACGACGACGCTCACACCCAATGCGACTAACGTCCCGCGCGAGGCGGTCAGCAGGATATCCAGGAGCAAGAGCAGCACCCCGCAGGCGATGCCCACACGCTTGAGCCGCGGCAGCCAGTACGACTGGGCCGCCTCTTGCCAGAGAGGAAGGGCGAAGGGGAGCGCGAGCGCGAAATAGAGGCCGATGTTGTTCGGATGGTACTGGGACAGAAAGCTGGCCTCGGCCCCTAACCGTCCCTCCACCGCTCCATTCGCGATCCCAACACCCAGGAGCTTGAGCGAGAGCGCATAGACAGCGAGAACGATCGCGCCGCCGAAGAACGACTGGAGCACGACGCGCTCCGCCTGCCGGGAGCGCACGGTGTACGCGACCAGGAGGGCGAACAGCGCCGGATACAGCAGCGTTGAGCGTAGCGCCTGCACCCGGTCGAGCGCGCCGACGCCTGACTCCAGCGCAATGGATTGCAGACACGCGAGCGCGAACAGCGCCAGCGCGACCAGACTCACGCGTGGGACCGAGGCGAAGAAACGGGTGATCCAACTCCAGATGCCCTGACGATCGAGCATCAGACAGGCGAGGATGATGAGATAGACCGCGACTTCCTGCGGGCTCAGATTGAAACGGGAGATCGTGGTGTGAAACGGCGCCCAGAACACCAGCAGCGCGACAGCTACGACGAGCGTATCTCCGCGCGCGCGCGCCCACAACGCCACCATGATCGTGAGGCACATGGCGAGGGTAATTACCGCGACCGGCAGCGCGTAGGCGCTGAGCGTGCCCAACGCCAGCGCGCCTATCGCCGCGCATCCCCATACCGCCACACGTGTCCGCGCGCCGAAATTCCTCACTTGGGCAGACCCACCTTCTCCTCAGTCGTCATATTGGTCCCAAGCGACGGGCTGCGTCGCGCGCACTCGACGCGGCGGCGCCGAAGCAGGCGGAAGCTGGGAAGCGACGCGTGTACCAGCGCGGATCAGCCAGAGCGCGCACACAATGCCGAGGCCGAGTCCAACCGCGCCTCCAGTGAGGAGCGACCTGAAGATGTCAGGAAGCCGCGTTACGGTGGATTCACTGGCCGGCGTCGCCACATAAGCGTTGCCCGCGACGGAGTATCGCTCCTTCTCGAGCGCCGTGAGGTTCGCGTCGGTGGAGGCATACGCGCTGTTCAACGTCTGAAGCTGGGCTTTAAGTGTCTGCGCTTTGGTAGAAGAGGGTCTGGCGGCGTTCAGCGCCGATTGTGTCGCTTTGATCTGACTTGCGAGTTGCTGTTCATGATCCATCAGGATCGCGTAGGCTGAGTTGTAGGCCTGAGTGATGACGTTTCCAGCGACAGCGACCCAGGCGGAGGCGACCACGTTAGCCAGCGTCGTCGCGACCTGGGCAGAACCGGCGGTCGCGGTCACGCGGGTCAGCGGCGTATATGCGACGATACTCACCTGGATCGCTTGCCGGATATCGTCGGGCGTCAGGCTGGGATAGCGCGCGCGTACCCGCTGGATGACGCTATCCTGGAGGGCGCCGGCCGCATAGAACGCGTTGACGGCGTTCGCCTCATCTGGGCTGATCAGATTGTTGAACCCAGAAGGCATATCATAGACCACCACAAAGGCGTCCGCCTGATAGCGCTCTGGCTGAATGGCGGCGCCGAGGAATCCTCCCAGGCCGCCGAGCACTGTCAAACCGAGAACCGCGAGAACCACCGCTCTCGTCATTGCGTTTGCCTCATCCTCTTCGACACCTTCGCTCTCTCATTGAGAGCGCACAGCGCGCCACCCCAGAGCGCTCAGCCTCATCTCACATCGCGCCTGAGCGGCGCTTACACGTTCTCGTGTGGCTCCAGCGCTCGCGCGTGATGGTCGCCGCAGCCCTCGCAAGCGTCGTGGCGGCTTGCGACGCGGGCGAGATGATCGAAGGTGAGCGTCTCCAATTCCTCCACCCGCCTCTCCCAGCTATGTTCAATGACGCGCTGCGATATGCGCCTGCGAGCCGCGCTATCGTAGGCCATCGCCTCAACAAGCCGCGACGCGAAGATGGTAGGCTCTTGCTCAGCCACCAACAGTCCGTCCGCTGGCTGAGCAAGCAGGCTCGGCAGCGGCGTCGCGACTACCGGGCATCCCGCTGCCAGGCACTCATAGAGTTTCAACGGAGAAACGCTGGCTGTGTAATCGTTCAGGCGGTACGGAATGACGCACGCGCTCGCGTAGCGCAAGGCGCTTGGCAGCTCTTGATGCGGTAGCGGACCGGTGTAGCGCAGGTTCGCCGCGCGCGGGATGGTTGCCTGCGTCGTCCCGTCGGCGGACCCGATAGGGCCAATGCAGATGAATTGGACCCGCGGCAGCAGCCGCGCGACCGCCTCGAGTAAATCGAAGTCCACCTTGTAGCTGTCGAGCGCGCCGGTGAATACGACGCGCGGCGAGGGCACACCCGCGAGCGACGGATGGTCGGGCCCTGGATCGAGCGCCTGAGCGAAGAGCGTGGTGTCGGCCACATTGGGCGTCAGATAGAGATTCGGATTGGTCCCGCGCCAGCGCTCATAGAGCGCTGGCGCGCTCACCAGCATCATGTCCACCGCGCGGGCAAGATAACGCTCCTGCTTGCGCTCACTGTAGACCGCGACGCGGCGGTAGTGATTATAGCGCTCGGCGGCCTGATAGTCATCCACACAGTGATAGACGCTCAGGCGCTCATCGAATCTGCCAAGCAGGTCACCGCCATCGGGCGCATAGAGCCACAACACAGGCCGAGGCCACTTCAGCTCGCGCCAGGCCGCGATGACAGAGGACCGAAAGGCATGATCCATCCAGCGGCTGAGCGTCCGTGATCGCTTGGTTACAGGATATGGCAGCCAGTCCCACGCCTGGAGTATATGGACGCCGTCCTCGACGCGCCAGCCCCTCCGGCGCGTCCGCCCGCGGCTGCGCCCAATGAGCGAGCCAACTACTGGTAGAGGCGACTCAATATAGGCCACTCGCGTCCGCTGCGCGAAGCGCCGCATGAGCTGCTGGCGGTTCGTCGGGATAGGCGCGTCCCACTCAGCATTTGAGACGCAGACGATAGGCGGCAACATGATGACGATCCCTCGCGCAGATACCGCGCCCAGGTCTATGATGGGCGGCGCCATAGCGGCCCATAGTGTCTATAACGGCTGGTCTCCATGATACGCATGAGTACAATGAGGCTAACGCGCTCATCGCTGTAGAGTTCCGGATCGGCGCCGAATACGGCATACGGGCGCAGCGCCCGGAGGACGCGCAGACGCGGCGCGCTCCGCGTGCAGGGTCTAGAATGGCGCCAGGGGAGACGGGATGCGTATCGCGCTGATTTCCGGCGTGTTTCCCAAGGTGTCTGAGACGTTCGTCATGCGACATGTCGCTGATCTACTCGATCACGGCCATGTAGTGGATATCTTCTCAGACTACCGACCACGCGAGGATGAGTTCCCCACGCACGACCCTCTAGCGGAGGCCCTGCGCGACCACACGATCTATATGGACGTCCCGTCACTAAAAAGCGGGCGGCGCCTGCTGAGCGCACCGCGCAGGCTGGCGCGATGCGCCCGCGCGGCGCCACGACTGGCGGCGGCGTCCCTCAACCCCGGCGAATATGGCCTGCGGGCGCTTAGCCTCTCGCAGATGAACCGGCTCTATACGTTGGCGCGCGAGCGGCGGCGCTACGATGTCATCCATGCGCATTTCGGCATGGTCGGCGACCGGTTTCGCTTCACCAGCGCGCTCTGGAACGCGCCGTTGGCGGTCAGCTTCCACGGCTTTGATTATAGCGTCTGGCCGCTCACGCATGGCAAAGACTGCTACCGCCGGCTCTTCCAGATCGCCGCGCGCGTCGTCGTGAACAGCGAGAATACGCGACGCCGGGTCGAGATGCTCGGCTGCCCGCCTGAGAACGTCACGCGGATTACGCCCTATTGGGATATGGCGAGCTTCCCGTACCATCCCCATGCGCGACCCGCAGGCGAGCCGTTCCGCGTCCTTACCGTAGCGCGCCTGGTGGACATCAAGGGCGTTGACGACGGGATTCGCGCCGTGGCGCTCGCGCGGCGAACGCATCCCGACATTCGGTACGATATCGTCGGCGATGGCCCGCTGCGCGCCGAGCTGGAGGCGCTGATTCACCGGCTCGGCGTCGAGGGCGCCGTCACTTTGCGCGGCGCACAGCCACACGCTATGGTAAGCCGTCTGATTGACGACGCGCATGCGTTCCTGGCGCCCAGCCGGACGACGCCGACCGACGCGGAGGAAGGCTTTGGCGTCGCGCTGCTAGAGGCCCAGTCAGCGGGTTTGCCGGTGATCGCGACCCAGCATGGCGCGTTTCCCGAGGTCGTTGCGCACGGTGAAACAGGTTTTCTGGCGCCAGAGCGCGCGCCCGAGCGACTCGCGCGTTATTTGATTGAGTTGATCGAGCGCCCGGACGCGGCGATGGCGATGGGTCGTGCTGGCCGCAAGCGTGTCGAGGAGCGGTTCGCGCCAGCGGACATCAGCCGCCAGATCGAGGCGCTCTATCAGGGGATGATCGAGGAGTGGCGTTAGGGCGCGGTGAGCGAGTGACGAGGGCGTGGAATCGCATGCGAGCAGAGAGCGGCGCGCCGCAGCATACAGAAGATCCTGCGCGAGCGCCTGAAGCACGGGGGCTGCATATCGCGCTGCTCAGTCGCTCCGTGATAGCGCACCATCTGGGCGGCATGGAGACGCATGGCGAGGCGCTGCGGCGCTGGCTCGTGAACGCCGGACATCGCGTAACGACCATCACGACGCCTCTACCTGAAGGGCCAGCCATCATCGAGGACACCTGGGGCGTAACCCGGTACCTGGCTGGGGGCAGGCCAGGAGCCTATTCCCGGGCATGGGGCGCGTTGCTGGTCGAGGACCTGCTGGCCATCCATGGGCGCGACCCATTGGATGTCATAGCGTCGCAGAGCGCCGCCGCCTTTCCCTACCTCGCCCGCCGCGCCCACCTACCGCCTCAGCTATGCATCCCAACCGTGGTGATGAGCCACGGAACGATCGCGACCGCGCTGCCCGCCCATGCGCGTGAGGTATGGCGCCACCCAGCCCACACGCTCCTCAAGCGGCTGCCTGAGGACTTGCGAATCTGGTGGAATGACCACCAGCACATCCCGCTGGCCGATCACATCACCGTCCTCAGTGAGGCGGACATGGCAGCGATATGCCTGATGTTTAGAATCAGCGGCGACCGCGTGAGCGTCATCCCCAACGGCGTAGATACCGCCACGTTCATGCCGTCAGACGCGATGCGAGCGCGCGCGCGCGCACGCCTGAGTCTCGCTGATGGCGACATCGCCGTCGCCATCGTAGCTCGCCTGGAGCCGCGGAAGGGGCAGCATGTAACGCTGAACGCGCTGACCCATCCTCTGCTCCGCGACGCCGAACGCCCCGTCAAGCTCGTGCTCATCGGCGATGGCCCTTCCCGTGATGCGCTGCGACGCCAGGCGGAGAGGCTAGGCCTGGCAGGGCGCGTTCTGTTTGTTGGCGCGGTACCGCATGGCGAGGTAGCTACATGGCTCAATGGTATGGATATCGTGGCGCTGTCCTCACTCGATGAAGCCATGCCGCTCTCGCTCCTCGAAGCGATGGCATGCGGGCGCGCGGTTGTCGCCACTCGTGTGGGCGCGGTTGAGCGCGTCATGCACGATGGAGTCACGGGGCTACTCGTCCCTCCCAATGATCCCATCGCGCTGGCGCAGGCGGTGGACAGGCTGGCGCGCGATCCAGGCTTCGCACAGGCGCTTGGAGCGCGCGCGCGCGCGGACGCGGTAACACATCGCGACGCATCACAGACGATGCGTCGCTACGAGGAGGCGCTGCGGCGCGTCGCGGCGCGCGCCAGATAGCGCAGACGGCATGGGTGGCTGGTAGCCGCGCGCATGAGGTCTGGCGCAGTCTGGCATTCTCGCGTACAAGGGCTGTGCGAGCCTGATGGCTGGCATGCGGAGTGATGATGAGCGCGGCTGGAGGAGTGGGGCATGACTGACGCGCAACGGGACGCCAGAAGCGTTTCCCCGTCCACAGCCCGGCTTGATCTCGAGACGTTTTTGAGTCCGGCGCAAGATGAGGCCGCGCTGGAAGACCAGCTCATGTGGCGCTGCGCTCGTCTCGCGCTGACTCCCAGCGAACTGGCGGAGGTGGCCGCGCTTGGCGCACGCCTGGATGAGCCAGCGTGGGAGCGCCTGGTCGCGCTGGCGCAGGCGAATGGCGTCGGCAATCTGCTGTTTACGCACATCGCCGCGGCAGGCTTGCTATCGCGGGCGCCTGAGCGCGCCATCGGGCGGTTGCGCCAGCGCTATGGCGCTGTCATCGTAGCTACCCGCCGAATGGAGCTCGCGCTGGCGCGGTTACTTCCCCTTCTCTACGAAGCGCAAGGGCCGGTCATCATCGTGAAAGGGGTAACGCTCTCTCGCCGCCTGTATGGAAATGTAGCCCTCCGCCCGATCTCCGATATTGACATCCTTGCGCATCTGGAGCGCGCGCACAGGTGGATAGCTGCGCTGCGCGCGGCGGGATTCCAGCCGGTCGCTGGCAAGAGCCAGCCTCTCAGCAAACATGTCCTGCGGTTCCGCGAGATGCAATTTCAGAACGCGAGCGGGCAAGTCGTCGAGATGCATGTCAATGTCTGCCGCTATCCTGACTACCAGCGCGCGTTTCCAGCAGGCGAGGTCTGGGCCCGGGCACAGCCGCTGGAGGGGATGAATGGCCATGCGCTCAGGCTCGCGCCAGCGGACGAGCTATGCTTCCTCTGCATGCACTATGCGGTGCAGCATCAGGTTGGACGGCTGATCTGGCTGGTTGATGTCGCGGAGATCGCGCGCCGTGTCCCTGATCAGCGGTCCTGGGACACGCTCGTGTCCGGCGTCATCGCCCGAGGGGCAGCGGCGCCCGTCGCAGTGACACTCGCTCAGGCGCGCGCGCTGCTCGGCGCGCCTATGCCCCTCGACGCATGGGAGCGCCTGCGGTCCGCCGCGCTGGAGCCATCGGAGCGCAGGGCGTGGACCGCGGCGACCAGGCCTATGAGCGGGGCGGGCTGGTATCTCTCACAGCTTCGCGCCTTGCGGACTCCGATGGAGCGAGCAACGCTGCTCTGGAATGGCGGGGCCGCCCTCACACGGCGGTTACGCCACGAGCGGCGCCCCTCGCCGCCTCTGCCGGACGAGACGAACCGCTGAGCCTCCGTCGCTGAGACTGCATGGGCCTAGATGCCGAGCTCCCAACGAGCGTCTTCAGTCATACGCTCTGGCGTCCACATGGGCTCGAACGTCAGGTCCACATCGCAGGCCTCGACGCCCGGCGTCTCCTTCGCCCGCTCCTGCACCTCGGCCATGACCTCGCCCGCGACCGGGCAGCCAATGGCGGTCAGCGTCATCGTCACGCTGACCTTGTTCCCCTCGACCTTGATCCCGTAGACCAGCCCCAAGTCCACGATATTGACTGGAATCTCCGGGTCATAGCACTGGCGCAGCGCATCCAGCAGGGCTTCCGCATCAATGGTTGTCTCGCCGTCAATCTCTATCTGCTCGAACGTCTGCACACTCTGCACGCTTGACATCGAATGCTCCCCTAGATTGTCTAGATATCTCGCCGCGCCGGGTCACCCCGCGCTCATTCCACTGTGCCTCGCGCCATGGAGCGGCGCTGTCTACAGTATACGGCGCCGCGTCAGGCCTCCGGAGGCAGCGTCAGATCACCGTCCGCCAGCAGCCGCTCCAACTCGTTCAAGGCGGCGAGCAGCGCGGGCGTCATGGGGAGCCAAGCGCGTGTCGCGCGCAGCTCCTCCAGCGTGAAGAAGCGACCTCCGTCCGTCTCGGTCGGATGGAACTGGAACGGGCCATCATGGCGCGCGAGATACAATGCCGTCATCTCGGTCTCAAAGGCCGAGCGCACCAGCGCCAAGCCCAGACCGCGCAGCGGCGGCGCGACGCCCAGTTCCTCGACGATCTCGCGGCCCGCGGTCGTGTCGTACGTCTCGCCCGCCATGACATGACCCGAAGCCGAGGCGCAGTAGTAACCGGGAAACAGGTCCTTGCGCGCCGAGCGCAACTGCAACAGGATACGCCCGTCGCCATCCGTCACGAGTATCTGGACGCTGCGATGAATCAGCGACGGATCGCGGTGCGCGTCCCCGCGCCGCACCGCACCGATCACGCGGTCGCGCTCGTCCACCAGATCGAACAGTTCATCGGGATTGTCCGCCGGAGCGCCCTCATCAGCGGGTATGGCTGTCATGCGGGCTCCTCTTCCTCTTCCAGACCGAGCGCCATATCGCCCGTCTCGTCTTCCTCCGGCGCCTCCTCCAGGATATAGCGCTCGATAGCCCGGGCCGCGCCGTCCTCCACATTCGAAGTGGTCACCACGTCCGCCGCCGCGCGCACATGGGGCGCCGCGTGCCCCATCACCACGCCCAGGCCCGCCGCGCGCAGCATCGAGATATCGTTGACCCCATCGCCAATCGCTAGTGTCTCTGATAGTGGCACGCCCAGGTCAGCCGCCAGTCGGGTCAGCGCGGAGCCCTTAGAGACGCCCGGCGCAAAGACCATCAACTCAGCAACACCATAGCTGCCGAATGGCAATATCTGTCGCCCGACAGGCAGATCGGCCAGACTGTCCACCAGCGCGCGCAGCGTCTCTATCGGTCCGAACGAAACCAACCGCAGCGGCTTCTGAAACACGGCCAGCAACGTGTCGAGCGGACGATAGCGTACCTCCTGGGTAAACATCGCGAGGTACGACTCCATCCACTCGCCGTGTGGCGTCTCCTCTGTGGCCACCATGCGCTCACCAGCGGACAGGCTATACTGCGCGACAACGCGCAGCCCTGCCGCCACAATGCGTCCGGCGGCTTCCCGCGCGACATCGCTCGCCAGTGGCTCGACAGCCTCGACGCCGCCGTCGGGGAAACCGCGACGCAGCGCGCCGTCGTAAAGGATCAGCGGGCGCACGGCCCCCAGCGCGCGGGCGATTGGCTCGGCCCCAATCCAGCGGCGCGAGGTGGCCAGCGCCAGTGTCACGCCGCGCTCTTGGGCGAGCCGCGCTGCGCGCAACATGCGCGGTGTCAGGGCACCGTCTGGCGTCAGGATGGTGCCATCCACATCCATCGCAATCAGCCGGTATCCGCTCACCGGCCACGCTCACTTTCCACTTGACTTGATCCACGCCGCCCCATGACCGCCCGCGCGATGAAATATACTGCCAGCCCAATCGCCAGCGCGCCTGTCGCCGCGAACAGCGCGCCATCGGCCAGCGCCCGCGTCTGGGTAAACACAGCGTCGCTGGGCCCACCGCCAAGCCCCCGATTCAACTCCATGCCAGACACGATTAACTCGCAGACGCCGCTGACCAAGAACCACACACCTGCCGCTCCCGCGAGAACCGCCCGCCACTGCCGCCAGCGGGCCGGCGCCAGCCCATACCATGCCAGCCAGCCGCCTACCACGATCTGCCCCACGCCAAAGACCAGGGACAGGATGAGATTGGGCGGGATCGAGCCTGTCATGCGGGGAATCCTCCAGATAGAGGATGAAGGCGCGCTCTTGTCATATCCCAGAACCAGCGCCCACTCCCTAGTATCTTGATTCCCAATGGCGCCCCCTGTCAAACCGTTCTTATAATCCGTCAGACGCTACCTGGGTCGCTGGTTCTGATATGGTAGAACTATCTGCGGCCGGACGGCTATGCCATCTGTGGAGCAGAGAGGTAGAGATACATGGCGGAGCGCCGAATCATCAACCCGTGGACCTGGCAGGATAGCCGGGGATTCGTGCAGGCGAATGAAGTACGAGGACAAGCGCGCACGCTCTACTGCGCCGGAGTCATCTCAGTGGACGACGACGGGCGGCCGCTGCATGAGGGAGATATGCGCGCCCAGGCGATGAGGGCGCTCGACAACCTTGAGACGATCCTGCGCCGGGCCGGTTGCGAACTTTCGGACGTCGTGCGCCTGACCATCTACACGACTGACATGGATGCGTATCTTGGCGCGGCGCCAGATGTCCGCGCGCGCCTCGCGGCGGCAGGCTGCCGCCCGGCGTCAACGCTGCTGGGCGTTGCCCGGCTGGCGATGTCACAACTGCTCATCGAACTGGAAGCTACCGCTGCCAAGTAGCGATCCGCGGGACGCGCCGACCGATGCGCAAACAGGCGCAGGCGTGGTACAGTTGAAAGCAGCGGACACGTTGATGTGCGGCGCGAGACGCCTGTTGTCGCGCTCACGCCGCTCACTGGCCACAGGAGGCTGCCTCGATGGATGTGAAGGGCGTTGAGATCACCTGGCTGGGACATGGCACGTTCAAGTTCCGCTCGCCCGGTGGCAAGACCATTCTTCTCGATCCCTGGGTGCAGGGCAATCCCGCCGTTCCCGAAGATCAGAAGCAGGTTGGCAAGCTTGACGCCATCCTCGTCACTCACGGCCACTTCGATCACATCGGTGACGCCATGGCCATCGCCGCCGAGTCGCAGCCCCAGCACGTCGTCGCGATGGTCGAGACGGCGAACTGGCTGGCGGGCAAAGGCGTCGCCAACACCGTCGGCATGAACAAGGGCGGCACATTCGACCTGGGCGGCTTCCGCGTGACGATGACGCACGCTGACCACTCCTGTGGCATCACAGACGGCGACCAGACGGTGTATGGCGGCGAGGCGGTAGGCTACGTCATCACCTTTGAGAGCGGCCTGAAGGTCTACGCCGCCGGCGACACGAACGTCTTCAGCGACATGGCGATCATCGGCGACCTGTATCAGCCGGATGTCGCGCTGCTGCCGATTGGCGATTTCTACACCATGGGCCCGCGCGAGGCGGCCTACGCGATGCGGCTGCTGGGCGCGCCGGCTGTGGTACCCGCACACTACGCCACATTCCCAGCGCTGACCGGCTCGCCAAGCGCGCTGCGCGAAGCGCTGGCCGAGTTTGGCATGAGCGATGTCGAAGTGCTCGACGTCAAGCCCGGCCAAACGGTTGGCGCGCAGGTTGCGGCGCCCGCATCCTGAGGAGTGGCGCGATGGGAGCGCTTCCAGCTTAGTCTGGCTTAGTCTGGCTCGCTAGGCGCGCTTCCAGACCTTTCCAGCGCATGGAGTACAGCGACATGACCGATACCGACGGCACGCGCAAGGTCACGCGCAAGGGCTTGCGCGACCTCACCCAGGAGCATCATGAGCTCGGTCCGGCGCCTACCAATGGGCCGCTGGTGGATAGCTATGGGCGCCGCATCCGCAACCTGCGCATCTCGGTGACGGATCGCTGCAACTTCCGCTGCGTCTATTGCATGCCCGCCGAGGGGCTGCCATGGCTGCCGCGCGCCGACATCCTGACCTATGAGGAGATCGCGCGGCTGGCCCGCATCGCCGCGTCCATCGGCATTGACCAGATACGGCTGACTGGCGGCGAGCCGCTGGTGCGGCGCGACCTGCCCGACCTGGTGGCGATGCTCTCCAAGGTACCCGGCCTCGCCAGCCTCAGCCTCACCACCAACGGCTTTTCACTGGCGCGCATGGCCCGCCCACTGGCGGACGCTGGGTTGACGCGCATCAATGTCAGCCTCGATTCGCTGGTGCGCGAGCGCTTCGCCCAGCTTACCCGCCGCGACGCCCTGGCGCAGGTACTGGCTGGCCTCGACGCGCTGGTGGACTGCCCCACGATCCGCCCGATCAAGATCAACGCCGTCGCAATGCGCGGCTTCACTGAGGAAGAGGTCGTGGACTTCGCGCGCTACGCCCGCCGCACCGGCTTCCGCGTCCGCTGGATCGAGTTCATGCCGCTCGATGCCGACCAGATCTGGCGCAAGGAGGACATCCTGACCGGCGCGGAGATCAAGGCGCTGATCGAAGCCGAGTTTGGCCCGCTGGTCCCCGTCAAAGGCAGCGACCCATCGGAGACAGCCCGGCGCTACACCTTCAGCGACGGCGTGGGCGAGGTCGGCTTCATCAACCCGGTCAGCGAGCCGTTCTGCGCGCAGTGCGACCGCATCCGGCTGACCGCCGAGGGCCAGCTGCGCACCTGCCTCTTCGCTATGACCGAGACCGACCTGCGCGCGCCGCTGCGCTCTGGCGCGAGTGACGCCGAGATCGAGCAGACGCTGCGCCACGCCGTCTGGGGCAAAGAGCTGAAGCACTACATCGGCGACAAGCGCTTCCGCCGCTCCTCGCGCTCGATGTCCATGATCGGCGGCTAGGGAACATCAATCCTGCGTAAGCGTGCGCTCCTAACTTCGGAATTACGCGAATTCCAAGCCATCCGCTTGCGGCGCTGTGCGGGAAATTAATGTCAGTGATTGCCGGGCGGGAGCGAGGGGCAGGGTGTGAAGTGATATGACGATATCGCAAGATGCTCCAAGCCCGAGATATTTCCGACTATCTCCACAGAACTGTCTGCGAGGTGGTGTCGCGTGTCACCGTCAGAGATCAGGCTGGAAGGATGCGATTTCCGTTTTATCACAACCCTCGTCCCCGAGCATGACAGAACAGGAGCTATCAACGAATATAGTCCCCAACAACAGTACACCAACCTCAGCGCTGTCCCGCTCCACAGACATGGTCATGGCCCTTTTTGCCGCTTTCAAATTGAGGTTCCAAAGGGATGGAGCGGAGTATACGCGTTATGTGTGGACGGAGCCGTCCGCTACATAGGTGAAAGCGAAGACTTGGAGAGGCAATTCAATACAGGCTATGGCCACATCTCTCCAGCGGCATGCTTCGTCGGCGGCCAAAGCACGAATTGTAGGATCAACCACTCGGTGCTCACCGTCTCGAAGGCTGGGGGGTGCATTGATCTGTACTTCTATCCGACATCACAACGGAAACTCATCAAGAAGCGACTCATCGCCCGATATGCTCCACCCTGGAACGCATGAAACGAAACTAAGATGCGGCCAGCAGGGCCACCACGGCGGCGGGCGAAACGGCTATCTCCGCGCCCGCCGCCAGCAGCGCCTCAAAGGCCGCGACGCCGCGCCCGGAGAAATCACGCGCGGCGACGAGCGCCATTGGGCGCGTCGCATCCTCCGCCGCGCCCGGCTCCAGCAGGATCAGCCGCGTCCCTCGCTGGCGGGCTGCCAGTGCGGCGTCGAGGAGTGTGACGTTGCCAGGCCCAAGCGGCGCCGGGCAGATTACCAGCGTCCCGGCTTCCGTTATATGCTCGCGCGCCGCCGCCAGACCTTCTGGTGAGACCGGCGCGTAGGGAGGCTCCGCCAGGACCATCGCCGCCAGCCGCTCGGCCAGCGTGTGGTCGCTGTCGCCGATGTTGAGCGGCCCAGCGCTGAAGGGTATGCCCACGTCAGCAAGCGCACGCATCAACAACTCGCCGGAGCCGCCGCCCGCCACGACGTGCGCCCGAACGGGAGGCGCCGCTACAGCGCTCACCAGCGCGCCATCCACCGCCTCGACAAGCGGCGGTAGCCGCACGCTCAAGCGCTCGTCGCCGCGCAGGATGCCTATCCGTACCGGCGTCTCATAGAGCGCGGAGAGCATCGCTGGGTCCAGCGCGCTGGCGGGCGGGCCATCAGCGACGATGCGCCGCTTGAAGAGCGCTAGACGCGGGAAGTAGCGGGCGGCGAGATTGATGTCGTGCATCGTCGCCAGCACGGTTAGGCCGCGCGTGCGGTTGAGCCGTCGCAGCAGTTCCAGCGTCTCGATCTGCCGGCGAATATCCAGGTGCGCCGTCGGCTCGTCTAGCAGCAGCGTCGGGGCCTGCTGCGCCAGTGTCAACGCGATCAGCGCCCACTGCCGCTCGCCGCCGCTCAGCTCGGCGAAGACGCGATCCGCTAGCGGCGTCACTCCCACCAGTTCCATCGCCTCATCCACCGCGTGGCGATCGGCGGCGCGCATCACGCCCCACGAGCCGAGGTACGGCGTGCGCCCCAACTCCACGATCTGGCGCACCGTATAGGCGAACTGGACGCCGAAATCCTGGGGAGCCATCGCCACCCGCCGCGCCACCGCCTCGCGCGAGAGGCCGCGCATATCCCGGCCATCCAGCGTCACGCGCCCAGCCTGAGGACGCAGCGCGCCCGACGCCAGCTTCAGAAGCGTGGACTTGCCCGCGCCGTTCGGCCCCAGCAACGCCACCATTTCGCCTGGCTGGACCGCCAGCGAAACGCCTTGCGCCACCGGCTCACTTGTGGGGCTATAGCGGAAGGTCACATCCTCAAACGCTATCGCCGCGCTGGCGGTTGTTCTGGCGTCGCTCATCATGGCTCCTCGCGGCTACCAGCGGTAGCGCTGGCCGGCGTAGCGCAGCAGCCACAGGAAGAACGGGCCGCCGATCACCGCCGTCAACACGCCCAGTGGCAATTCAGATGGGGCGATGATGGCGCGCGCCAGCAGGTCCGCCAGCGTGACGAAGATCGCGCCGCCGAGGGCCGACGCCGCCACCAGCGGGCGGCTGCGCGGCCCCAGTGCCATGCGACAGAGGTGCGGCGCCACCAGGCCGACGAAGCCGATCAGCCCGCCAATCGTCACCGACGCCGCCACCAGCAGGGCCGCCGCGCCGACGATCGCCAGCTTGCGCCGCTCGACCGCGACGCCCAGGCTGCCCGCCATCTCCTCGCCTAGCGCGAAGGCGTCGAGCGTCGGCGCGACCCAAAGGGCGGCCAGCAACCCGACAGCCAGCAGCGCGCCGACCACCCATAACGAGGCCCACGACTCCACATCCACCGCGCCAGAGAACCAGAAGTAGAGCGCGCCGAACCGCTGCTGCAGCGAGACCGCCAGCACGATCACCAGCGTCTGCGCCGCCGTCAGCATCGCGCCGACCGCCACACCCGCCAGCAGCAGCGTCACCACCGGCGTGCGCCCGCCCCGCGTCGCCAGCGCATAGACCAGCGCCACCGACAGCAGCGCGCCAGCGAACGCCAGCAGCGCCACCAGGCTGAATCCCAGCCAGTCTACGGTGATAGAGGCAGTGAGCGCGATGGCGACGACCGCGCCAAGCCCCGCCCCCGACGATGTCCCCAGCAGCAATGGGTCCGCCAGCGGGTTGCGCAGCAACCCCTGTAGGAGCGCGCCCGAGACGCCCAGCGCGGCGCCCACGAGCGCGGCGCCCAGCGCGCGCGGCAGGCGCACCTGCATGATGATGAGGTCATCCGCCGCGCTCCAATGCGGGGTGAGCGGGACGCCGAGATGGCGCAGGATGATCTCCAGGACCGTCTGCGGGGGAATGGCTACCGTCCCCTGGAGCGTCGCCAGGATCAAGCTGACCGCCAGCGCCACCGCCAGTACGGCCAGCGCCGCAGCGACGACGCGCGGGCGTCGTTTCGGATCGGGTGAAAGTCGCCGTCCAGCGGCGGATGGCGTGGTGGCTGGTCGCCGCGGCCCCGTGGGCGAGGCACGGTCGAGCGCGGACTCGCCCGCCGCTTCTGGCGCCTGGGCCATGTCACGCCATCCTTTCTACCCCGCCGAGCGGCTATTTCACTGAGCTACGCCACTACTGGAACAGCGCGGGGTGCAGGTCCTTCGCGATTTCCTGCAAACCCTCAATGATGCGCGGGCCGGGGCGCTGGGTCAGGTTTGGGTCAATCGTGAAGATCATCCCGCTCTTGACCGCCGCGATCGCGCTCCAGCCGGGCCGCTTGGCCACCTGCGCCGCGGTTGCGCCATCGGTCAGGATGAT
>DASTKI010000008.1:0-2599 GCA_035716045.1 Ktedonobacterales bacterium
GACGCGCCGCCCGTCGCGCCTATGACGCCAGTTGTGGCCGCGCCCATCACGCGGGTCATCGCCCGCCGCGCCGCTGGCCGGACATCCTGGTGTTTTGCCTGCTCGCCGATCTCCTCCCGGAGACCAGCATCACCACCAGCACGTCCATCCTCAAGATCGCCGGAAATACACAGGTCGGAGCTGGGCAGTCTCGCTGACCGTATTCCACATCGTTATCAGCGTCCTCCTGCCCATCTATCTGGTTGATATCCACTTCCCCGCCCTCGCGGGCGTCTCGCTGCTCGCGCCAGGGGAGCGCGCCGTTGGCGAGCCGCTCATGGCCATCTCGTTGCAGCCACTGTTCTCCCCGCCGCGCCGATTGCTGGCGCCTGAGCGACGCGCGAGTACTATCACCGGCTGCCCCATTTCTCCTGTGTGACGCCCGCCGCACTCACTCTGGCAGGCTGGCGAGTTATATCTGGTGAGGGGTGGCGCCGCGTTATGTCCGCGGGTCGGTTACGGCGGCTCTCCCGGTGTGAACAGGTGGAAATGGAGCGCACGGCATATGGCATCGAGTGGCGGGGCGGCCCCCTGGCTGCGTTTGTTCTTCCGCTCCGAGCGCGCGGGCGTCAATTCCGATCTGACCGGGCGGCTGGTCGAGTTCATCGCGGAGACGCAGCGGTCGCTCGACTGCGCGATCTATGACCTGCGCCACCCGCGCGTCGTCGCCGCGCTCCAGGAGGTCGCGCGCTCCGGCAAGCGGCTGCGTATCGCGTATGACGCCAGTAAGGAGCGCACCGGCGGCCTCACCGGCGACCCCAAGCCCAGTGGGACGGAGGAGGCGCTGGACGCGGCGGGGCTGCTGCCCTACGCCACGCCTGTCCACAACCACGGCCACCTGATGCACAACAAGTTCCTCATCCGCGATGGCGTGACCCTGTGGACGGGCTCCGCCAACTTCACTGTCGGCGGGCTGGAGAAGCAGGACAACAACTGCCTCGCCCTGCGCGACCAGGACATCATCGCCCAGTACGGCGCGATCTTCACCGATCTGCTCGATGGCCAACATGACCACGCGCGCCGCCGGTCCAGCCGGGAGGCCGCGCACTTGCAGAGCATGCAGGCGGGCGCGCGGCCGAGCGTGGCGACCGCGTTCTTCTCGCCGTCCGAGGGCGAGCAGATCGAGCAGAACCTCATGCGGGCCCTCGCCAGCGCCCGGCGGGTGCGCGTCATGGCGTTCCTCATCAGCGATCCTGGCATCCTGAGCGCGCTGGCCCGCTTCTCCGACCCATCTGTGGACATCCAGGGCGTCATTGACCCGCACGGCATGCAGGATGTCCTGCGCTACCGCGACGCCAAGGCGCCGGAGTACTGGTTCATGCGCGACCGCCGCTTCGTCGCCGCGCCCTCGCACGCCTTTAATCCCCACGCCGAGCAGGACTTCATGCACAACAAGGTCATGATTCTCGATGACCATCTGGTCGTGACGGGCAGCTTCAACTTCTCCGAGAATGCCGAACTGAACGACGAGAATATGCTGATTCTCAACTCCACGCAGGTCGCCACGGCCTACACCACGTATTTCGACCGCCTCTACGCGGCCTACGGCGGCCAGGCGCCCGCGCATGTGGAGGCGGAGGCGCGCCGCGCGGCGCGCTGAGCAAGTGGAGTCCAGGCCGGAGGAGGGCGCCATGGCGAATACCGGCGAGCAGTCCATTCCCGCTGGCCTGGGGAACGCCGAGCATCAGCGCCTGCTCCGCGCGATGACCGCCTATCACGCGCGCCAACCGTGGACGCGGGCGTTCCTCGTCTTCGGCTCCCTTGGGCGCGGCGACTGGGACGACCATTCCGATCTCGACCTCGATGTCATCACCGACGGTACGGCGCTCGCTCCAGCCCAGGAGGCTGCGCGCCTTTGCGACGCCATCGGCGAGCGCCCGGCCCTGATCGCGCCACGCCGGGGCGATGACGCCAATGTTGTCCTCGAATCGCTCACGCAGTTCTCCATCCGTTACCACCCGCTGAACTCCACCAGTCCCAACATCCTCGACAGCATGCGCCTGCTCTGGGGCCATCTCAGCCTTGACGAGATACGTGAGGCTGGCCTGCGCAACCGTCGCGCCTCGACTGAGGCGCTAGCGCTGGATGCGCTGCTCGCGCTCGCCGTGCGCGCCGTCCTCAACGCGCGGATCGCACTCACCCGCGCTCGCCCCTGGTCCGCGCTCAACTCCCTCGAAGAGGCGCGCGGACTGCTGTTGGAGATGTACGCTCGCGCGCGTGGCCTGCCGCGCCCGCTGCCCGCCTTCGAGCGCGACTCCGACCCTACCCTGCGCGCCGCGCTCGCCCCACTCGCCTGCCAGCTGGCGCCTGAAGCCATTCGCGCCGCGCTGCTGGCCGCCTGCGACTTCCTGCTCGGTCCCGACCTCGACCGCCTCACGAACGGTCAGGCCGCGCTCACGCCTGGCGAGCGCCACGTCCTCGCCGCAGTCCTCCAGGACCTTCAGCCGCCTTCTCTCTCCAGCGCGTGACGGCCCTTCGCGACAGCCCTTGACACGTTCCCCTCCGCCGCGCTATGTTAAGCTGGCGTAACGTTATGTGTGCTTAACACGCCCTGCTTCCA
>DASTKI010000009.1:0-35829 GCA_035716045.1 Ktedonobacterales bacterium
CCCCCACACCAGGGCACGTCATCCACGTGTTACTCACCCGTCCGCCACTCAGCGCTCCCCCGAAGAGAAGCGCCCCGTTCGACTTGCATGTGTTAGGCACGCCGCCAGCGTTTGTCCTGAGCCAGGATCAAACTCGCCAAACAGTTGTCTATTGGCTTCGTTTGTTAGCTCTGCACAGGTTCTACTCAAAGGTCCGGGTCAACGCCACTCCCGAAGGGGAGGCGTTATCCGGCCCGCCGCCATGTTGGCCCCACGCGTCACCGCGCGAGCCGCTTGTCATGGCGTGTGCATCTTACGCTGCTGCTGATTCTCACTCTTCAGTTGTTCACGTGCGTCTGGTGGCGTCGCCACCGTGCGTCACACCCTGTCGCGTGGCGCAAAAATAAGGTTATCACAACGCCTGAGTGGCGTCAAGACTCTTTGTTGGCGAACTGGCCCATTTTTCCCCATTTCCTTCTGGCGTCATCCAGAGCAACCCAAAACTCCTGGCTCGCGCCGCCAGAGGTCCCAGCGACACAGCGCGTTTATGGAGCCTTGCTCATTTCGCCTCCTCTACCAGCCCACCAATGTCGTATGCTTCCACCGGCGAGAGGAGGCGAGCGTCATGGCGCGAGAGGATGCGAGTAAACAGGCCGGTGGCTCGGATGCGAACGAGCGGACCATCCACCTCAGCAGCGGGCCCATTACCTATCAGGTGCGCCCCAGCGCGCGCGCCCGCCGGGTGCGGCTGGTCGTGCGTCCGGGCGGCGCGCTGGAAGTCGTCAAGCCGCGCGGCGTCAGCCAGGCGCGCATCGAGGAGACGCTGCGCCACTACGAAGCGTGGATCCTGCGCACCCAGGCGCGGCTGGCCCCACTCGCGCCTCCTCTAGCCTCTGATCCGCTAACTGACGGCCGTGCGCTTCCTTACATGGGCCGCTCGCTCCGCCTGACGCTCATGACCAGCGCCAATGGCGCGCGCGCCGCCCGGATCACGCTCCACAGCGACCAGCTCGCCCTCGCGCTGCCCGCCTCAGCCGCCACAATGGCCCCAGTGGATCGCGACCCGCTCGTCCGCGATTTGCTTGAGCGCTGGTACCGGCGGCAGGCGCGGACCGTCTTCGAGGAGCGGCTAATCTACTGGAACGTCCACTACAACCTGAGTTGGGCCAGTGTGGCCATCAAAGCGCAAAAGACCCGCTGGGGAAGCTGCTCACGCCGGGGAAACCTCAACTTCAACTGGCGCCTGCTCCTCGCCCCGCCCGCCATCCTCGACTACGTCGTCATCCATGAGCTCTGCCACCTGCAAGAGCACAACCACGCCGCGGCCTTCTGGGCGCTGGTCGAGCGCGCCTGTCCCGACTACCGCGACCACCGCCGCTGGCTGCGCCTCCATGGGCATGAATTGGCGTTATAGGGCCGTGAACGCCGTCGCGCGTTCGACTGACGAAACGTGGAAAGGCAAAACACTGTGCTCAACGCGCTGACGATCAATGATCCGGTCACACCAGAGTGGCTCACGCTGGCGCTGCGTGATGCAGGCGCTCTCCCCACTGGCGAGGTCATCGCGGTGGAGGCGCGCGTCAATAGCGCATTCAATTCCGCCGCCGCTCACCTGGCCGTTACCTACAGCGATGATGCGCCTTCGGACGCGCCTCAGGCGCTCTTTCTCAAGCGCAACCTGCCAGTGGGCTGGGCTATCGAGTCTGGCCGGGATGAGGTAGCCTTCTATCGGACAATGGCGCCACACTATGCCCGCTTGCCCATGCTGATTCCTTGTTACGCAACCCTGATAGATGAGGCCCGCGGCGCCTCGACGCTGCTCATGCCGGATGTCTCAGCCACGCACGCGCCACCTCTCCTGCGCGACGACCAGATCGCTGGGCGCTCCATCCCACACACCACAGCACTGGCCCAAGCGATAGACGCGCTAGCAACCTTCCATGCCGCATGGTGGGAGCGTCCTGAACTTGGCGACGCGTTCCCCATCATACCCTGGTACCGCGACGCCGAACATTTCGCGGCGCATGCTGAGCGGCGCCAGGGCGAGTGGGAGCGCTTCATCGCGGCCGAAGGCGACTGGTTCCCCGCAGACCTGCGCGTCTTTTACGAGCGCGAGATTGCCCGCTTCCCACGGCTCTGGGAGAACGGCCTCGGCGAGCGCATCACCAGCAGGAGCGGCCTGACGCTGACCCACGGCGACTGCTATCTCACCCAGTTCCTCTGCCCCCGGCCCGGAATTGTGGCGCCTACGTATCTCGTTGATTTCCAGAGCGCGGGCGCGGACCTGATCGGGTCGGACTTGACGCACATGTTCGCCTTCTGCTGGACGCGCGAGCAGCGCCAAGAGGGTGGCCGCGAAGAGCTCGCGTTACGCCGCTATCATGCGGGCCTGCTGGCGGGCGGCGTACGTGATTATGGGTGGGATGACCTGCTCACCACCTACCGCCTGGCGCTCACCATCATGCTCTTCTATCCCGTTTGGGACGAAACGAACGGCTCGCCGCGCGACTACTGGCTGCCCAAACTGCAAAACACCGTCGCCGCGTATCAGGATCACTGTCTGGCTGGCGATTGACTATGAGCCGCCCGCGCTCGCCCCCAGCCGCTCATCAAAGAAGGCCATGATGCGCGCCCAGGCGTCGGCGCTGGCGGCGGGATCGTAGATGGAGCTCTGGTCATTGAAGAATCCGTGCTTTGTGTTTGGATAAGTCTTGAAGTCGTGCGGCACACCCGCGGCGGTGAGCTCGGCGTCCAGCTTGCGGCCCGACCCAGTGGTAATGTCCTTATCGGGATACGACGCGACCACCGGACACATCCGCCGCGTGGCCTCCAGCGGGCGCGGGTTCATCCCGTAGAACGGCGCGATCACCTGGAGGCGCTGGTCCACGCAGGCCCAGGCGATGGCAAAGCTGCCGCCCATGCAGAAGCCGATGGCCCCCAGGCGCGTCGCGTCCACCTCGGGCCGCTCGCCCAACCAGGTGAGCGCCGCCTTCAGCTCATCCAGGCTAGCGTTGTCGAGTGGCCGCGTCAGTATATGGCTCATGAAGCGAACCATGCACACCGCTCTGTTGCGTCCGGCGAAGAGATCCACCGCCAGCGCCGCGTAGCCAGCCCTCGCCAGGCGCCGCGCCACGTCGCGGATGTTGTCGTTCAACCCATAATACTCATGGATGACGACCACACCGGGGAATGGTCCCACGCCCTCCGGGAGGGCCAGATAGGCGTCGCGCGGCTGCCCGCGCAACGGAAACCGCACAGGCTCCGCTACGACCGCCGTTCCTGGCGGCTGAGATGATGTGGCGTCGCTCGTCATGGCGATTCCTCACAGCCAGCGGCGGAGGCCGTCGAATCTGGCCCGCCCGCGCCTCGCCGCGCCTTGATAGACAAATATTACCGCATGGCAGGCAAGGAAGTACCAAACAGGCAATTCCGGCGCCGTACATGCGTCTAGTATCGGTATGCGAGACCCAGTCGCATGTGGCGGGGAGCGTGCTTGCGCGGCGCGCTCCCTGTTTTTGTCCCGGGCTGCCACGGCCCTTTGCTCCCGGCGCATACTTTCCGGCGCGCCCACACCGCCCGCTGTGTGTCAAACGGTGGCGAGCTGGCATTGCATAGCGAGCGGTCCAGGTTAGATCAGCCTATCGCCAAGAAATTACGATGAAGGCGCAAGCCCAGGCTCATCCGCTACTTCGTCGTGTCAATCACGATCTTGCCGAAGGACGAGCGCTCCTCCATCATGCGCTGCGCCTCGGCCACATTCTCCAGCGGCAGCGTGCGGTGGATGACCGGCTTGAGCTTGCCTGCCGCCACCAGGCCGAGGACCGTGGCCAGGTCGGCGCGCGTGCCGCCATACGAGCCGATCAGCGCCAGTTCCTTGGCGAAGAGCGACCAGAGGTTCGTCTGGCCCTCGTTGCCCGTCGTCGCGCCGCAGATCGCCAGCCGCCCAGCGCGCCCCAGGCAGGCGACGCTCTTCTCCCACGTATCGGCGCCGACATGCTCCACCACGACCGAAACGCCGCGCTTGCCCGTCAGGCGGCGGACCTCCTGCGCGAAATCTTGCTCGCGATAGTTGATCACCTCATCCGCGCCCAACCGCTGCGCCAGCGCCATCTTCTCTGAAGAGCCGACCGTCGCGATCACCCGCGCGCCTGCCAGCTTGGCGATCTGGACCGCCGCGCTGCCGACTCCGCTGCCCGCCGCATGGACCAGAACCATCTCACCCGCCCGCACCTGGGCGCGGTGGATCAGCAGCCGCCACGCGGTGATCATCGCCAGCCCCACCGCCGCCGCGCTCACCGCGTCCACGCCATCGGGAATTGGCACGAGGCTGCTTACCGGGACCACGACATATTCCGCGAAGGCTCCCTGGCTGTTCAGCCCCAGGATGTCGCCGCGCACGCAGATCGTCTCATCACCCAGCCGGCAGTACTCGCACTGACCGCAGAAGAGGTACGGCGCGATGGCCACCCGCGCGCCCACCGGCGCCGGCTCGCGCGCCACGCCCGGCCCATAGGCCGCCACCTCGCCTGCCGCCTCGGAGCCTGAGATGTGGGGCAGCTTGACTGGCGTGCGCCCGGTGCGAGCATAGATATCCAGCCGGTTCACGCCGCACGCGTGGACCCGCACGAGCGCCTCGCCCGGCCCAGGCGCTGGCCGCGACTGGTCGCCAAAGATCAGCTTGTCCGGCCCGCCCAGCTCGGAGAACCATACCGCTTTCATCGTATCGCCTGTCGCGCCAGCGCTTGCCGCTGTCATAAACGCGTCTCCTCGCACTAGTCCTGTGTGACTCGTTTTGTGACTCGTCTGTGACTCGTCGTCTGCCGCCGCTCCCAGCGGGCGTTTGGCGCCAGATAGAGGCAGTATAGCCCACACCGTCGTGGCCAGGCGGTGAGCTTGTTAGCCAGCTGTGGCGCTTCTTCGACTGTAAGCAAGCCTGCGCGCGCCAGACGGCGCGATATATAATATGCTGGTAGCGAAGTCGCCTCAACGCTGGCGCGCCAGCGTCATGCGAGGCGTCCCCATGGGGACGCCTCGCCGCGCGCGAATCCGCGAATCCCAGAACCAGCGACAGCCGGCGAGGCCATCGTCGGCGCGATAGAGCGACATCGCACGCCATGCGAGCGGCGGGTGAGTGAAAGGAGGAGCGGCGCGGGCTCTGGCCCAGCCAGCCTCGAAAGAGTCCACGTCGCCAGAAGTCTGATGAGTATCACAAGCGTACAGAGTGGCCCGCTAGTGGCCAGTCTCCAGGACAGCCCTGCGGGAGTCAACAACTTCTGCATCGTGGCTGCGACGGTCAATGGTTCTGGCAGCCAGACAGCGAACAACGTCCTTGTCCGCGCGCTCTTCCGCATGGGCATCCCGGTCAGCGGCAAGAACATCTTCCCCTCGAACATCCAGGGCCTGCCGACGTGGTTCCATATCCGCGTCAGTGAAGAGGGATACACCAGCCGTCGCGACACTGCTGAGGTCGTGGTGGCGCTCAACCGCGCGACCGTGGCGCAAGATATCGCCAGCGTCGCGCCCGGCGGCGTCCTGATCAGCCCTGAGGAATGGAAGCTGCCGCGCGAGCGGACTGACATCACCTACTACACTCTGCCCGTCCAGCAGATGGCGAAAGACTCAGGCGCCAGCGCCGAGCTGCGGCCCTACGTCGCCAATATGGTCTACGTCGGCGCGCTCGCCGAGCTGCTGGGCATTGACCTCGACGAGATCGAGCGAGCCATCAGCGAGCACTTCGGCGGCAAGCGCAAGCCGATTGACCTCAACTTCGGCGTCGTCAAGGCCGCCGTCGAATACACCCGCGCGAACATCGTCAAGGCCGATCCGTTCCGCGTCCAGCGCTCGAATAAGACCGCCGGCAAGATCATGACCAACGGCAACTCGGCGGGCGCGCTCGGCGCCATCTTCGGCGGGGTCAGCGTCGCGGCCTGGTATCCCATCACCCCCTCGACCAGCCTGGTAGACGCGCTCAATGACTACGCCAAGGAGCTGCGCATCAACCCCGAGACTGGCGAGCGCCACTACTCCATCGTCCAGGCCGAAGACGAGCTGGCCGCGATCGGCATCATCGTCGGCGCCGGTTGGATGGGCGCGCGCGCCATGACCTCGACCTCCGGCCCTGGCATCTCCCTGATGACCGAGTACGCCGGTTTCGCCTACTTCGCCGATATTCCCTGTGTGATCTGGGACATCCAGCGCATGGGCCCCAGCACCGGCCTGCCGACGCGCACCTCGCAGGGCGACATCCTCATGGCCTACTACCTCGGCCATGGTGACACGCGCCATACACTGCTGCTGCCCGGCAGCATGGAGGAGTGCTTCGAGTTCGGCTGGCGCGCCTTCGACCTGGCCGACCGCCTCCAGACGCCCATCTTCGTGATGAGCGACCTCGACCTGGGCATGAACCAGTGGATGAGCCAGCCCTTCACCTATCCCAGCAAGCCCTTCGACCGCGGCAAGGTGCTGAGCGCCGAAGACCTGAGCCGGCTGGGCGGCTTCAGGCGCTACAGCGATGAGGACGACGGCTCCGGCGTCGGCCCGCGCACCCTCCCCGGCACAGAACACCCGCTGGCCGCCTACTTCGTTCGCGGCAGTGGCCACAACGCCGCCGCCGAGTACACCGAGAAGCCCGAGGAGTGGCAGGCCAATATGGAGCGGCTGGCGCGCAAACACGCCTACGCCCGCACGCTCGTGCCCAAGCCAGTTGTGGATGAGGTCGAGGGCGCGACCATCGGCATCGTCAGCTACGGCTCGAACGAGCCCGCCATCCGCGAGGGGCGCGACATGCTGGCCGCCAAAGGTGTGAAGACCAGCTACCTGCGGCTGCGCGCGCTGCCCACCACGACCGAGTTCGACGCATTCGTGCGTAAGTATGACCACATCTATATCATCGAGAACAACTTCGACGGCCAGATGCGCCGCATCCTGCTCACCGAGGCGCCCGAGCGCGCCGCGAACATGCGAAGCATCGCCCACTGCGACGGACTGCCCCTTACCGGCCTGTTCATCGCCAAAGCCATCGCCACCCAGGAACAGGAGAGCTAAGTCATATGGCTGCCATCCAGGAACCCCCGGCCGGCGGAGTCAACCTGATCGGCCTCACTCGCGGCGACTACAAGGGCAAGCCGTCCACCCTCTGTAAGGGCTGCGGCCACGACTCGATCTCAGCCCGCATCATCTCGGTGGCGTATGACCTCTCGATCCGCCCAACGCGGCTGATCAAGATGAGCGGCATCGGCTGCTCCAGTAAGACGCCCGCTTACTTCCTCAACCAGTCGCACGGCTTCAACAGCCTGCATGGGCGCATGCCCTCGGTCACGACCGGCGCGCTGCTCGCCAATCACACGATGATGGCGCTCGGCGTCAGCGGCGACGGCGACACCGGCAGCATCGGCATCGGCCAATTCAAGCACATGGTGCGCCGCAACACGCCGATGATCTACATCGTCGAGAACAACGGCGTCTACGGCCTCACAAAAGGCCAGTTCTCAGCGACGGCTGACGAAGGGCAGAAGCTGAAGTACGCCGGCCTCAACGAGCTGCCGCCGATTGATGTCTGTCTGGAGGCGCTGGTGGCCGATTGCGGCTTCGTGGCCCGCAGCTTCGCCGGCGATCCGCGCCAGGTGGAGGCGCTGCTCAAGGCCGCCTTCAGCCACAACGGCACGGCGGTGCTTGACATCATTAGCCCGTGCGTCTCCTTCAACGACCACGAGGACTCCACCAAGAGCTACGCCTGGGGCAAGGCGCACGAGGAGATCGTCTCCGAGTTCTCCTTCATCCCGGCGCGGGAGGAGATCACCGTGGATTACGCTGAGGGCGAGGCGGTGGACGTGACGATGCACGACGGCGCCAAGGTGCGGCTGCGCAAGCTGGACGGCAAGCACGACCCGACCGACAAGATGGCCGCGCTGCGCCTGCTGGAGGACGCCCGCCGCGACCAGGAGTTCATCACCGGCCTGCTCTATATTGATGAGTCGCGCCCCAGCCTGACCGAGCTGGAGCACCTGCCCGCCACCCCGCTGGCCCAGCTCACCGAGGCGCAGTTGCGCCCCTCCTCCGAGACGCTGGCCCGCCTGATGTCTGAGCTGATGTAACGCATTTGGCGCTCGTTTTGCCTACCAGTTTTGCCACCATCTATAGGGCCTTCTCTCTTGGGAGAAGGCCCTGTGTTATTCCATCTGTGGAGGCGATACAAAGCGAAGAGACAGGAGAGTCGCAATGACAGATTGGCTGGACCACCTCGACGGAGCGGATTATCGCTGGGACGACTGTCCGCCGCAAGCTACTGAACAGGAGATTGCCACGCTCGCCCAGTTTGTCGGGCGACCTCTCCCCGATGACTATGTCAGCTTTCTCCGGCGCCACAATGGCGGCGCGCTCTGGTATCGCGACATCTGGTATCTGGATCTTTGGCGCGCAGCGGACATCCCTGCGTGGTCAGCCGCTTATGGATTTACCCTATCCCGAATTCCGGGAGCCGTTTGTATTGGGAGCGACGGTGGCAGCGAGGGACTTGTACTTGACGCACGCCCCGAGCGACCGGATGGTCAGTATCCCATCTATGCCATCAACTTCGTAAGCATCGACTGGGCAGCAGCCCTGGCAGTCTCTCCCGACTTTCGCAGCCTGCTGCTATTGCGTCACGAACTCCTTGGCCAGTAGCACACACCCCTCACCTCCGCCGCTCCAGCTCCGCCAAATGCTCCCAGCTATGCTCCAGTGTGCGGCGCAGAGCTTTGTGGAAGGTGCGCGGGCCGGCGGAAAGCTGGCGGACGGCGGCGCGCTCCTCCGGCGTGGTGGCGCGGGCGCGCTCGACCACCATCTCGCCCGCACGGCGCAGCGCGTCTGGAAGGGCGATCTCGCCGCGCTCGGCGGCGGTGTGCAGCCGCGAGAAGCCCGGCGCGCCACCCAGGGCGGCTGCCAGGTAGCTCCCCTCAGCGCCCAGAACGTGCAGCGCGATGGCGCGAGCCGTCCGGCCGCCGCCCGATGGCGTCGCGTCTAGCTCCTCGCTCGTGTGGCGGGCAAGCCAGTCCGCGATGTCATCGCAGAGCCAGCGCGCACGGCTCAGGCAGGTCTCGATCTCGGCGTCCGTGAGCGGCTCCAGATCAGGGCCGAAGACGATATAGGGCGAGCCATTGCCCAGCCAGTCGCCTTCCGTGATATGCTCGACCACGCACGTCTCGAAAGGCGCGTCGGGCTCAACCGTCTCTCCGTGGCGCGCGAGGAAGCGCAGATAGGCGCGGATCGCCTCCGGGGTGTCAGCCAGCGCCTCATCGGTGGTAGGGCCGGTGGCGACGCAGCCCAGCAGGTCAAGCGCATGGACCATCGTCTTTCGCCGCTTGGGGCCAGATTCCAGGTAGAGGCTGTAGGTCGTTGTCGTCATGCCCGTGGCTCCCTCCCACATCTACTGATAAATGCGCACAATCGCAAGCGGCCATCTCATACCAGACGCGCCGCCGGTCATGATAGCAGATAGCGCAGAGACAGCGGAGTCCGCGCGCTGGGCGGTATACTGGAGTGTCCGTTGCCGTGACACAGCGCCTACCAGCGCCCAGCCATAGAGGAGCCGCCGCCCGTGACCAGCGATACTCCGCCATCCGAGGAGCAGAAGTCCGCTATCCCGCCGGAAGCGTTCGAGATTGACCAGCGGGAGCTGGATGAGGTGGCGCTCAGCCGCCAGGAATACACCTGGATCGTCGAGCTGCTGGGCCACGCGCCCAACCGGCTGGAGCTGGGCCTCTTCGGCGCGATGTGGAGCGAGCACTGCGGCTACAAGAACAGCCGCCCACTGCTCAAGCGCTTCCCCTCCACCGGCGAGCGCGTGCTGTTGAAAGTTGGCGAGGAGAACGCGGGAGCGGTGGACATCGGCGACGGGCAGGCAGTGGTCTTCAAGATCGAGAGCCACAACCACCCCAGCGCCATCGAGCCCTATCAGGGCGCGGCCACCGGCGTCGGCGGCATCGTGCGTGACATCTTCACCATGGGCGCGCGGCCCATCGCCCTGCTCGACTCCCTGCGCTTCGGTCCGCTGAGCGCGCCCCGCAACCGCTACCTATTCCATGGCATTGTCGGCGGCGTCGGCGGATACGGCAACTGCCTGGGCATCCCAACCGTGGCGGGCGAGATCTACTTCGACGAGAGCTACAGCGGCAACCCGCTGGTCAACGCGATGTGCGTCGGGCTGATCGAGTCGGGCAAGCTGATCCCTGCCAAAGCGTCAGGCGCGGGCAATCCGGTGCTGGTGGTGGGCGCGGCGACGGGCCGCGACGGCATCCACGGCGCCACCTTCGCCTCCGTCGAGCTGGACGAGTCATCCGAGGAGCGGCGCCCCGCAGTGCAGGTCGGCGATCCTTTCACCGAGAAGCTGCTGATGGAGGCCTGCCTGGAGCTGCGCGATACCGGCTGGATCGTCGGCATGCAGGACCTCGGCGCGGCGGGCATGACCAGCAGCACGGTGGAGAGCGCGCATAAGGGCGAATCCGGCATCGAGCTGGACGTGCTGAAGGTCCCCCGGCGCGAGCAGGGCATGACCCCCTACGACATCATGCTCTCGGAGTCGCAAGAGCGCATGCTGGTCATCGCCAAGGCCGGGCATGAGGGCGATGTCGCGAAGCTGTTCGCCCGTTGGGGCTTGCGCTCCGCCGTCATCGGCCAGGTCATCGCCGAGCGCGTGATCCGCGTGCGCGAGGGCGACCAGATCGTCGCCGAGATCTCCACCGAGTACCTGACCGACCGCACGCCGAGCTATACCCGTGTCGGCGTCGAGCCGCCGGAGCTGCGCGACCTGTGGGCGTTCGACTATGAGACACTGCGCGACGACCTGCCCACGGCGAATGACGCGCTGACGCGCCTGCTGGCCTCGCCCGACCTGTGCAGCCGCGAGGACGTCTACCGCACGTACGATACGATGGTCGGCACAAACACTGTCATTGGGCCAGGCAGCGACGCCGCCGCCCTGCGCGTGCCGCCGCCCGCGAACGACCCCGCGCTCCAGGCCACCGGCGTCGCGCCAGTGGACAAGCTCAAGGTCCTGGCGCTCTCGACCGATGGCAACGGACGCCTGACCTACCTCGACCCGTTCAATGGCGGCGCGCTGGCGGTGGCCGAAGCGGCGCGCAACTGCGTCGTGACCGGCGCGCGTCCCCTGGCGCTGACGAACTGCCTCAACTTCGGCGCGCCAGAGAAGCCTTCGGCCTACTTCCAGATGGAGCGA
This sequence comes from Ktedonobacterales bacterium, assembly GCA_035716045.1. Lineage (GTDB taxonomy): Bacteria > Chloroflexota > Ktedonobacteria > Ktedonobacterales > JADMIN01 > JAKAIY01. The sequence continues at coordinate 11,192 of DASTKI010000009.1, forward strand.
GCGATTGACGGCATGGCCGCCGCCGCGTCCGCGCTTGGCACGCCGGTCATCTCCGGCAACGTCAGCCTGTACAATGAGAGCTTCGGCCAGGGTATCTTTCCGACGCCAGTGGTCGGCATGGTTGGCCTGATCGAGGGTCGCGCGCCGACGCCCAGCGCCTGGCGCGGTGAAGGCGATGTGGTAGCGCTGCTCGGCGACTGGTCCGCGGAGGCGAGCGAGCTCGGTGGCTCGACCTATCTTACGGCGATCCATGAGACGGTAGCGGGACACCCGCCGCTGCTGGACCTCGACCGCGAGCGCGCCGTCCAGGCGGCGACGCTGGCGGGTATCGAGGCCGGACTGATCCGCTCGGCGCACGACTGCTCAGATGGCGGGCTGGCCGTGGCGCTGGCGGAGTGCGCCATGTGGGCGGATATCGGCCTGCGCGGCGAGGCGCCGCTGCCCGCTGGCGTGGAGGGTGACATGCTGGCCACGCTGGCGGCGCTCTACGGCGAGGCGCCCTCGCGCGTCATCGTCTCCGTCGCGGCGGAACGCTACGCGGAGCTAGAGGCCCTGGCTGGCGCGCATGACGTCCCGTTGACGCGACTGGGTGTCACCGGCGGCGACCACCTGACCTTCGCTGGCGGCCTCGACGCCCCCATAGACGAGCTTCGCGCGGCTTGGCGCGGTGGACTGGCGCGGGCGCTCGGCGCGGGCGACGCGGAGCAGGTAGCGGAGGCCCTGGGGCGACAGGGGTAACGCCACCAAGCGTTACGCCATATTGGGGATGGTCGCAAGGTCGCGGCGGCCCCAGTGAGTGACATAATGCCAGGACATTGTTCTTGAGCGTGAATGCCGCTCGCCTCGCGCCACTCCCGGCATGCGCGCGGTCATTCCAAGGAGGTCGAGGATATGCGGCCTGAGCCAGAGCATCGCCTGGTTCGGCAGGGCGCGCCGCCGCTCGCTCACACGGATGAGGCCGAGGCGACGTGGCTGCGGGCTGAGATGGTAGCGCGGCTGCGGGCGGCGGGCGCTGTTCACGACCCGGCGGTGGAGCAGGCGCTGTTGAGCGTGCCGCGCCACCTGTTCCTGCCGAATTGCACGCTCGCCGAGGCGTACGAGAATGTGGCCGTGGCCACGCGCTGGGAACAAGGCGCGACGGTCAGCTCGGTTTCGCAGCCAGAGATGGTCGCGATGATGCTGGAGCAGCTACGCGTCGCGCCGGGTATGCGCGTGCTGGAGGTTGGCGCGGGGGCGGGTTACAACGCGGCGCTCTTGGCGGAGCTGGTCGGCCCGGCGGGCAGCGTGACGACCATCGAGCTGGACCCTGGGCTGGCGAGCGAGGCGGCGGCGCATCTGGCGGCGGCGGGCTACTCACCGGCGCGGGCGCGGGTGATCGCGGGCGACGGCTGGGCGGGCTGGCCGGATGGCGCGCCCTGGGACCGCATCGAGGCGACGGTCGGGGTCTGGGACATCAGTCCCGCGTGGTTCGAGCAGCTCGCCGAGGGGGGGCTGCTGCTGGCGCCGCTGTGGCTGGGCGTGACGGATGTGAGTGTGGCGCTGCGCAAGCGGGCGGGCGCGCTGGTGAGCGAGTCGTGGGCGCTGTGCGGGTTTGTGCGGTTGCGCGGCGAGAGCGCGGGGCAGCCACCGGTGGCGCGCCTCGATAAACGCCGGACCCTGGCTGGCCCCGGTGCGCTAGAACTGGCCCCCTATGTGGTCGAGGCGCTGGCGCTGCCCTCACGGCGGCTGCGCTGGGAGCGCCCAGGACCGGGATTCATGCCCACGCTGGCGCTACTGGCGGGCGGGATGCTGACGCTGTGGCAGAGCAGCGGCGGCATCCTGGGACGCCCGCGTGGGCGCTACGCGCTCTACCGCGAGGGTTCCGACGGCCCCTCGCTGGTTATCTTCTCCGAGCGCTCCTCATCCCTCCTGGCGTTCGGGGGGACGGCGGCGGAGCGCTTCGTGATCGAGCAGGCCGAGGCGAGCCAATCGCGCGCGCCGCTCGGCCCCAAGGCCTGGCGGTTGACGGCCTGGCCCTCGCCGGGGGAGCCGCCCGCGCCGGAGGGCGCAATCCGCCAGCGGACGCCGCACTGGGTCTATGACATCAGCGTGACGCCCACGACCGCGAGCGAGGTGATCTGAGCGGCCAGCCCAGCTACCGCCCTCGGCCATTACTGCCGCTGCCGACGGTGACGCGAATCGTAGCCTCGGCGACGGAGGGACCGCTCTGCGTGCTGCGAATCAGGCCGACACGGACGCGCGCGCCATCGGGCAGGCGCTCCAGGTAGTGGCGCATGTCGTCCACCGAGCCGACGGCCTTCTCATCGAGCCGGAATATGACGTCGCCAGGGCGGATACCCGCCTGGGCAGCCGGACCGTTGGGCGCGACATACATGACTTCGATGGCGGTGGGCGTCTCGATGCGTAGGGCGCGGCGCGCCGACTGGGTGAGCATGCCAGCCTGACCGGAGACGCCGATCATCGCGCGGCGCACCTCGCCATCGCGCATGATCATCGAGGCGACCCAGTTGACAGTGTTGATGGGGATGGCGAAGGAGAGGCCTTGCGTCTGCTGCAGGATGGCGACGTTGACGCCGATCACCTCGCCGCTGGAATTCACCAGCGGCCCGCCGGAGTTGCCCGGGTTGACGGCGGCGTCGGTCTGGATGATATCTTCGATCAGGCGGCCGCCGTAGCCGGGGAGCGCGCGGTGCAAGGCGCTGACAATGCCCGCCGTCACGGTGCTCTGCAAGCCCGCCGGACTACCAATGGCGACGACGAGCTGGCCGACGCGCAGGTGGTCAGAGTTGCCCAGCCGCGCGGTAGGCAGCTGCTTGCCATCAGGTGGGGAGATGCGCAGAACGGCGACGTCGGTCTCGGGATCGTTGCCGACGACCTGGCCAGGGATGTCACGCCCATCAGCCAATGTGACCTGGATGCGCTGGGCGCCGTCCACGACATGGCTGTTGGTGAGAATATAGCCGTCGGGCGCGAAGATCACGCCAGAGCCGGCGCCCTCGGCGACGCGCGGGGTTGGCCCGAATGGCGAGGGCGCCATTACAGACTTGGCCACGCCAACCTGCACGACCGCCGGCCCGACGCGCTCGACCACACTCACGATCGAGCGCGAGTAGGCGTCCAACGCCGCCAGCTCGTCCGCGGCGGCCTTCTGGTCGTCACGCGCGTGCCCAAACCATGCCATTGCGCCACCCACTTTCCTGTCTCGCCTTGTCTCGCCTTGTCTCGCCTTGTCTCGCCTGCTCGGCCCGCGTCGCTGGCGTATGGCGCCAGTTGGCGCCATACGCCAGCGCTAATCGTACTCTATGATGTAACGTGTAACGTTGTCCGCATCCGCACCTGATTGTACGCGTTCGCGCTCCGCAAGGTTGAAGAGCTTCCAGGCAGATGGAGGCGGAAGGGAGAGAGCAAGATGTTTCCACGCTTCGCAAGCGCGCGCGCCTACACCTGGCTCTCGATCGGCGCGGCGCTGTTGACGATGGCGATCAAATACGCCGCCTACGTGATGACTGGCTCGGTGGGTCTGCTCTCCGACGCGGTAGAGTCGGTGGTGAACCTGATCGCCGCGCTGGTGGCGCTCTGGGCGCTGTGGCTGGCGAGCCGTCCAGCGGACGAAGAGCACCACTACGGCCATAGCAAGGCGGAGTATTTCTCCACCGGAGTCGAGGGAGCGCTGATCCTGGTGGCTGCGGCCAGCATCGCCGTCGCCGCCTTTCCCCGGCTGCTCCATCCGCAGCCACTGGATCGGCTTGGCGCTGGCTTGATCGTCTCGGCGGCGGCGAGCGTGATCAACGGCGGCGTGGCATGGATCCTCTGGCGGGCGGGCAAGGCGCGCCGCTCGGTGACACTTACGGCGGACGCGCGCCACCTGCTGACGGACGTGTGGACGACGGTCGGGGTGATCGTGGCGCTGGGACTGGTGACCCTGACGGGTTGGTACATCCTGGACCCGATTATCGCGCTGGTGGTGGCGGCGAACGTTCTGTGGACGGGTGCGCGGCTGATCCGTGAGAGCGGGCTGGGGCTGCTGGATACGGCGCTCCCAGCGGCGGATCAGGCGACCATCGCGCAGGCGCTGGAGCCGTGGCGACGCGAAGGGATCGAGTTCCACGCGCTGCGCACGCGGACATCGGGCGCGCGACGCTTCGTCTCCATGCATGTGCTCGTCCCCGGCGCGTGGACGGTGCAACAGGGGCATAACCTGTGCGAGGACATCGAGCGGGCGCTGCGGCAGGCGCTGCCCGAGACGACCGTCTTCACCCACCTGGAGCCGCGCGAAGATCCCAGCGCGTGGGCAGACCAGGGCCTCGACCGCGATGAGAGAGCGGAGGAGCGGCCCAACCGCGCGGAGAGCCAGGCGCGGCCATGAATGGCCGGCGCACGCGGTGGGAATGCGGCGCTTAAGGCGAACGCCTCAACCCGCAGCCCAGACGCGATCTGTGATACACTACCTCAGCGCGTCCATCCGGGGCCGTAGCTCAGTGGCAGAGCAGGGGCCTTTTAAGCCTCGTGTCGTGGGTTCGAATCCCACCGGCCTCACCCAACCCACTTCCCTCCTGACTTTTCTCCGCGCGTCGACGTGGTGGCCCTAGCCGAAAGGCAGGGGACCTACCATGAACCTGGCTGACGCCTACCTGGAGTTCACGCTCGCCAAGGTCCGCTCACCCGCGAGCACGCACTGGTACGAGTCGCGCCTCACCTCCTACTTCGCCTGGCTCCAGGAGCAGGGCGCCGTCGACGTCGAAGGCATTACGCTGTCGCTCACGCGGCGCTACGTCGAGGCCCGACGCAGAACGAGCGCCTAGTCGTCGCACACGCTCCACGGCCACGTCAGGGCGATACGCGCCTTCTTGTTCTAGTGGGAGGAGTACCACAGGGCAGGAGACGCGACGCCATCGCTCGCGATGGAGACGGCCGTGCTCCCTGGCGGACTGGCCATGACTCTGAGCATGCCGCACTAGCCTGCACTCCGAGCCATGCTGCGTGTGGAGTTCTGTACCGATGTACATCGCTTCATAGAGTCTCAGAGGAATGAGACTCTTTCCAAAAACGAAGCAGTCAGTTAGAATAGGTCACGGCGTGATCTTGTCACGCCGTGATGTTTTTATTTCCCTCGCAGGAGGAGTCCGCCCCTATGGACAACACACCCAACAACCCCGAACCAACCCAGCCTGCCCCGCAGTGGCAGCCAGCTCCTACTCCAGCTCCGGCCAAGACTTCCATTTTCCAGCGCGTGACGCGCGTCGAGTGGGCCGTCCTAGTCGTCATCGCCCTCGTCCTCTCCTGCACGTCCTGCGGCATTGGCCGTGGGATGGCGTCCGCTGGTGGCGATTCCAGCCAGCAGACCGGCGGCACGACGACCCAGTCGGCGACGCATGCGCCGGCGACGGCGACGCACGCACCCGTCTGGACGACCGTGCAGAACTTCAAGGGCAACGGCATCAAGACGACCGATACCTTCAGCGTCCCCGCTACGTGGAAGCTCACCTGGACTTGTGACCCCCACTCGTTCTACGGTGGCAGCTACAACGTCGCCGTGACGCTCTACGACTCTGGCGGCAACATGGTTGACCTGCCGGTCAACACCATCTGTAAGGCCGGCAATACCGGCGACACGACCACCGAACATACTGACCCCGGTCAGTATTACCTCAACGTCAACAGCGAGGCCGCCTGGACCATCAAGATTCAGGTGCAGAAGTAGGCGCGCCTATGCCCAGCATGACCAACAAGGAGCTGCTGCACGACGCGCAGCAGCTCACGGAGCTGGTTGAGGAGCACGACAGCTGCCGCCACTCCAAGCGGATGTGAAGAGCGGCGCAGTTATAGCTGCGCTACGCGCGACCCCACCCATAGCCCTTGTCCACGATGGGTGGGGTCGTTTTGTGTGCGCAGAAGCGCTGTCTGGCTGCTAGGACGTTTGGATAGCCGTTTGGGGTGCCGCCTTCCTGTTCAGGTCCGCCCAGATGGATAACACCTACACCAGCCTAACGAAATATTTCCGCGCGGAGAACCTCATGCCAAGCGATGTATGGGAGAGGGTAAGAGCGGCGGCGAAAGCCGCTGGACGGGTTGCCCTGGACGTTCTATTAGCCCTCGCTGAAGCAAACTCCCAATATATGGAGAGCCCCGCGCCATGCGCTGGGTGTCGCCAGGAGTACCCGCGCAAGACCATGCATCCATTGTCAGCTATTCCCGCTTATGCTGGCCGCTGGTATCTCCGCTTCTGTGCCGACTGCCAGGAGCGCCTTGAAGAGGCGTATCGCTATGAGGGCGCGCTCCAAGCGGAAAACCGCAAACTGCTTGTGCAGCTGAAGCGCGCGACCGATAGAGGTCTAGCTGCGACTCTGACGCTTGACCAGTGGGTGGCCACACTCAACCACTACAGCTGGAAATGCGCCTATTGCAGAGTCGGGGCTTATGAGGCGCTAGAACACGTCATCCCCATAGACCTCGGCGGCGGTACGACTGTCGGCAACTGCGTGCCCGCCTGTAAGGTATGTAACTCGGCGAAGGGCGCGCGCCACCCCAACGACATCCGTGAGTCGTCGCGCTCTCCGGTGGCCATAGCACGTGTGCGCGCCTACCTGGCGACGCGCCTGCCGCCACCCGGGTCGCCAGAGTCCACGGACAACGAGTCTCCTTCCCCCTGACCTTGTGGTGTCTTAGCGCCCCCAGAGTTGACGCGCATAGCCACCGCGCATAGCATGCGAGTAGTGGCTACGCGTGGCAGTGGAGGTGATGCGCATGGAGACAGTGGCATGGGTGGGCGCGTTGGAAACCGCGGTCGGCCTCCTCTATTTGGCGCTCTTCGGACAGCGCAGCATAGCCCAATGGCTCGATGACCGACGTAGGCGGGGAACTGGCGCAAAGACGGGCGGCCAGGAAGCCGACCAAGAGTCTGCGGTTGAGTCATCTGGCCCGCCACCGCGAGTGCGCCCGCGCCTGCTGTCAATACAGGCCATCGGCGACTACCTAGAGTACATGTGGCGTGACCCAGTTGAGGGGGCGCTAATTACCGCCAGGGCCATTACGCTAGGAGCTTCGCTCATATTTAGAATCATTGCTCTCGTTTTGCTCCCAGGCGCGTTGGCCCTTACGACCCTCGCGTATGTTGCTGCAAGCCAGCAGCTCAATGAAGTCGCTGGGACAATGGCCAATATCGGTGGGAGTGCTTTCGGGCTTTTGGTACCCAGCGCTATCTTGGCCGCACTTGCCGTAGCGGGAACCTACGGGCTAGCGGGCTATAGAAAGAACCAACCAATAGAAGAAGAAAAACTGCGCCAATACCGATTGCGTCAAGAAAAAGAAGCCGAAGAAACGCACCAATACCTGTCGCGTTTAGATAAAGCGCGTAGAGAAGAGCAGCTCAGACAGGCCGAAGGTAGACCTCAAACACAGCGTCCTTCTCACCGAGGCCCAGCAGAGCAATAGCAACCGGGCGACTAAACGTTCCCCATTTTGTTACATGCGGTACGAGTACGTAAGTGCCTATCGCGCCGCCGCCTGGCCTGTCCAACCCGCCCCGCAATGGCACCAATCTGGTGGGCCGCCCCCGGTTTTGTCTTGACGACCTGACCTCATCCGCGTAGGATGAGGTCAGACCTTTGTCCCCCAGAACCCGCTGAAGGTTAAGGGACAAGGCAGGATTGAACCGGCCACCCGTCCGTCGGAGCTCAGGGGCAGCAGCAGGTGGCGCCGACGCGAGCAGCGTCGGAGTACGGCGTACTTTATAAGCCTCGTGTCGTGGGTTCGAATCCCACCGGCCTCACCCAACCCACTTCCCAAGCGGACTGGCAGCATACAAGCGGTGTCCACCCTAGAACGTATAACACAGGGACACCTGCATGACACCAGAGGACACCTTCTTCGAGTTTCGCCTCGCCAAAGACCGGTCACCAGCAACGCAACGATGGTATACCAGTCGCCCTAGCCGCCTACTTGCTTGGCTGGAGGGGCAGGAACTGGCTGACTTCCCCCCCTCACTGTCCCGTCATGCGTCGCCGCATCGGCACGCTAGATACGCCTGACCCGACGACGGACGGAGGCAGGCGGCAAGAACGCCGCCAAATTGGCATCGTTCATGCGAGAGAGAATAGCAGGCGCACGGCACGAAGAACCGTAGATTCTCCACCTGACCCTGCGTGTTCTTCGGGCGTGCGTCATTCTCTATTCCTCGGACGCACGAGGCCAGCGGCCGCGTATTATTGCGGGGCGGCGCCCACCCCCAGGCGTGGCTGGCCAGGTCACCTGGGCGCGGATGGCGGTGGCGCAGGACATTCCGCCACCTTTCCCTCAAACACCTATAGTGGCTGCAACGCCGCCAGCTAGCCGCCTCGTATACTGGCCCTGTTGCGCAGCCGTGCAGCGACGCAGCGCGGCCGCAAGGCGCGGTCACGCGGTCCGCTCACCTGCGTCCGGCGCAAGGATGCTGCGCCTCCACACAGCGCCGAGTGTACGGCAGCCTGCGTACCCCTACTGGTAGAAAGCGATGGCGACAGGGATCGCCGCAATATGGGGCAGCCCACGTTTGGCACGGAACATGCAAGGGGAAAGGCAGCCGCATGACGCGGCCACGCAGCCACTCCTCCTGCGTGTGGCGCTAAGGATGACGCGCCCCCTTCGGGGGCAGGCCACCACGACGCCTGCCCATCTCATCGCATTCAGAACGGGATCTCCTGACAAAGCGACACGCGGCTCCCTTCCTCCTGCAACTTCGGCGCGCGGACTGCGCTACTGCTCATCAGAGTCAGAGTCATACCCGTTTCGGCGCGGTCGCTGTCATACGCCATTGGACCTGACTTGATGAACGCAGCGCTTGAGCCAGCCGTTCTGCAACATCCCAGGCGAAACCGGTATCAGATGGCAGAGAGGAGGTAGGCGATATGGCAAAGAGAGCCGCCGATGCGGCGGCGTGGTAGGGCGGGATGGGCGCCGATCAGCGCCAGCCCCCACCTGAGATCGTGCCACCTGAAGCCATCCCACCCGTGACGGTTCCGCCAGAGGGCATCCCCCCGGAGGGCGTGTCCCCTGAGGGCATCCCCCCAGAGGCTATCCCCCCAGGGGGCGTGCCACCCGAAACTGTCCCCCCAGAGGCTATCCCCCCAGAGGCTGTCCCGCCGGAACGTATCCCGGCGGAAACTGTCCCGCCGGAAGGCGCGCCGCCGCCCGCGACAGCGCCACCCGAGACAGTACCCTCCGAGTGGGTATCCGCCAAGCGAGTGTCTCCCAGGCGAGTGTCCCCCAAGACAGTGCAGCCTAGAACGGTCCAGCCCAACGCGGGGCCGCGTAAAACCGACCGCCCGAGGCGGGCACGTCGGAGATGAATGGCCCCCACCATGGCCAATACCAGCCAGTCACTATTGGCACAGGACTTGCGTGGGACCAAAGCAGTCGCACGATGTGAAGCGCAGTCACTCCCCCTGCGCTGGCGCAAGGATGCTGCGCCGCCTCCTTTCTTACGCTTGCCCGATTCCCATAACCTTCACCAATCGGGCGACCAGTTCTCCATCAGGCGCTTGGATGCCCCGCTTACTCGCGACGCCGCACGAGCGAGCGGTAGCGCGGCTCCCACATCATCGCGTCCACCTGCTGTTCGAGGGTCTGCGGGTCGAGCGGGTCCGCCACGCCCGCGCGCATGGCCTCGATGGCGACTGCGAGAGCCACAGCGCGCGAGGCAACGCGCACGTTCTCGATATACGGATACAGCGGGGCCTGCGGATCGCCGCGGCTGGGAGCGACGGCGCTAAGCGCGCGCGCCGCCGCGAGGAACATGCTATTGGTAACGCGCCGCGCGCGCGAGGCCAGGACACCCAGTCCGACGCCGGGGAAAATGAACATGTTGTTGCACTGGCCGATGCGGATCGCGCGCCCGTCACGCTCGACATCAGGGAAAGGGCTGCCGGTGGCGACGAGCGCGCGGCCGTCAGTCCAGCGCAGTAGATCGTCGGGCGTCGCCTCGCTCTTCTCGGTCGGATTGGAGAGCGGGAAGATCACCGGGCGCTCGATATGGCGCGCCATCTCGCGCACGACCGCTTCAGTGAACGCGCCTCTGCGCGCGGCGGTCCCGATCAGGATGGTTGGGCGCGCGTGGCGGACGACCTCGAACAGGTCGAGCGCCTGCGCGCCATCACCCGCTGGAGTCCAGACGGGCTGGGCGAAGCGGGCTTTCTCCTGGCTGAGGTCTGTTCGTCCGGTATGGACGAGGCCATGACTGTCTACCAGCCAGACGCGGCGGCGCGCCTCCTCTTCGGTCGCGCCATCCTCCACCATCGCCATGACCAGCAGATCCGCGACTCCGGTGGCGGCGGAGCCCGCGCCCAGCATTACCACCCGCTGCTCGCGCAGCGGGACGCCCGTGGCGTCGGTGGCGGCCAGCAGACCAGCCAGGGTGACCGCGGCGGTGCCCTGGATGTCATCGTTGAACGTACACAACTGGTCCTGATAGCGCTCGAGCAGGCGCCGCGCGTTGTCGCGGGCGAAGTCTTCCCACTGGAGCACGGCGTCGGGGTAGACGCGGCGCACCGCGGCTACGAACGCGTCAACGAAGGCGTCATACTCCGCGCCACGCACACGCGCATGCCGCCAGCCGAGATAGAGCGGGTCGGCGCGCAACTGCTCGTTGTCCGTGCCGGTATCGAGGATGATGGGCAGCGTCATGCTGGGGGAGATGCCCGCGCAGATCGTATACAGCGCCAGCTTGCCGATGGGAATGAGCATGCCGCCGACGCCCAGATCGCCCAGGCCCAGGATACGCTCGCCATCGGTGACGACGATCACGCGTGGGTCAGGCGCCGGGGAGGCGCGCAGGATGCGCTCGATGTCGTCGCGGCGCACATAGGAGATATAGAGACCATGCGGGCGGCGATAGATGTGGCTGAAGTTCTGGCAGGCGAGGCCGACGACGGGCGTATAGATGATGGGGCTCATCTCGGCGATGTGCGCCTGGAGCAGGCGGAAGAAGAGGACCTCGTTGCGATCCTGCAGGGAGGCCAGATAGATGTAGCGCTCCAGGTCGCTCGCCTTGGCGCGAAAGCTGTCGTATGTGCGGACGAGTTGCTGCTCGATGGTCATGACGCCGGGAGGCAGCAGACCATGCAAACCAAACGCCGTGCGCTCATCATCGGGGAACGCGCTGCCTTTATTGAGACGCGGAACACCCAGCAGAGCCGCTCCGGTGAGCAAGGTCTCGATGGGCTGGCCGCTCGCGCTCGCGCCTGATGCGTCTTCGCGTGCGGAAGTCGGAGTATTCGTATCCACTGCGCCCTCTCTTCATCGCCTGCCAGGCGCGACAAGGGAGGGCGCTTCGGGTTCCGCCGCCAGTTGGGGAAGGCGCGTCCTCTATCGCATGCGCCTACACGACACCGTCAGCATACCACGCGCAGCGGCGGGCGATCCTCACTCCGGCTCATCTCCCATGGGGAATGGGGAGAAACAGCAGTCAGGCGACGCGACGGACGGCGATCTCAGCGGGGAAGCGCATGCTCTCAGGCTCGCCCGCCCAGAAGAGGCGCTTGAGCGCCTCGCCCGCGGCGAAGAGCAGATGCTGCTCGATGGTCTCGCGCCCGGCGCCGTATGCCGCGGAGCCTTCGTGATCGCGAGTGGCGCGAAACCACTCGCGGACGGGCGCGCCTTCGACCGGGCGAACGAGATAGCAGCGCATCTTCAGCGCGCCCTCCTCATCGGGTGCGAAGACGCGCAGTTGTGGCGCGCCAGACACGAGATCGAGCCGATAGAAGACGCCATAATGCTCGCGCGAGGTCTGGAAGAGGGAGATATCCGCTGGCGCGCTCTCTTCACTGTCAGGCTCATCGCCCCAATCGTCGAGCCAGTCATCCTGGTTCACGTATCGCTGTCGCTCCTCCCGCCCGGCGGCGCCTGCCCCGGACGCCCAGGCGGCGCGCTCGATGCGCGTATCGCGCTCGGCCGTCTCTGCCGTCTCCATCGTGACGCCGAGTGAGGTGAGAATCTCGGCTAGCTGATCGTCTAGCGACATGGTCGCGTCCTCCCCTATGATCCGTCATGGTATGCTCGCGCTTGGGCTGCCGCCGCGCGGCTCGCGCAGTATATGGGTATGTATCTGACGTTGGCATGCGCCTTGTGTTGTGTGTGACGCCAGTCTATTCCGTGGCTGGCGCCTGCGAGCGGAAGCGTCGAGGCGGCGCGTGGCGATGGTGGGCGGCGCCGATGGTATACTGCGCGGGCCAGGCGAGGAGCCTCACCCCCTACCCCTCTCCCTGCGGAGAGAAAGAGCAGCGATACGAGCAGGCTTGCTCGATGTGAGACTCTACCTGCCGAAATAGCCTGGCATGTGAATTAGACCGAGCAGGCGGGAGGGCGCAGGTGGCACCTGAGGCGCGCGGAGCAGGCGGCAAGACGGACGAGGCGCGCCAGGGCAACCGCATGGGCAGGCTGGCGGACGGCGCCGCGCCCATGCACGGATGGGCGGGCGCGCTGGTCGCATGGACGGCTCGCTATCCGCGGGCGCCGCTATGGCTGGCCCTGGCGGTGGCGGTGATCGCGCGTGTGGCGCTGGTGATCAAGACTGGCGCGGTGATAGACGGAGACGAGGCGCTGGTCGGCATTCAGGCGGAGCATATCCTGCGCGGGCAGTTCCCAGTCTACTTCTATGGCCAGAGCTACATGGGCAGCCTGGAGACCTATCTCATCGCCGCGGTGGTCGCCGTAACTGGCCCGTCCGTCTGGGCGCTGCGCGTGGTCCCCATCGCGATGTCGCTGGCGCTGGTGTACCTGACGTGGCGGCTGGCGCTGGCGCTGCTGCCGCGCGAGTGGCGGGCCACACCGCTGCTGGCGGGGCTGGCGGCGCTGGTGGCGGCGGCCCCGCCGCTCTATGTCGCGGTGACGGAGCTGCGGGCGTGGGGCGGGCAGATCGAGATGTACGTCATCACGCTCGCCCTGCTGCTGGCGACTGTGGAGCTCTCCCAACGCCTGCGGGACGACGCGGGAACGGGCGAGATGGCGCGACGCTGGGCGATCTGGGGATTACTCGCCGGCCTGGGGCTCTGGGTCAATCCGCTCATCAGCTATGCGCTGGTGGCCTGCGGGCTGTGGCTGGCGGTCGCTGTGGCGCGGCGGCTGGCGGCTGGCGGGCGCGCGAGCGTAAAGGGAAGCGGACTGGGCGCGCTGGCGGCCATCGCGGGTGCGACGCTGGGTGGGCTGCCGGCATGGGTCTACGCCATCCAGACCGGCGGCGCGAATGTCGCGGTCTATTTAACGCAGCCAGCGGTGAGCGCGCACGACACACCGGTAGCCGCGCAGGGGCGGCTGGCCCTGGCGTCGGCGATCACCCGCGCGTATGTGGCGTGCGCCGCCCCGCGCGCGCTGGATGGGTCGCTGCCCGGTGAGAGCGCCGCATGGGCGCTCGCGCGGCTGGCGCTCCTGGCGCTCCCGGTGGCGGGCTTGCTCCTGGCGCTCTGGCTGACGCTGGGGCGGCGCGCGGCGCGAATGGACGCCGCTCCCCAGCTGGGCTTGCCGCTGCTCTACGCCGCCTCGGTCAGCGCCATCTTCTGCCTGGGAACCTCAGCCTGGCCCATACTCAAGGGCTGCGACCTGGACCTGGCGGGACGCTACGCCGTGCCGCTGGCGCTGATCGAACCGTTCCTGCTGCTGGCGCTCTTCAGCGCGCCGCTGGCGTGGGCGGCGCTGCGACCCGCGACAGGCCCGCGGGCGTTACGAGGGCTGTGGGTCGCGGCGCTGGTCGTCCTGCTGGCTGGCGGGGCGCTCCAAAGCGCGTCCTATGCGCTGGCGAACCCTCAGCGGACATTTCAGTCGCCATATTACCCCTACGGGATGAGCGATTCGAGCGAATTGCTCGCCTATCTGCGCGCGCATCACATCCACGCGGCATGGTGCAATCACTGGATTGGCAACATCGTCACCTACGCGACGAACGGACAGACAGTCTGCGCCGACTACTACGACCAGGTGTACCACCACGGCCTCGTGCGCCCAACAGACTCGATCGCGCGTGTGCAGACGGAGCCAGCGCCGAGCTTCATCCTGAACCTGACGGAGCCGAAGCCGGTTCTGGCGCGAGAGCTGGACGCGCTGGGCGTGCCCTATACTCTCGCCGTGCTGCCACGCTCGGGTGTCACAGTCATCACGCCGGAGCGCGCGGTTGACCCCGCGAAGCTGATCGCCGGGCTGGCCGAGGACTACGGTACGAACCTTCACCGCTGACGCGACGCGGTATACTTTGTATAGTGTGAAGTTGACGCGACGCCGGGACATCCCGGTGAAAGCGAGGCGATAGACAATGACGATGGACCGCCAGGAGGCGATCGAGTTTCTCGTAGACCACTACCAGAACCCACGCAACCGGGGTCCGCTGCCAGACGCCGATGTGCATCTGACCGGCGGGAATCCGGGCTGCGCGGATACCGTCGAGATGTACGCGAAGATCTCGCCGGATGGGCGGGTGGAAGCGGTGACGTTCGAGGGCTCCGGCTGCACGATCAGCATGGCGGCGGCGTCCTACGTGACGGAGCTGACGGCGGGGATGACGATGGAGGAGGTCGAGGCGCTCAGCTTCGAGACGCTGATAGACGATCTGGGCCGCGAGGTAGTGATGGCGCGGCCAACCTGTGCGACGGTCGCGCTGGGCACGCTGAAGAAGGGCGTGCACGAGTATCACATGAAGAAGCGGGCAAGCGCCTCGTAGCGAGACGTGCGGCGCGCGGGCCATTCCCTATCATAGCGGGGAATGGCCCGCGCGCTTTTGGGCGCCTGAGATGGCGCGCGTCAGCCCCAACCGAAGGGGCTGCTGCCGCCACTGCCGCCGCTGCCACCGGCGTCGCCAAAGCCACCGGCGCCACCCATGCCGCCAGCGCCAGGCGGATTGAATGAGCGGTTTCCGTCGCCAATCTGCGGGCGCGCGCCGGTGAGGCGCTGGATTAGCGGGTCCACCACCGTGCCGGAAGGCGCCGGCCAGATCGGCACGCGCCCCGCGCGCCAGTCGTCCAGCGCGACAGCCAGGCGATAGGCCTCCTGGCGGGCGCGCTCCAGCTCGAAACTGGCCTGGTTGGCGGACGCGAGCCGCTGAACAAATGTGTTCATCTGGGCGCCAATACCCCAGAGCGGGTTCTGCTGTGGAATGGTGACGCGCGCGTTGTAGTCGCCGTTGGCGCTGCGCACGAACGCCTGCGTGAGCTGCTCGATGCCATAATCCAGCGCGCGCTTCTGGTCGGCGACCAGGCTCTCTAGGTGAGCGATCTCCTCAGCGCGGTCGGCGCGGGCGATGGCCAGGTCCACCGAGCGGGCGCCAAGCCAGCCGAAGAAGGCGGCGAAGAAGCAGAGGGCGACGTGACGGTTGATCATGCCCCACACACCGAAGATGGTCTGCTCATAGCTGATCTCGTCGAAGCTGAGCGCGGCGGTGACCCGCACCGGATCGTGCGGCTGAAGCAGGTAATCGGCGACGATGAAAATGATCGCCAGCGCGGCGAAATACCAGGGAGCGCTACGCTCCCCCGTGAGCGAGATCAAGAAGATGGGCAGCACGAACAGGTCGTAGATCGGGAGGCCGATGAGCCGCAGGCCAGGAGCTGATATCAGGCTGAACGCGAGCAAGAGAAAGAGGATCGAAGGCACAAGATACGCCGCGATGCGTACGTAGCCACTCCGGTTGAGCGCGGCCGTGATGACCAGGACGATAGCCATGAGCCCAACCGCTTGCGCCGTGGCAAGGCTCACGAGGCTGTTCGAGACAAGCGCGATCAGCAGAGCGAGAATGGGCAACAGGCTCAGCGACGTCAACTCCGCCTTACGCAGGCGCTCGGACACGTCGCGGGAGACCGGGGTCGTGGGTCGCGGTGGCGCGGTGAGGTTGAGCCACCATCCAACCAGGCCTGAGCGCCTCTCCAATGGTCCTTGAGGCTGCTGCGGGCTCCGCTGGCCAGTATAGAGCGCCATATTGTTCGCTGCGCGCATGTACTCACCCTCCTGCCGTGCGCTTCGAGGTGGACTTCACGGCCACGCCATAATAGATCGGCACGTACCCAAAGAATGTCCCCGCATCCGAAGCGCGCTGGACCACATCGAGCCACTCAGTCAGCTCGTCGGCCAGCTCGGGCCGCTCCAGCTTCAACGCCATCGCGGCGCGCTCCAGGAGCAGCACGCTATCTAATTCTTCCCAACGAGCGAGCATGAACGGCGCGACGACGACTCGAACCGATGCCCAGGAGCCAGTAGGCGTCTCGCGAAGAAGCTGGTTGAGCCGCCTGCCGATGAAGGGATTCGCCAGATGGCGCTGGCACCAGGCGAAGACCTTGCTGACCGTCGCGTCCGTCTGGCCGTCGAGGCTGCCCGGGGCGACTACCATGGACCCCCAGTCAGGCTCAACAAGCGTCAGAATACCCCCAGGCTTGAGCACGCGCCACATTTCATGGACCGCTGTCGCCGGCTGGGAGAAATGCTGCAAGGCGCGATCGGTGCGGACCCGCTCGAATTCGGCGGTGGGAATGGTCATGTTGTGCGCGTCGCCATGCAGGACGAAGATGGGCGATGATGTTGGGTCGTTATGGTTCGCGGCCACCTTGCGCGCTTCACGGACGAGGTCCTGATTGAACTCCAGGCCGACTGTCGCGCCCAGCGGACCGACCTGCCCGCTGAGCGCGGGCAGGTCAACGCCCGCGCCGCAGCCGACATCGAGTACGCGCATGCCCGGCTCAAGATTGAGGAGCGAATAGCTCAGCTCCTTATATGCGCGCGCGCTGGCGCCGCCGCCGCTCAACACCTGGCGAAGGTAGCGGGCGAGTGGCATCTCGGCGTTGAGGCCTTCGGGTAGGAACGATGCCTCAGACTCCGTATGCGCCCCTCGCTCGCCGCTGTCGCGCGGCTCCGCCGATCCCATTCCTACCGGCCCGGCGGCCCGCTCCACCGCCATCGCGCGGGTATACGCCACTGGATAGAACACCGCGATCTCCTGCCTCAACGTGCGCTCGGCGCTGAACATGGCGCGCTTGAGCCGCGGCTCGATCACCGCCCCCAGCTGCGCGCGCTCATCGTAGCGTCGCGTTCTGGCATCGAGATCAGCGGCCAGCGTTTCGGCGCGAATCTGGTAGAAGAATGGCTCTCCGAGAAACCCTTTGAGCCGCATCGCGCGAAACGTCGCGAGCTGGGAGCTTTGCTCGATCCAGCCAGCGATATCGGGCGAGAGCGTAAAGTGGTAGGGAGGCAGCGTCTCTGGTATCTCCGCGCGAATGATGCTCATGAAACCGGCGCGCGGAAAGACCCAGAGCCACTCGAGCGCGTATGCGCGCGCAAGCTGGACGATGACTCCAACGACGGCGTCCACAACGTTGACGACCTGCGCGCGCGCGACGCCTTCCGCCACCGCGAAACTGCTGATCTCAGCGGCCTGCGCGCTGGCCAGCGCCCGGGCCGACACCGAATCCTCGCGCAGCTGAATCATGGACTCGATCAGGGTGGCGCCAGGCAGCTCAAGCCGGGACATGCCCATCAGCGCGCCTGGGCCAGAGCCGCCGCTCGCGCGGCGAACAGCGATCGGGATGACCCGCGATGGAGCGGTGTGGGTCGCTTCGACATACGAAGGGGTGGCGCGGTCACGCGCGGCCTGCACGCGGGCGAAGCTTTCCGCCTGGAACCGCTGCAGCTCCTCATACTCGTCGGAGTCAGGGGCGACGACGGTCGCATACACCTCTGGCCCCGCGGAGTAGCGAACAGGAGTGGCTGACATGTCAACGGTGTTTCTCATCAACTGGATGTCCTTACCTGTTGTCCGTGCGGCTGGTCGCTGGGCGCGGGCGACGTCCAGCCCTCCAACCACCAGAATTGCCTGCGGGTTGGCTCAAACATGCTGACGATTCTTCCAAGACGCCGCATCGCCGTCACGCTGGCGCGTAAGGCCGGCGGATACAGGGCTAGCGGTTCCCCACTACAGGGCTAGCGGTTCCCCACGTGGCTGACTCCCTACGATTCGTCATCACGGGCGCCTGGGTGGTATCGCCAGTTCACGTCCATGTGAGATTGGTAGAGGGTACGTGGCAATGGAACGCGGGAGCTTGCGCGTCCGAGTATGCCAGAAAGCCCCATTTTCGTCAACCATACACTGTGGGCGCACATGGGCCAATCAGGCGCGCTCGCCGCGCCTTTCCCGGCATTCTCACATCCCCCATGTCTCCCACGCTGCGGCGCGGGCGCCGCCATCCGGCCTATACTGCCGCAGTGCGGCCACCACCGCGCGCCGGACAGGCCTCCCGATGGGGCGCCTGTGACCGGCGGGGCTTCCACCACGCCTGATGGTGAGAGCGCATTCGCGGGACGAATCGGGGGCGCGGCTTCCGTTTTCGAGCGGGCGCGGCGGATTGCGGGGATATGGGGGCTAAGGCCTCCGCGCTGCGCGGGCGGCAGGTGAAGGGCGCGACGTCATGCGAGTTGTCCGGGTCGAGTTGAAGAATATCAAGAGCTATCGCGACGCGGTGATAGACCTCCAGGCAGGCGTGACGGCCATCCGAGGGCACAACGGCGCCGGCAAATCCACGCTGCTCGAAGCGATCGGCTGGGCGCTCTTCAACACCCTTCCCTACAATCAGGAGAGCTTCGTTCGCGAAGGCGAGCGCTCCGGCAAAGTCACCATCCGCTTCGTGGACGCCAAGGACAATCGTGAGTATGAGGTGGTGCGGCGCTGCGGCAGCGGCGCCACCTGGTATGTTCTGGACCCAGAGACAGGCCTGCGCATTGACTCCACCGCCGATGTAATCGCCTTCCTGCGCGACCATCTGCGCATTGACGGCTCCGTCGCGTTGGGCGACCTCTTCACCAGCGCGATCGGCGTGCCGCAAGGCTCGCTCACCGCCGATTTCCTCATGACGCCAGCCAACCGCAAGAAGCGCTTCGACGCGCTCCTGCAAGTCGAAGACTATGGCGCCGCGGCGGTGAAGCTCAACGATACCGTCAACTACCTCAAGCAGCGACGAGCCGTCCAGGAGACGGAAATCCAGGGGCTGGAGCGCGACGTGGCGCTGTTGGAAGAGGCGCGGGCGCGACTGGAGGAGGCGCGGGCGCGAGCGCGGGCGCTAGAGGTCGAGCGCGACCAGCAAGAGCGCGAGGCGGCGACCATCGAGGCGCGGCGTGAGGCGCTCCTGCTGGCGCAGACGGAGGTGGCGCGGCGTGAGGGCGCCGCCCAGACGGCGGCGGCTCGCCTGCTCTCGGCCCGGCAGCGGACGGAGCGGGCGGCGGCGCTGCTGACGGAGGCGCGCGCGGCGACGGAGGCCGTCGAGGCGGCGCGCGCCGATCACGAGCGCTACCTGCACGCCGAGCGCGAGCGGGCGGCGGCCAGCGAGCGCCAGCGAGCGCGCGACGCGCTGCGCCAGCGCGAGGCGGACGCGACGCGCCGCCTGGCCGCGGCTGAAGCGGACCGGCGCAACGCGGCCCAGCGACTGACAGAGGTCGAGCGCGCCGAGCGCCAGATCCTCGCGCTGCAAAGCGACGCGGTTCGCCAGGTCAAGCTGGAGCGCGCGCGCGATGAGGCCCGGCAGAACGCGCAGCGACTGCGCGAGGCGATCCAGGCGGGCGTCAAGGTCGCGGACGCGCTGACGAGACTGGAGCAGACCATCGCCGGCCGCGAGCGCGAGGTGGCTGGCATCGAGGCGGCGCAAGCCGAAGCGGCCGCCCTGCCGGAGCGCCAGCGACAGGTAGACGCGCTCCAGGCGGCGGCGGCCACACGCCAGCAGCATGAGCGACGGCTGGCCGCCATCGCCGAGGAGCGCAAGCGCAACGCCAGCCAGCGCGAGAAGGCCACGGCGGACATCACCCGCCAGCAGACGAACGTGACCAAGCTCCAAGCTGTGCGCCCGCTGGTGGAGCGCCTGCCAGAACTGGAGAAGGCGGAGCTCGCGGCGCAGGAGGCGCTCGCTGCCGCCGAGGCGCGGCTGGCGCAGACCCGCCGCTCGCGCGAGCAGGCCGGTGAGGGCAATTGCCCATTCCTGGCTGAGCCATGCCTGAACATCCAGCGGCGCGGCGAGAATAACCTGCGCGACTGGTTCGACAAGCGCATCGCCGTTGAGGAGTGTGACCTCGCCCCGCTGAGGGCCGCGCAGGAAGCCGCCCGCGCCGAGGCCAACGACGCGCGCGCGAAAGCCCCCTACTACAACCAACTGAGCGAGTTCCAAGAGCGGCTGAAGCAGGCGCGGGCGGCGCTCGACGAGTGTGATGAGACCCGCAAGCGGCTCGACGCCGAAGAGGCGGAGATCGCCGCCGAGCTGAAGCGCGCGGGCGACGCGGCAAGTCTCACTGAGGCGCTGCGGCTGCTCAAGGTCAGCCAGGAGGCTGACCGGAGCATGGCGAAGCTGGACGGGCTGGGGCGCGAGCTGGACGACATGCGCGAGCGGCAAGCGCGTGAGACGGAGGAGCGCGACCGCCTGCGGGCGCTGGCCCGTGAGCTGGCGAGCGCGCCGGACGCGCTGAAGTCGGCGGAGGCGGCGCTCGCCCAGTTGGGCGACCCGCGCGGGCGCATCGCCGGCTTGCAGACGCGGGCCGCGGAGCGCGCGGCGACCGAGCGCGCGCTGGCGGCGGCGGCGGAGACGCTGACGCGGTTGGAGGCTGAGCGAGCGGGCATCACCGAGGCGCTGAAGCCATACGTCGCGCTCGATGCGGAGATCACGGCCCTGGAGACGGACATCCAGCGCACGCGAGCTGGCCACGCCAGCTACATGCGCAACGAGCAGGCCGCCAGCCAGCTTCCCACGCGCGCGGCGGAACAGCGCGCGGCGGTGGTGGACGAGGCGCGCATGGCGAAGGACGAGGCGGCGGCCAGAAGCGCGCTAGACGCGGCGCGGGCGCGGTTCGACGCGGACGAGCTGGCGCGAGTGAGCGCGCGGGCGAATGAGCTGAGCCATGCGCGCGGGCAGACACGCGAGGTGATCCGCACCCTGGGCGAGATGATCGCTGGGCTGGAAGAGGCGCTGCGGCGCGGACAGGAGCAGGTGGCCACGCTGGAGGCCGCGCGGGCGGAGCGCGACGAGCTGGCGGCGATGGAGAAGACGCTGCAGCAGTTCCGCGAGTTCATCAAGGACGCGGGGCCGCAGGTGACGCGCGCGCTGCTCAGCCAGATCTCGGCGCAGGCCAACGCGATTTTCGGCGACATCATCGGCGACCGGGCGGGCAAGCTCGCCTGGGAGAACGATTACGAGATAACACTCAGGCGCGACGGGGCGATCCGCACGTTCGCGCAACTGAGCGGAGGCGAGCAGATGTCCGCGGCGCTGGCCGTGCGCCTGGCGCTGCTGCGCCGCCTGACGCGGCTGGATATGGCGTTCTTCGATGAGCCGACCCAAAACATGGACGGCGAGCGACGCAGCGCCCTGGCCGAACAGCTCCGCCGCGTGCGCGGCTTCGAGCAGCTGATCGTCATCAGCCACGATGACACCTTCGAGCAGGGGCTGGATGGCGTGATCCATCTGGAGAAGCGCGACGGCGCCACGCGCGTGGCGGAGGGCGAGGCGGTCTTCGCCTCCGCCTCGCCGCTTGCGGGATGACGTGAGCGCGACAGCGCGCCGAAGCGCGGAGAATCATAAGAACGGCGACACGCCCACAGCCAGCGCCATGAGACGCGCCGAGGAGCCGGGAGTGGATAGCGCAAGAGGAGAAGGACAATATGGGTGAACGTTGGGACGATCCGACGGGCGAGCCGACCGCGCAGTCGCCGGCCATCCAGCGCGCGGAGCGCCAGGCCGGACGGCCACCCGCGACGGACGTGGGAGAGGCGCCCACGATGGTAGACGGCCATGTCACCCACGTCTCCGAGCGCTCGCCCTACCCTGCCAATCCGGGCTACCCCGGAGCAAATCCACCCGCATACCCTCTGGCGCCCTACCGGGACGCCTACGGGACAGCGCCGTATATGGGCTATCCCGGCGCGCAGGCGCAGCGCGAGCCTTCCGCGCTGGCCCAGCCCTTCCCGATCTGGCTGACGCTGGCCGCGCCGCTCGTGATGCTGGCGACACTGGCGCTGGCGTTTGGAGCCGAGGTGTATCTGCTGGGCGCCGACTGGGCGACGGGCGCATTGGCAGCGGCGCTGGCGGCGCTCGCGCTGGCGGCGGTGACGGTGATCGTGCTGATCGTGCGGCTGGTCGCGGGGCGGCGCGCGCTGGGAACGGTCTTGCTGGCAGGGCTGCTGACGCTGACGCTAGTTGGGAGCGGGGTAGCGGGCTTCAGCCAGGTCAATCCGCTGCGGCGCATGCAGGCGCAGCAGTTTGAAGCGGCGCATCAGTGGCAAGAGGCGATCAACGAGTACGCCCAGTCGGGCGAGAGCGCCCCCAACGCGCCGGATATCGCGCGCATCTACACCGAATGGGGCGAGGCGATGGCCGCCAGCGGCGACTACGCCGGAGCGGCGTCCAAGCTGGCGACCGTCACGCAGACCTACGCCAAGAGCGGGACGTATGTGCCACGCGCGCGGGCCGATCTCTACGACACCTACGTCAAGTGGATCCGCTCCGGCGCGACGACCCTGCCGTTCCAGCAATCGCTCGCCTTCCTGGCGAATTATGCCGCCGACCCGGCCTGCGATGCGACATGTCAGCAAACCATCAAGGATGTCTCGGGGCAGGCGCACTTCCAGTATGGCCAGCAGCTACTGAAGGCCAGCCAGTACAAGCAGGCGATCACCGAGTTCGAGTTGGTGCAGGCGCAGTACGCCACCAGCGACTTCGCCAAGCAGGCGCATGTGGGCGCGGCTCAGGCCTATCTGGCGCTGGGGCAGCAGACGCTCACGCAGGACTGCCAGAGCGCCGTGCCGTACTATGAGGCGCTGGCCAAGACCTATGGCGACACCGACGAGGGCAAGCAGGCGAAAGCCAAGCTGGCGGCAGGCGTCAAGGTAAACGGCGTGATAAGTGGCGCGCCCGGCAAGCCGGCGCCCACGGTCTTCCTTTCGCTGCACGTGACCCCGTCGCGGTACTTCGCGTCGGGCGAGTACAAAACGTCGCTGAGCCTGCCATCTGGCAAGTACACCTTCAATTCGGTGAAGCCTGGCGTGTACTACCTGACGACGCTCAGAACGACCGCGACGCAAATCGTCTACACCTGGTACAACGGCTCCAACAATAAGCCCTACGGCATCCAAATTGGGCCGATGTGCGCGATGGACCTGGGCACACTGAAGTATTAGCGGAGCCTCACCCCCGACCCCCACTCCCCACGGGGAGTGAGGCTGCCGGGCGGCTGGGATAGCGCAGCCCGCGGCTTGCCACCATTGAGACGGTTTGGGCGCGCGAGGAGAGAGGCGGGCGGGATGCTGCACGCGGGCAAGACGCTGGATGAGCTGGCGCGCCAGCGCGAGCGGCTGCTGAGCTATCAGGAGCGGCACGGCGACGGGCTGGAGGCCTATCGCGAGGCGCTGGCGACGCTGCGCGAGCGGTTCCCGACAGCGGCCGCGCTGGAGGCGGCGCAGGCAGCGGCGCGCGCGGCGCGGGCTGATGAAGCCAGCGGGCCACCCTCCCTCGGCGCGCGCCCCACGGCGGAGTATGACCGCTGGATACGCGAGACCGCCGAGCGCCTCCCGGCGCTGCGCTTCGGCCAGCGCTTCGCGACTCATGAGGACGCGCGGGCATGGGCCGAGCGGCTGCGCGGCGTTACCACGTTCGCGGTGGACGGCAGCCAGCTCCCGCCATGGCGCGACGCCTCGCTGCCGGTGGCGCTGGCCCAGGCGGGATTGTTCGAGAACCCACACCAGCCCCCACAGCCCTACATCAAGGATGTGACGGTGCGGCTGATCACGCCTGAGGAGCTGACGGGCGACGAGCCGGAGGCCAGCGATGCCCGCGCGGCGGAAGACACCGGCTACTCCAGCCGCTTCGTGCAGCTTCGACGTTTCGAGCTGGAGGTGGAGACCGTCATCACGCGGATGGAGCACCACCACGCGCGGCGAGCGAAGCTGGAGGCGGCG
Organism: Ktedonobacterales bacterium; assembly: GCA_035716045.1. GTDB lineage: Bacteria > Chloroflexota > Ktedonobacteria > Ktedonobacterales > JADMIN01 > JAKAIY01. The sequence goes on from DASTKI010000009.1 coordinate 35,115, forward strand.
GGCGAGACGCCCCCACTGGTCGTCGCATTCTATGATGGCAGCCTGATCGTCTCCTTCGCGCTGAAAGCGCCCCCGCCCTACCGCGAGCGCTACGTCGGCGCGGCGCGGCGGCTGCTGGAAGCCTCGGCGCGCTGTCGCGTCCCGCTGGTAGCTTACATAGATACCAGCTACGCGCGCGACATGCTGGCGATGCTGCGGACGCTGGCAGGGTCTGCGACGCTGCTGCCCGAGACGCGTGGGCTAAGCGATCCGGCGCTCTGGCGCGGCGACTTGGAGTGGGGCGACCGCACGCCAGCCTTCCTCTCCGCGCGCTACGACCTGGGGCGCATGGGCTATGGCGATAGTGGCGCGCATGGCGAGGGCGTGGAAGTCGGCTTCGTCTACTTCCAGGCGGCGCTCGACCGCCCCCCGGCGCGCATCGAGTTCCCCAGTTGGCTGTTGGACGCCGGATTGCTCGATCAGGTAATGGATGTCGTGCGCGCCGAGGTCATCGCCGGGACCGGGTACCCCTATCCCATCGAGGCAGCCGATGCGGTCGCGGTGATCTCGGCCCGCGACCGCGCCGAGTTCTACGCGCTCTTTCAGGGCTTCGCCGAGCGCGAGGGCCTGCGTCTCAGCTTCTCGCGCAAGGCGCTGAGCAAGAGCCGCCGCCGCGTGTAGCCTGCGGCCTATTCGCTGGAGTAGCGCCGTCGCGTCACGCGATGGAGGCGAGGAA
>DASTKI010000010.1:0-36176 GCA_035716045.1 Ktedonobacterales bacterium
GCGTGGCGTCGGGGTCGGCATAGAGCACGGCGGGCGCGGGCGCGAAGCCCGCGACCAGTCGCAACAGCCGCTCCTCACGCGCGCAGGCTGCCGCGTCGCGCGCGTAGAGTCGCAATACGACCGGCGATGGCGCGCCATCCAGCTCGATGCGATAGTTGCTGTTGACGAGGCCCGTCGTCAGCGGCGCCATCGTGACGAGATCGCGTCCCGGCGCCGCCACCGCCAGCAGCGCGCGGGCCGCTTCTGGCGTGAGCGCGACCAGCGGCTCGCGCCGCTCCCACTGGCTCGTGGGGTCGGGCGGCTCAGATGGGTCCGTCACACGCCGTCCTCTCTAGCGCCGCGCCCGTTTTCAACACAATACGCCGAATACCCCTGGTCAGCTTGGGTATCCGGCGTATGGAGAAGATGTGGCGGCTATTCGCGCTCCACTGATTCAGGCTGGGCGGCTACGCCTCGGCGAATCAAAGTTCGCAGGGCGTCTACCCGACCTCTGAGCCACTCTGGGCTGCGCCCGCTCACCGGCTTGCCGCCGCGCGCCGAGGTGTAGATGCGGGCCGTGTGGGTCAGCGCCAGCACGAGCTGTCGCTCGGTTGGCAGATAGCCACGCGACGCGCCCCAGGCGTAGTCGCGCATGATCCCGTTGAACCCAGCGCGGTACTCCGCCGAGCCCTCCACGTTCGCTATCTCACCGTCGGGCCTCCATGGCCCGCCGCCAAAGGGTTGCGTCACACGAGCGACCTTCTACGCGATCTGTCGCGTCTCACACCCAACGAGCGATCTTAGTGACCGCAGCCGCACCCGCGCGCCTGGCCGCTATCGCCAGCGGTCTTGAAGCTGTGGCCGCAGCCGCAGGTGGAGACGGCGTTCGGGTTGTTGACGGTGAAGCCAGCGCCCATCAGGCTGTCAACATAGTCCACTTCGCTGCCCGAAATATACTCGGCGCTCATGTCGTCTACCAGCACGCGCACGCCCGTGATCTCGAAGACGCTGTCGCCGTCCTGGATCTCATCCAGCGTCATGCCGTACTGCATGCCAGAGCAGCCGCCGCCGGCCACGAAGATGCGCAGGCCAAGCTCAGGATTGCCCTCAGCGTCCAGCAGCTCGCGGACTTTCTCCGCCGCCGACGACGTCATGGTGATGAGCGCGGTCCGCGTCTCGGTCTCGTCAATCATGGATGGTCTTCCTCCTGCCAGCGGACGTGACTATCTGCATTCGCTCGCCGCGGCGTATGTGGCTATCGCATCGAAGCGCGCTGGGAGAAACGGACGCGCGATTCGCGGCGCCCCCACGCTTCACTTCGTACAGTAATTCTACGCGCCCACGGCAAGAGCCGTCAATGCCTCCTGCACAGTCCTAAATACGCGCCACGAGCGCCACGCCATCCGTGCTGCGCGCCACGCTCGCGGCGCATGGAGATCGAGCGGGCGCCAACTACCAATAGGCGTCTACGAGGGAGGCCATGACCTCCCGCGGATACACCGTGCGCGTGATTGGCGTGTAGACCCAGAAGCGCCCGAATCGCGCGCTCGTGTAGCGCACACCCAGCGTGTCGAGCGCGCTGGCCAGTGGCGGCTGGTCTGGTCCTGACCAGGCGACGATGAAGCTGGGGCGGTCGGCGTGCGCGACAGCCACCGTCGCCTCTGGGAAGCGGTCAATGGCGTGATAGTACACGACATCCACATAGTCCGAGCAGAGCGTCCGCTGATTGGTCAGATACATGACAACATCGCCGACCCAGTGATTCACCCAGGCGTAGCGGATATGATGGCTTCCCAGGTACGTCAGCAGCGCGGTGTCTTCCGCCGGGAACGCGCCACCGGGAAGGAACGCCGAGTTATTGAACGGCGAGTTGAAGGCCATGACGGCGTCACTCAGCAGCCCCGGCGCGCCGTAGGTCATAAGCGTCATGAGAAGGAGCGCCCTTGCGATGACCGCTCCAGCGCGCTCACGAGGCCAGACGCGGCGAGCGACGCTCTGAAGCCCGCGCCCCCAGACGTCGCGCTTGAACACCATGGCGTAGGTGTATGCGAGCGCGAGCGTCAGCGGAGTGGTCAGTAGCACGAGGTGGCGCGCCTCATCAATGAACAAGACGCCGGGGTCGAGGAACTTGCGCGCGAGATAGCCTCCGAGGATCACCCCAGCGAGCACGACAGGCAGGGAGGCGTTCCAGCGCGCGTGATCCGCCGTCAGCGACGCCAGCGGGAGGGGCCGGCCAATCCCCCAGAGCAGCGTGACCATACCGCCGACCACAATGAGCCCACCCACCAGGCCGAGCGCTAGCCCCAGAACGGTATTCTCGAGAGGGGGGTAGGTGAGCCGCCCGCCGATCACCTCAGGTAGCGCCGTCGTGATGAAATAGGCCCCAAAATGGAGGCGCGCGCGCCATCCGTGAGCAAAGAGCGTCAGAAGGCCGCTGAGACCCTCCATCCCACCCCGGCCCGTAGCGCTGGAGGCCCCCGGGAGGATGGGATTGCCTCCAGCGTACGTCTGAGGCGAGTACAGCGCTGGCGCCGCGCCGACGATGAATGTGATGACCACCAGCGCCCCTGCGCGCGCGATTCCGGCCAGCGTCTCACGGCGCGAGCGACGCCAGGCGGGGCGCATGCGCGCCAGCGCCAATGGGGCAAGCCAGGCCGTGACGCCAGCCACATACCCGACTACCAGCGAGTCGATCCAGAACCCCAGACCAATCAACAAGCCCGCAAGCGCCCATTGCCAGCGGATGGGGCGCTCCGCGCGCCAGTGGTCTGCGATGCTGAGCGCCAGCAAGGTGAGAAGAGAGCCGATCAACACCGTCTCAGTGTAGCCACCCAGCATGCGCAACTCGGTGACTGCGACATAGACAGGAGGCAGCGCCGTCAACAGAAGCGCAGGCAGGCGCGCGCGCTCGCCAAACAACCGCGCGGCGAGTGTGCCCATTACGGGAATGATCGCGACCGACTCGGCGCCGGTGACGGCGCGCGTCACCCATGCCGATGGGCCAAAGAGCGCGACCAGCGGCGCCATGAGATACGCGTCCCAGGCTCCGCCGTAGTTGACACCGGGAAAATAGACTGGGAACTGGCCGCGCAAGACGTTCTCGCTCAGAAGGCTCAGCGACGCTTCATCGCCATCCATCATGCCATGAGAACCGACGACCAGCCAGATCCGGAATGCCAGCCCAAGGGCCAGCGCCAGCGCCGTCTGACCCCTTACGGAACCGAGCACACTCCACAGCCACCCACCCCACATCGCGGCGCGTCCCTGCGCATGTCGCCGGGTATCGGTCGCCAATGCGCTACTTGAGTTCACCTCGCACCCTTCCTGACGCACATATCTCTCAAAGAGAGGAGCCAGCGGTCGGCGCGCAGTGGTACACCTCGCCTGGGGTGAACATGCCACCACACGCGCCTAAGAGATTAACGCCGCGCCGTTGCGAGGCCATGGATTCAGGCGGACCATTGGGCGAGGCTAACGAGCGGTCGCCAGGCTCTGAGTATTTAGCATGGGAGCGCGAGCGCGGCGCCCGCTCCGCCATGTGACCTCAACGAGGTCGAGGGCGCCACTTGCGATTGCCAAAGTGTGTATGGTATACTCCTGCCCGGAAGGTGTAGAGCGACCGCTTCAACGGCGCCTCCCTCCCATAAACGGACACAATCTCGGGGTGTAGCGCAGGTGGCTAGCGCGCAGCGTTCGGGACGCTGAGGTCGGAGGTTCAAGTCCTCTCACCCCGACCAGACCGCCAGACGTTGGCTTTCACAGGCCGGCGGATGACGGGTCTCGCTTGAGGAGCGCGCCATGCGAATGGTGGACGGACGTTACGCGGGGATGCATTCATCGCCCGTAAGCGCCGCCATTCGCGCGGCGACGCTCCTTTTTGCTGCTCGCTTCCCGGGACTGGGAAGCTCAACGGCTCTAGGGGCTGGGGGCGGATCGCATGCCCTTCACTCCCTATCGGACGGTCATCACAGACGGCGGAGATAGCGGCGCCTCGGTCGCGCCTGGCTTGCCTGGCTGGCGCGCGCCTTCTCCCCCGTCACTCAGCGGTACGGCGACGTGACGTGAGATAGAAGGGGGTCGCCAATGCCAGTGCTGGTGCTTAACGCATCTCTCCAGCCGCTCTCCGTCATCCCTGAGCGGCGGCTCGTCGTGCTCCTCTCCAAGCAGAAGGTCGCGTTCATTGACGACAACGTGCGCCGCGTGATCGAAGAGGGCATTGACACACGCCGCCTGCCTCTAGATGAGCCGGTCATCGTGCAGCTGCTGGCGAATGTGCGTGTGCCGCGCATGGCGTTGCGTCCCACCCGCGCCAACATCATGCTCCGCGACGAGGAGATCTGCCAGTACTGCGGCAAGCACACGCGCGAGTTGACCCTCGACCACGTGACTCCCCGCTCACGCGGCGGGCAAAGCACGTGGGAGAACCTGGTCGCCTGCTGCCGCCCCTGTAACGGTCGCAAGGGCAACCGCCTGCCGCACGAAGTCGGCATGAAGCTGCTCAAGACACCGCGTCCGCTGCACAACGAGTACGCCGGATTCTTCCTCTTACGCTACCCACGCCTGCGCGAGGCGTACGAGCAGTTCCTCACTTCGGCTCAGGTCGGCGCTCCGGTCCCGGCCTGAGCCGAGGCGCGCTCGGGCCATGCCATTCGCTCTGCCCCACAAACGGGCGGCAATCTCCTCGGTCAGCAGCGCGCGCCGCAGCTATGCCTGCCCGCCTGAACGAGCCTGCCGCCCCCTTGCGTGATGGGGAGCATGATGGTACGCTAGGAAACGACAATCGAACATATCCCAGAGCGTGATACGCGAGGAAAGTAGGCGTTGCGGCGTCTTCCAGAGAGCCGGCGGCTGGTGCGAGCCGGCGATGACGCGCGCCGAAGCTCCCCCGCGAGCCGCGCCGGTGAATCGCTCCCGTGTTCAGACACGCGAGGCGGATAGCTGGCGCCGGGAACTCCCGTTACAGAGTCGGGGCGTGTTGGCGCCCTCAGAGGCCGCGACCGTGAGGCCGCGGTGAAGCAAGGTGGTACCGCGAACACGGCATGCGCGCGTCGTTCGCCCTTGTCAGGGGCGAATGACGCGCTTTTTGTCGTCTGGCGCGTCATGCGCTCCTCTCTGCATTGACTCATGTTTGGACACAGCCAGAGCGCTCCCTGGGAGGGAGCGAGAGAGGACGGACCAGGAATGGCGCGATCAGAAACGCCCACGAGACCGGAGCGCCCGCACGCCCGCCGGAAGCGCGAAGACCCCCCAACGCCACAACCCATTACAACGAGCCGGAAGCGCGCCACGCGGCAGCCAGCGGCCCAGCCGCCCCGCGCCCACGCGCGCCCGCCTTTCTACGACTTCGCCGCCTTCGAGCAGCGCTGGAGCGAGGAGTGGGAGGCGCGCGGACTGTACCGCGTGGACATAGACCACCCTCGCAAGCCTTATTACAACCTGATGATGTTCCCCTATCCCTCGGCGGAGGGTCTGCATGTCGGCAACGTCTACGCCTTCGTCGGCTCAGACATTCATGGCCGCTGGATGTCCATGCGCGGCTATGATGTCTTCGAGCCGATGGGCTTCGACGCCTTCGGCATCCACAGTGAGAACTTCGCCATCCAGCGCGGCGAGCACCCTGCCAGCTTGACCGCTCGCAACGTCGCGCGCTTCCGCGAGACCCAGCTGAAGCGCATCGGCAATCGCTTCGACTGGTCGCATGAAGTCAACACGACCGATCCGGGCTACTACCGCTGGACCCAATGGATCTTCACGCAACTGTTCCGCATGGGACTGGCCGTGCGCAAGACCGGCGTCGTCAACTGGTGTCCCAATGACCGCACGGTGCTGGCCGACGAGCAGGTCATCAACGGCCACTGCGAGCGCTGCGGCGCGCTGGTGGAGCGCCGCGCACTGCCGCACTGGGCGCTGCGCATTACCCACTATGCCGATAGCCTGCTGGATAACCTGGACGCGCTGGACTGGTCGGAGCGGGTCAAGGCGGCTCAGCGCAACTGGATTGGCCGCTCATATGGCGTCGAGTTCAGCCTGCCCGTCGCCGGCCGCGTGGAACTGGGCGTCGCCGTCTTCACCACGCGCCCCGATACGATTTTCGGCGTCACCTTCGTCGTCCTGGCTCCTGAGCATCCGCTGGTGGATGAAATCACCACGCCAGAGCGCCGCGGCGCCATCGCCGCCTACCGCACCGAGGCCGCCGCGCGCCGCGTCGCCCGTCAGCAGGCCCGCGACCGCGACGTGGACGAGCCTGCCACCCCGCCGACCGGCGTCTTCACCGGCGCCTACGCCATCCACCCGATGACCGGCGAGCAGGTTCCTATCTGGGTCGCCGACTACGTGCTGATGGAATACGGAACAGGCGCGATCATGGCCGTGCCCGCGCACGACGAGCGCGACTGGGCCTTCGCCCGCGCGATGGGTCTGCCGGTCCGCTTCGTCGTTCAGCCCGTTGGCGAGATCAGCGCGCCGGACGCGCCCTATACCGGCGAGGGCGTCCTGGTCACGTCGGAGCAGTATACTGGCCAGGGTTCGCGCGAGGCCAGCGAGGCGATTTGCGTCTGGTTCGAGGAGAGCGGAACGGGCAGGCGCATGGCCCGCTACCACCTGCGCGACTGGCTGATCAGCCGCCAGCGCTACTGGGGGCCACCCGTCCCGATCATCTACTGCCCCGAGCATGGCGCGGTACCCGTACCTGAAGACCAGCTGCCCGTCAGGCTGCCCGACCTGGAGGACTACCGGCCCAGCGGTACCGGTGGCTCCCCGCTGGCGCGCATCGAGAGCTTCGTCAACACCACGTGCCCCGTCTGCGGCCAGCCCGCGACGCGCGACACCGACGTGATGGACAACTTTCTGGACTCCGCCTGGTACTTCCTGCGCTACCCGTCGAGCGACGACGATGCGCATCCCTGGAACCCCGAGCGGACGCGGACCTGGCTGCCAGTGAATATGTACATTGGCGGCGCGGAGCATAGCGTGCTGCATCTGCTGTACGCCCGCTTCATCACGATGGCGATGCATGACGCCGGGCTGCTGGACTTCGAGGAGCCGTTCACCCACTTCCGCGCCCATGGCATCATCGCCCTGGCAGGCAAGAAGATCTCCAAGTCGAAGGGCAACATCGTCAATCCCGACGACTACATCAACACCTACGGGGCCGATACCCTGCGGCTGTACCTGATGTTCATGGGACCATACGAGCAGGGCGGCGAGTTCAGCGACAAGGGCGTGGCGGGCGCGGTCCGCTTCCTGGAGCGCGTCTGGCGGCTAGGCGAGCGCGACCTGGCGGCTGGCGCCCCGTCTCGCGACGCCAAACGCGCGCTGCATCAGGTGATCCGCAAGGTGAGCGATGATACCGCCGGCCTGCGCTACAACACCGCCATCGCCGACATGATGCGCTACTCAGGCGAACTGGAGGAGCGCGCCATGTTCACGCGCGAGGAGATGACGACGCTGCTGCGGCTGATGGCCCCCTACGCGCCCTTCATCAGTGAGGAGATCTGGCATCGCGTAGGGGAACATGGCTCGGTCCACGAGCAGCCTTGGCCGGAGGTGGACGAAGCGGCCCTGCGCGCTGACACCGTCGCGGTGGTCGCGCAGGTCAACGGCAAGACACGTGGGGTTATGACGCTGCCCACGGGAGCGACCGAAGCCCAGGCGTTTGAGGCGGCCCAAGCGCTGGAGGCTGTGCGCCGCGCCCTGCGCGGCCAGCCGCCCATCCGCGCCATCTACATCCCCGACCGCCTGATCAACCTGGTGACCGGCTGATCGTATGCGCCTCGCGCCGCACAGACGCGCCAACCCACCTGTCCACCTACATTACACCCCCTCTCCCTGTGGGAGAGGGGGCAGGGGGTGAGGTTCGCGTCTCATCCCGCTTGTAGGCTGTACAGCCAGCGGCGGAACGCGCCCCAGCCCAGCGCCGAGAGGCTCAACGGCTCAAAGTGCAACGGATTGAGGTCGCCTGGGATAGGGTAGGGGATTGGGGACCAGTAGACCGGGCGGATGAAGCCAGGGCGGTTCGCCTGGAGCGCCAGCGCGAACTCCCACTCCTCACGCACAAACGGCGAGCGGGCCGCGTTCTTCGACCAGAAGAGCTGAAACACATCCGCCTGATTGATCATCGCCTTCAGTTGCTCGTTCCAGACCTGCCCGCTCTGCAGCGTCATCACATCGCGCAGATAGCGGTCGCCCAGCGCCTGCGCCGCCGCCTCGCACGATTCGACCACTGGCATATCACGGTGTGAATACGAGGCGAACACCTTGCGGTAGGCGCGCGCGACGGCGCTGGCGAAGTCATCCGGCGTCAGCGCCGCGCCGGCCTTGCGCGCGACGAAAATCGAGAGCGGGATCTCCGCCCGCAGCGTCAGCCCCTGATAGACGCGCACCGCACCCTCCGCCGCGCGCTCTTCGGGGGCCGTCTCCGCGCGCACCGAGAACTCGTGCTGCTGCGCGTCCTCGTCCCAGGTGACATCCATCCACTGCGGGTTGACGCGGAAGCCGGAAATGGTGGGGACGAGGCGCAGCTTCGCGCCGCGCCGCAGCGCCATGCGCGCGTCGGCCATCCCCGAGCGATACTGGTCGAGCCGTCCCGCCAGCCGCTCCGACGCCAGCGCCGCGACCTTTGCCAGCGTGCCAACCTCGTCGAGCGCCAGGTAGACCAGCAGCGGCGTCGCCTTGCGCGGCTCAATCTCCTTGGGGTAATACGCCGCGAACGCTACCCGCTCCAGCGCGACAGGCTGAGCGGGGGCGGACTTCTCCGACTCAACGCCGCCGGAAGGGCGCTCACCTGGCGCGGGAGGCGGCGTGAAAGGCGGCTGGCCGACAGGAGGACTGCCCGGCGACCAGTCCTGGGAACGAGGCGCTGGGGCTGGCTCCGGTGGAGGGGCGTCATCCTGCGGCACGGGCGGCCTGCGCGGCCTGGGCGCCGGAGGCGTAGGCGTGACCGGAGGAGGCAGCGCTTCCTCATCCCCTACCTCATCCATCAAGATGTCGCCAGGGGGGAGCTTCGGCGCTTCCAACGGAACCTGCGCCTGCTCGGAGAGCGCGCCCGACGCTTTGCCACGTGATGACTCGGCGCCGATCGCCGCGCCGATCAGCCGCGCGGCCTCTTCAGCGCCAAGGCCGCGCGCGTCCACCTCATGAGCGCCAGCCAGCAATGGCGGCGCGGGCTCCCCGTCCAGCCGAACAAGGATCAGGCTGCGCCCTGGATCGCGGGCCGTCAGCGAGCGAAAGGTCCGGATCTCATCCGCGGCCCACGGCGAGGCGACCGACGCGGCGGAGAGGAAGACCAACATCCTCCGCGAGCGCGCCAGCGCCATGCGGGCGATCTCCACCCAATGCGCGCCACCATAAGCCGCTCCATCACCATCCCAGACCTCGACGCCCTGCGCCCGCAACGCGGCGATGATCGGCTCGACGGACCCGCGATCACCGCGCGCGTAGCAGGCGTAAACCTCGTCGCGATTGTCTTCCATCTCTCGCTCTCGCCTCCAGCGCCCCCACCACCGGTCACTCCCCGCCGCCCTGGACCCGCCAACGCGGCGGCTAGACGCCTACATAAGGCTCAGGCTCCAGGCGATCGCGATGGCGATCAGCAGCACGACCAGCAGGGCGACCGCCTCGCCCGCGCGCCCACTGCCCTTCACCTCGGCGGACTTCTCCGCCAGAGTCGGGCTTGCGACCACAGCGTCGGCTGGCTTAACAACCGGAGCGGGCATAGTCTCAGTCAGCCCGGCCGGAGCCATCTCCGGAAGCGTGGCTGGCGCGGCGGCGGGGGCCTCTGGGGCTGGCGCAGGCGGAGGCTCGACGGCAACGGCGACGACAGGCTCAGGCGACGCCACTGCGGGCTGCGCTATTGGCGGCGGTTCAACTGGCGCGGCGGCGGGCATAGTGGCGCCGTTGCTCACTGACGGTTCAGGGGTGAGCGCGACTGCCGCGACTGCCGCGACTGCCACCGGCGCCGCTTCCGTGACGGGAACCGTCGCGGCGACCGGCGGCGCGGGCGGCGCCGGAGAAGGAGTCGGCTCAGCGGCGCGCTGAGTGGCGCTCGCTGGTAGCGACCCAGCGATCAGGCCGGCGGTGTCAGTGGGCCCAAGCGACTGCGCGTCAATGACGTGCGCGCTGGCCAGACTGAGCGGCGCGCGAGTCTTGTCGAGATGCACGGCGACAAGCGCTCGCCCTGGATCACGCGTCTTGAGGGATTGGAACGCCCGCACGTCATCCATGACCCATGGGGAAGCCACCGATGCGGCGGAAACCGCGACTATCAGCGTCTGCGACTGATCGAGCGCGCTGCGCGCCGTCTCGACCCAGCCCCGGCTGCCATGCGCCAGCCCGCTATCATTCCAGACGGTGACGCCGCGCGCCCGCAGCGCCTCAGCCAGCGGCTGGACGCGGTCACGGTCGGAGCGCGCATAGCTGACGAACACCTGCCCCGTGGCGACCGGCGCGACCGCGCCATTTTGCGGCTGGGCCACTGATGGTTTTTGTGGTGGAGGGGACATAGGGGCTGGCGCGGTCGGGGCGACTGAAGGCAAGCGTGGCGATGTTGCGTTGGCGAACTGCGCGGATATGAGCGCTGGGTTGGCGAGCGCGCTGGCGATCCAGCTCGCCGCCGTCTCGGGCTGCGCGTCGCGAGCATCCACGGAATCAACGCCAGCCAGCGCCATGGGAGCGCGCGTCCGGTCGAGATGGATGACCAGCAGCTTGTGGCCTGGCTCGCGCGCCATCAGCGAGCGATAGGAGCGGACCTCATCGGCCACCCACGCGGAGTTGACGGAGGCGGCGGAGACGAAGACCAGCAGCGCGCCCGCGCGCCGCAGCGCGCGCTGCATAGACTCCACATAGTTCCCGCCACCAGCCGTGGAGCCCGCGTCATACCAGACACTGGCGCCGCGCGCGCGCAGAGCGGCGGCGACTGGCTCCACGCGGGCGCGATCGGCGCCAGCGAAGCTGAGGAAGATGAGATCAGAGGATAATCTGGTTGCAGGATGAGAAGAACCGGGCTCGGCGGCCATTGCGCGCCTCCTCGTAATTATCGCGACATGACAGTGCATCTACGGAGCAGTGTAACATAACAATGCAATGGAGGCGAACGTTTGCCAGGACCAGCGCCACGGCGCGCGGCTAGCGCTTGCTCCGCGCCACGGCCTTGGCCCCCGGCTTCGCGCGCGCGCCGTCGGGGCGCTGCGCATGGCGCGCGGCGGATACTGCGTCCAGCGCCTGGCTGAGATCGGCAATCAGGTCGTCGGCCCCCTCGATGCCGACCGAGAGCCGCAGCAGCGTATCCGTCACGCCGCGCTTCTCGCGCTCCTCTTTCGGAATCGAGCCATGTGTCATGGTAGCGGGATGGCAGCAGAGTGACTCGATGCCGCCCAGACTCTCCGCCAGCGCGAAGACCCGCAGACTGCGCACGAACGTATCCACGTCCTCACGCTCGCCCTCGAACGCGAACGAGACCATGCCGCCAAAGCCGCGCATCTGCCGCTTCGCCAGCGCATGGTCTGGGTGCGAGGTCAGGCCTGGGTAATACACCCGCCGCACCAGCGGATGGCTCTCCAGGAACGTCGCGATGCGGCCCGCATTCTCCTCGTGCTGGCGCATGCGCACGGCGAGCGTCTTGACCCCGCGCAGCGTCAGCCAGGCGTCGAATGCGCCTGGCACACCACCAGCTGCGTTCTGGTAGAACTTGATCGCGTCATACAGCGCGTCATCCGAGGTCAGAACCGCGCCGCCGATGACATCGCTGTGGCCGTTGATGTACTTCGTCGTGCTATGGACTACCACATGCGCGCCCAGATCCAGCGGTGTCTGGAGATACGGCGTGGCAAACGTGTTGTCCACCACCAGCGTCAGCCCGCGCGCCCGCGCCAGCTTGCCCAGCGCCGCGATATCCACCAGCGAGAGCAGCGGGTTGGTCGGCGTCTCCGCCCAGATCATCCGCGTCTTGGGCGTGACCGCCCCGGCGTACGCGTCCATGTCGCCCGCCGTGACATAGGAAAAATCCACCCCCATTGGGCGCAGGACCCGCTCGAAGATGCGATACGAGCCGCCATAGAGGTCGTCGCCGGCGATCACGTGATCGCCGGGCCGCAATACACTCATTACAGCGCTCGTCGCGGCCATGCCGCTGGCGAAGGCCAGCCCGTGTGTCGCGTTCTCCAGCGAAGCCAGGCAGGTCTCCAGCGCGGCGCGCGTGGGGTTGCCGGTGCGCGAATACTCGAAGCCCTTATTCTCGCCCAGCCCCTGCTGGGTATAGGTAGATGTCTGGAAGATCGGCGTGATCGTAGCGCCCGTGCTGGGGTCCGCTGGCTGCCCGGCGTGGATGGCGCGGGTGGAGAAATCCATGGAGATCCACTCCCTCGATGAGAAGCGCGTGGGGAACGGCGTCCGGCCTCGTCGCCGGAGACGCGCACATCAGGGAGTATAGCATGGCGTCCACCAACCGGCGCGCGCAGGTGAGGTCTCCACTCGGGACGTGGTAGACTTGCCTGCGAACGAGCGTTCCAGCGGCGCTAACGACGCGCCGCAACTAGCCATACTACATGGAGAAGCGTAGGAGTGGGCCAGTGACGCAGTACGACCGGGGATTCAAGCTACGCAGCCGCGACGGCCACTTCGAGATGGCCGAGTTCGATCTCAAGCGTGTCGATGGCGGCTATTGGATGTGGGTCGAGTGCAAATTCGATGGGCACAACGGCGGCCACTGGCTCGCGCCCGATCCCGCCACCTCAGGAAGCGTCATCGTGACCTACGCCCCACACCTCTGGCCAAGCCCGGTAGAAGCCTTCGCCGCGCGCGATCGCTGGGAAGCCCAGCAGAGCCGCTAGCGATGGAACTACCGGAGGCGCTACGCCTCGCCATTATCGAGACAGCCGAGCGTCAGCCCCACCAGACGCTGGAGCGCGCCGCCGCCAACCTCTCCGCCGCCTATCGGGCGGACGACGGGGCAAACACCACGCATGCCATGGATTCGCCTGCCGCCGTGGCGGCCTACGCGGTGACACGCCTGCCCGCCACCTACGCCGCCCTCGCCGCCGCGTTGAGCGAGGCTCGCGCGCGCCTGCCGCGCTGGGAGCCTCGCGCGCTGCTCGATGCTGGCGCTGGTCCCGGTGTGAGCGCCTGGGCCGCCAGCGCGGTCTGGCCCTCGCTGCGCCACGCCACACTGCTGGAGCGCGACCAGCGTATGATCGCCCTGGGAACCGAGTTGCTGGCGGCGTCCCCGCCCGGCGCGCTGCAGGTCGCATGGCGTCAAGTGGATATGGCGGGCCCTTGGGGACGACCAACGCCCGCGCCCGCCGACCTCGTCACCTGCGCCTACGCGCTCAACGAGCTGCCCGAAGCGCGGCGCGCGGAGCTGGTTGCGCGCCTGTGGAATGCGACAGAACCCGCAAGGGGCGCGCTGGCGCTCGCGGCGCCTGGGACGCCTGCTGGATTCGCCGCCATCCGCGCCGCGCGCGACCAACTGATCGCAGCTGGGGCGCGTATCATCGCTCCCTGTCCGCACGAGCGCGCCTGCCCTATGCTTCCCGGCGACTGGTGCCACATGGCGCAGCGCCTGGCCCGCACCCGGCTGCATCGGCGCCTCAAAGGCGGGGACGCGCCCTTCGAGGATGAGAAGTTCTCCTATATCGTCGCGGCGCGCCAGGCAGGAGCGCCGATCGCCGCCCGTGTCATCCGGCGCCCACTCACCCGCCCGGGTCGCATCACGCTCGACCTCTGCGGCCCTGACGGACTTACACAGCGCGAGATTACCCGCTCACAGCGCCTGCTCTTCCGGCTGGCGCGTGACGCGCGCTGGGGCTCCGCCTGGCCCCTTGCCACCAGCGATGAATCCGGCGCCGGTGATGCGGACATGAGCAGCGAGGGGAACGCGCGCGAGTGAGAGAGCTCTCACCACGCGCGATCAATCCGCGCCAGCCATGAAGTGGCTCTCCGCCTGCCTTCAACCCCACTCGCTTGCGAATGAACCAGGCTGTGATACAATAGCGGCGCTAATTATGGCTGGTTGTGCATGCGCGAGAAGTAGCGGCCATCTCCTGTTTCCGCGCGTCACAGGCGCAGCCGCGTGGCGCTGGACGCCAGCAGGTGACTGCACAGCCGCCCGAACTCTCATGGGAGTGAGCAGTCGAATCAGGAGGCCTCATGGACAATCCATCCGACCCCAACATGCCCATCCCACCGGCGGCAGATGAGAACGAAACGGAGCGCGAGAAAACCACCAGTCCCACCGAGATCGCGTCCGAGGCAAGCCAGCCGATAGCGGAGGCGACCACGCCGATCGTCACGCCAGATACCACACCCGCCGCGGAAGAGACAGCCGAAGCCGCCACGACGCCCGCTGCGCCAGAGCCTATGGACGAGCCAGCCCCCGCCGTGGCCGATATGACCCCTAATTACGACGCCGCAGCCTACGAGTCCGCGCCCGCTGAACGGATCGAACCCGCTGCTGAAGCTCCTACCGAGCCGTCCGCCGAGGTAGCCGCTGAAGCCCCCGCCGAGCCTCCCACTGAGGCTCCTACCGAGCTCGCCGCCGAGCCTCCTTCCAGGCCGCCTGCCGAGGCCGCCGCTGAGGCTCCCGCCGAAGCTACCGAGACTGAGGCCGCTGTTGAGCCTGCGACCGAACCATCTCCTACCGAGGCAGCGCCGGAGGCGCCTGTCACGGAGCAAGCGCCAGCGCCCGGTTATGCGCCACCACCGCCGCCGCCAAGCTATGCGCCAGCGCCACAGGGCTACACGGCGCCGCCTCCGCAGAGTTATGCCCCTGGCGCCTCGATGATGGCCGCGCCACGACGCGACAAGACACTGCCCATCCTTCTGGAGGTCATTCCAGGTCTGTTCGGCCTCTATGGCATCGGCTGGCTGGTGAGCGGCTTCACCTCTACTGGCCTGATGTTGTTGATTGGCGGCATCGTCTTTTGGGTAGTCATGGCCATCATCACCGTCGTCACCCTGGGAATCGCCGCAATATGCTGGGTTCCGATCGACCTGGCCGTGGTGATCACGTCAACGATCATGCTCAACAGGCGTCTCGATTCGGCGGTGTAGCCCGTTCGCGACAGAGCGTCAAACGCGACGAACGGGCGCGGGAACCATCGCTCCCACGCCCGTTCGCGTATGCGGATACGCCGCGATCTAGAGGTTACTGTTGATCGTATCGAAGATGGTGGCGATCTGCGGGCCAAGCAAGATGAGCGCGCCAATCACGACCACCGCGACGAGCGCGATGATAAGCGCGTACTCGACGAGACCCTGACCACGCGACGGCCGCTGCGCCACTTGCAGCATGAACTGCGCCAGCATGAGGTACCTCCACTGATTGATCCACACGCCATGGCCCGCGCCACAGCTTACAGGCGGGTTTAGATGATGTATCCAAGGGCGATGCGAGTGATACCCGCCCTGATACTTTGGTTAACGGAGACTGGCAGGTTTTGGATATCGGTACTGCTCCCTGTGTAGACAAATGGGTGAGGATAGGAGCGCGACCAGCCAGAACGCATGATCCGTTAGGGGGTATGGAGCGCCATGGGCGCCAGGAAACATCAGCCCCTGCGTGGCGTGGCGCTCGGCGCGCGCGTTCTGGTTTAACGAGTGGACGGCGCGGCCGGGAGTTGGGGATGAGCCCAACACGCCGGTGAGCGTCACGGCGCCTGGCTGAAAATGCCAGTAGCGTTCTGTTAGTATTCAGATGCAATACGACGCCGGAGCGCAGCCACCGATCATCGCCAATCATCTCGCGCCCTGCCGGGAAGCAGCATCTAGATGATACCGTTCCCACCGCCGCCAGCAAGCGCGCGACTCGTTGTGGTGGCCGCGCTGCAAGCGGCAGGCGCAGCATAGAGGAGTCTTTCACATGCGCGTGGACGGGACCTACATTTTCCCCGGCACGACCGGCCGCGTATTCGCCACGCTCACCAACCCGGACGCGCTGGCCCGCGCCATCCCTGGCTGCGAGCGATTCATCCAGTTCGGCCCAGCCCGCGCCACCGGCGAAGTGGCCTACGAGGCGCGCCTGCGACTGGGACAGCGCCGCCAGTCCTACGTTGTCACCTTGCGTGTGACCGCCGCGCGCCAACCCGACTATCTCCGGCTGGAGATACGAGGCTTCGGCCCCTCGGGCCCCATCACCGGCGATGGCACGCTCGATCTCGTCGAGCAGGACAGTCACACCGTCGCTGCCTACCGGCTCAGCTTGAGCGGGCCCGATCTGCCTGAAGGGAACGACATGGCGGCGCGCGCGGCCAACTTCATGGCCCGCGCGATGTGCGCCCATCTGGCCGATGAGCTCTATGCCGAGGTTGGCGACGAGCCCATATGGCTGCCCGGCGCCGCCCCCGCCCCTGAACCTGCGAGCCGCCCCACCCAGGTGACGGCGGAGTCCGGGAAGCTGGACGCCTTCCCTGCCGCTGGAGCGCCCACATGGGCGGAGCGCGCCGTATGGATGGGCGCCGGCCTCGCGCTGGGGCTTGGCGCCATCGCACTCACGCTGGCCATCGCGCGCCGCCTGGGCGAGCGCGACCCCCTGTAGCTCATGACAGGACTCAACGAGCCCGCTGGCATCTGAATACGCCGCCACGTAAGCGCCTGCGCACTGGCGCATCCGTTTCCATATCTCGATGCGCGAATGGGGGACGGTCTTGCTGAGCATGCGCTTTCTTGCTAGAGTATGCGCAACACGATGCGCCGCGACCTGCCACGGCGCCTGTCCCAACACCCATTCGGAGAGTCCGTATGCGCGACCTGCATTTTGATGGCGAGTTTCTCCGCGACTTCAACGAAGCGAGCAAGAAATGGCCCTGGGCGACCTGGCATGAGATTCGAGCGGCGCAAGAGCTGACCGCGCGACGCCTGCTCGAGCAGGCCTTTAGCGGTGGCGATGAACGCCTACCAACTGAAGGCGCCGCGGAAGACGAGAAATAGCCCAATAGAAGCGCCGGAACGCGCCTCATGGCGCCCGGCGCGCTGCACGAACGCACGAAGCAGGCGGCTGGAGTGATCCACTCCAGCCGCCTGCGCTGCCGCGACGCCGAGATGCGTCGCGGCATGCTAATGGGCTATTTCGCGCTGGCGTCCCGGTTGTCGAGCCGCGCGGCGCCAGCGCGCCGCACTACTACTTGGGATGCAGCACGACTTTCGTGTAGCCTTCGATGCGCTTGTCGAACTTCTCGTACGCCTGAGGCGCCTGATCGAGTGGAGTCTCATGCGACACCACAAAGCTGGGCTTGGCGCGCCCCGAGACGATCATGTCGCGTAGCTGGCGATTGTAGCGCTTGACGTTGCACTGGCCCGTGCCCATGCGGAGGCCTTTCTCAAACATCTTGCCAATCGCGACCGACAGCATGCCCTGCTTGGCGTTTTGGTCTGGCCCGCCTGGGTCGGATGGCACATAGAGGCCAGGCACACCGAGCATACCTGTTGGGCGCACCGTTTGGATGAGCGCGTTCAGCACGGTGGCCGGCTCTTCTTGCTGCCCGCCTCTCGTGACCGCCTGATAGCCCACGGCGTCCACGCCCTTGTCCGTGCCCTCGCCATCCGTTTGGTCTTTGATCTGCTGGGCGGGATCGCCCTGATCGAAGTTGATCGGGATAGCGCCGATCTGCTGCGCCTTGTCGAGGCGCTCCTTGACGCGGTCCACCGAGAAGACGCGCGATGCCCCGCGGATCAGCGCGGAGTACGCCGCCATCAAACCGACAGGGCCCGCCCCATAGATGACTACCGTCTCGCCTGGGCTGACCTGGGCCAGCTCGCAGCCATGGTAGCCTGTGGGGAAGATATCGGCGAGCAGGATGAAGTCTGTCTCGTGCTCGTTCCCTTTCGGCAGTTGCAGGCAGTTGAAATCGGCGAACGGGACGCGCAGATACTCGGCCTGGCCGCCCGTGTATGGGCCCATCGCCACGTAGCCATACGCGCCACCAGCGAAACCGGGGTTGACTGTCAGGCAAAAGCCTGTGTATCCGGCGAGGCAGTTCTTGCAGAAGCCGCAGGCGACATTGAAGGGCATGACCACGCGGTCGCCCTTCTTGATAGTTGCGACACCTGGCCCTACGTCCTCCACAACGCCCATGTTCTCGTGGCCGAAGACGATCCCCGGCTTGGCGGCGGTGCGCCCTTCGTACATGTGCAAGTCGGACCCGCAGATGGCCGAGGACGTAATGCGGATCAGCGCATCATTGGGGTCCTGAATCTTCGGATCTTGCACCGACTCGATCGCAACCTTGAACGGCTCCTTATAGACCACTGCTTTCATCGCGTTCCCCCTGGAATCAGGCTATCTTGGGAGGTTAGACGCCGCCATGGCGTCATGCGTGTCGCGCACATACGATGCGCGACCCATCGGTTATGTGCGAGTTTTGCGAACCAGCGTTAGATCAGTGACGTCTCCTTTCGCATCACTTGCCCCTCTACCGGCTGGCAGGCGCGCTCTGCGCGATTCCAGACCTGTGGGGGCTTGAACAGGAGGTATCGTCGAAGAGCCTGAGATTGGAGCGAGGTCGGCAGCGCTCCATCGCGCGGCCTGGCGCTCGCCTGCGAGCCTGACAGCCGCAAGACTGAGCACGCATCGAAGGCGCCATACGCACAATCAGGCGGTCCAGCCGCGGACAAACTGACGGCCTAGCTGGACAGTGGCGCCACCGCGTCCAGCCTGGTGACCAGCGCGCGCCGCCAGCCGCCGTTAAGGCCCATCTGCGAGAGCGCGAGGATGCTCATGAACAGCGCACAGCGCGGCGCCCTTGCTGCGAGCCGGGCGACTGTGGCTTCATATGGGAAGCGCGAGTGGCCCGCGGCGCGCGATCGCGATGGATGTGCTCTCCCGCGGGCCAGATGTGGCCGAGCATGCCGTCAGAAGCGACCAGCGTCATCGAGCGCGTCAAGCGCAGCCTCGACATCATCGAGCAGATCGGCGCCACCGTCCCGCTCAGGAAGGTCGGCAAGGCGTGGCGCGGGCTGTGCCCGTTCCATGGCGAGCGCACGCCCTCGTTCTACGTCTACCCTGAGGGGCGCTGGCACTGTTTCGGCTGCGGCGAAAATGGCGACCTGATCACGTTTGTCGAAAAGACGCAGGGCCTCGACTTCATGGAGGCGCTCGCGCTGCTCGCCGAGCGCGCGGGCGTCTCACTCGAGCGCAGCCACAGCGACGAGAGCTACGAGAGCGCCGAGGGCGCGGGCCGCAAGCGCCTGCGCGCCCTCAACGAAGCCGCAGCGATCTGGTTCTATCACCAACTCCTCCAGGCCAGCGCCGCGCAATACGCCCGCTCCTACCTCAACTCGCGCGGCGTCAGCAACGACTCCATCAGCCTCTGGCGCTTGGGATACGCGCCCGATGGCGACGGTCTGTCGGTCTATCTCCAGAGCCAGGGCTATACGCCCAAAGAGCTGATCGAGGCGGGCCTCTCGCGCGAGCGTGAACCAAGCAGGGGCGGCGGGCTCTACGACTACTTCCGCAACCGGCTCATCTTCCCTATCCGCAATCTGGCAGGCCAGACGATCGCCTTCGGTGGACGCGAGCTGGGCGGCGGTCATCCTAAGTACCTCAACACCCCGCAAACCGTCCTCTTCGACAAGAGCGCCACCCTCTACGGCATAGACCTCGCCCGTGACGCTATCAAGCGCGCCGACCGCGTCATCATCGTCGAAGGCTATATGGATGTCATCGTGCCCAGCCAGCACGGCACGCGCAACCTCGTCGCGGTCATCGGCAGCGCGCTGACCGAGAAGCACGTCCACATCATCAAGCGGCTGACCCGCCGCGTCACGCTCGCCCTAGACCCTGACGCGGCGGGCGAATCGGCCACCGTGCGCGGCATCACAGTCGCTCAGCGCGCCTTCGACCGCACCGTGGCGCCCGTCCCCCTCGCCGCGCCCG
The DNA here is from genome assembly GCA_035716045.1 of Ktedonobacterales bacterium. GTDB lineage: Bacteria > Chloroflexota > Ktedonobacteria > Ktedonobacterales > JADMIN01 > JAKAIY01. The sequence continues at coordinate 19,841 of DASTKI010000010.1, forward strand.
GCGCGCCAACGAACCGCCGCGGCGAGCCCAAGGGGCTGGTACGCTTCGAGGAGCAGGTAGACGCGGAGATCACAGTCGCCCGCCTCCCCGCTCATGAGGACCCGGATGAATTCGTCCGCCGCGACCCAGAAGGCTGGCGCGCCGCCATCGAGCGCGCGCAGCCGCTGATTGACTTTCTGCTGGACGTGGAGACAGCGGGGCTGCCGCTGGACACGCCTCAGGGCAAGCTGGAGGCCCGCCGCCGCCTGCTGCCGGTGATCGCTGAAGTTCGTGACCGCACCCTGGCCGACGAATATGTGGGACGGCTCGCGCAGAAGCTGCGGCTGGACAAGATCGAGCTACGTCGCGACCTGCTCAACGCGCGCCGCCAGCTCGACCGTGAAGCGCGCGCCAGCCATCAGCGCGCGCGCGACGACGAGGCCAGCCGGAAGGTCGCCGCGAGCGCCGACAGCGCCTCCCATGATGGGACTGATAGTGAAAGTGTGCGCTCTGAGGGCGTTCAGCCGTTAGGAACTAAGTACCGGCAAGCGGGCTCAGACCTTCCCCCGCAGGGGTATAGTTCGTCCAGCGCCATAGGGGAGCACGAAACCAACCCGCTGGCGCCTGAGCAAACGCCTGAACAGACACTCGAAGCGTATTGCCTGGGGCTGCCGCTGGTTTACCCTCACATCTGGGAAGACATCTCCGCGATCCTCGACGAAGGCGACTTCACCCTCTCCGAACTGCGCGCGCTCTACCACGCGCTCGCGCAGGAGGCGAGTGCGCAGTCGTTCGTGAGCGCCGAGACGTTCATCGCCAGGCAGGCGCCAGCGCTGGGCGAGGCAGCCGCGCAGGCGCGCGACCGCATCACGGCGCAGGCGCTCGATGAGGGGCGGGTGGTGAAGGTGGCGCGCGACGCGGCTTACCGGCTCAAGCGCATGCGACTCAACCACGAGATGGCCGAGCTAGACGCCTTACAGCGCGAGGCTGAACAGGCGCGCGATGACACGGCGCTGCGCGCGCTATTGGACCGCAAGCGACACCTTCTTAGCCAGCGGCGCGCTATTGACGCCGCGACAGCGCTCTACGGCTAAGACGGACAACGACAGACGCCCCTGGGAGGATGGCGACAGGATGGGCAAGCGGAAACGAAACGCGCTTGGCGCGCGCAGCCAGGGCGAGGGGATCCTGGAGGCGTCGGCCTATGGCCTTAGCGCGCGTGATGAAGCTAGGAATACGCGCGCACAGCCGCGCCAGATGAAGCGGACCGCGGCCGCCAATGAAGCGGTCGCTGCCAGGCGCGCGCGACCCGCTCTCCATCTCACGCTCACATCCACCATGCTCGATTCGCCCGCGCCAGATCCCGATATTCTCCCCGAAGGAATGGAACCGTGTTCTTTTCTCGCCCTCAGCGCGTTACATACAGTAGACGCCGTAGAAATGTCCGGCGCGCTGGGCGAGCGAAGTCCAGCGCCACCGGCGCGCGCGGGAGCCAAGGGGCTCGCGGCGCCAGCCCATCGGGCTGGACGCGCGCATGAGCGCCAGCAACAACACGGCTCCCAGGATGGACGCGACAACGCGAGTGACCAGGATGGCGACCCGCGCCACCTGGAAGCCGCTGGCGACGCGCCGTTCGGTGATACAGCGCTGAAGCTCGATGGCTTCAACCGCACAGATGACGCGCTCGCGGAGGAGGGCATGTCGTTCGACGACATGTACCTGCTACAGGAAGGGCCTATGGCAGTTGACCCGTTGGATCCGACGAAAGACGCCTGGAACGTCTCCGTTCCGGTGGAAGAGCTTGACCCTGGCGTCAGCTCCTCGAAGTGGGAAGACCTGCGTGGCCTGACGGCCCTTGCCGCCGAGCTCGACAGTAATCTCGATGACCCCGTGCGCATGTACCTGCGTGAGATCGGGCGTGTGCCGCTCCTCTCCGCCGAACAAGAAGTCGCGCTCGCCATACGGATGGAGCGCGGCAAAGAAGAACGACAAAAGCCCCGCACCCAGCAGAGCCTGCGCGTCCTGTTTGACGCTGAGGAGGCCCAGCGCAAGCTCACCGAAGCGAATCTGCGACTGGTAGTCAGCGTCGCCAAGAAATACATTGGCCGTGGGATGAATCTCCTGGACCTCATCCAGGAAGGCAACATTGGTCTGATTCGCGCTGTCGAGAAATTTGACTACACCAAGGGCTACAAGTTCTCGACCTACGCCACCTGGTGGATTCGCCAGGCTATCACACGCGCCATCGCCGATCAGGCGCGCACGATTCGCATTCCCGTCCATATGGTCGAAACCATCAACCGCCTCATCCGCACAAGCCGCCGCCTGCTCCAGGAGCTTGGTCGCGAGCCAGCGGCGGAGGAGATCGCGGAAGCGATGGAGATTACCCCCGACCGCGTGCGCGAGATCATCAAGGTCAGCCAGGAGCCGGTCAGCCTCGAGACGCCGATTGGCGAGGAGGATGACAGCCACCTTGGCGACTTCCTGGAGGATCACGCCGCCCTGGCGCCCGCCGAAGCCGCCAACCATCAGATGTTGCGCGAGCAGATGAAAGACGCGCTCTGTAGCCTTACCCAGCGCGAGCAGGAGGTCATCCGCCTGCGCTACGGACTGGACGACGGCCGCAGCCGCACCCTCGAAGAGGTTGGGCGCGAGTTCAATGTCACCCGCGAGCGCATTCGTCAGATCGAAGCCAAGGCGTTGCGCAAACTCCGCCATCCCAGCCGCAGTCATCGCCTCCGCGACTACCTCGACTAGATCGGACCACGCCTCGCCCGGCACTCATCCTCATCCAGGCCGCTTCCAGCATAAGCGCGGAAGCGGCCTGCTCTGTCCTCACCAGTTGGTCGCCCCAAGTCGCCCCGCCAACCTCAGACCGCCCCGCTCTCTGACACCGCCAAAGGCGCCGCCAGACGGCAAGCGGGACCAGCGTTCGTGTGACGCCAGCCCCGCTCGGAGACGATCCGCGCTCCTCACCAGACCTCTAGTAGAGGATGATCGGCTCGTTTATATCCACCATGTCATAAACCTTGCCCATAACGCTCAGCGGGAAGTTGACGCAGCCGTGCGAGCCGCCATTGAAGGCCGCCGGGTCCCAGTGCGGCAGATTGGTGTAGGGGCCGAACTCGGCTCGCCACCAGGCGTCGTGCAGGAAGTAGCCGCCAGCGGCGTAGGCGATGGCGAAGTTGATCGGCGTCGGCGCGTACCAGTCCGGCGAGCCGGGCGGATCAGGCGAGATGAACGTTGTGTGCTGGAGCTTGAACATCGCATAGTTCAGCCCAGGCACCGAAGGCGTGTCAATGTTGCCAGTCGTCACATAGGTCCAGAAGACCATCTTGCCGTTCTCATAGAAGCGCGCCGTCTGCTCGCGCAGCGATACCACAACGGCCTTGCCGGTCAGGTGATACGCCGAAAGCAGCGTCAGATCGGTGGCGTGCGGCTTGTAGTGCGGCGTCTTGTCGCTCAGGTTGTCCTGCAGCGCGCGCAGGTTCGTCAGCAGCACCGTGGCGTAGAACAGCGCGTGCTGGTAATCGCCTACCGTACGGGAGTTATTGAAGACCTGCTGCGCGTCGGAGACGCCCCAGAACGGATTGGAATACTCGTAGGCGTCTGGATAATAGACGCCGTTCGCGGGGTCTAGCGTCTTGTCATGAGTGTTGACATAGTCCACTAGCGACGCCAGCTGCTGCAGTGTTCGCCGCGCCGCTCCCCTGATCAGCGGCAGAGTCATGCCTTCAGTCTGCTTGTTGATCGTCTGCGAGAGCGCCAGGTAGTCCGCCAGCGTAGATGCGGACTTGAACCGCGCGACATCCTGGTCGTACTGCGCCTGGAAGGTGGAGATATTCTCGCCATACGACTTGAGCAGGGCGATCTTCTCCTCGAACAGGTCCAGCAGCGTCGAGCCGATGTAGGGCAGCGCCTCCGTCTGATCGGCCTCGAGCTGCGTGATCTGTCCGTCAATCACGCCGACGAGCGTGTTGTAGCTCGATGCGGAGAGCGCATCGGTGAAGGCGCTGACATCCGACTGATAGAGCGCCTCGGCCAGCGGAGAGTTGTACCCCGCCGCGCTGACCGCGAGAATGATCTTGTTGAACTCTTGCAGCTTCTCGTAGGCTGGCCCCATCGCGTTCAGCGCCTCGGTCTGCTGGCGCGCGAAGGCGTCAACGCGGGCATAGTCGCCGGGCTTTTGCGCCGCATTGAAATCGGACCCCGCCTGATTGAGCCGGTTCTGATAGGTCCCTATCATCGCCTTGTCGAAGCCTTGCGCCCGGCGGTTGGTCAGCGCGGTCGAGAACGCCTGGATATCGGCGGAGGTTTGCTGCTTGAGCGTCTGCGTGGCCGTCTGCTCCACGCCGACCAGTTGGGTGTACAGCAGTGTGTAGTTCGCGGCGGCGTCCTGATAGTTGTAGCTCCAGCCGCCCTCGCCGGATGCGATCTTCGCCTCCTGCGATTCGATCGGCTGGAGCATCGAGTCAGGGAGGCCGAGATCGTTCTTGGCATGGGCCAGCTCGTGGTCAAGCTTCGCCTTGTTCTGCTCCGCCTGCGCCTGGCCCTCGGCCGGTCCACAGGCGGTCAGCAGCATCGAGACGACACTCATCCCTATCACCGCGGTAAGCGCCACACGCAACCGCCAGCCCTGCCTCGTCACCGTGGAACCTCCTGAGACGCCGTGAGCTCATCCGCCGCCCACATCTGCCGCGCGCCAGCGCAAGCGGCGCCGGAGGGATCTCCTCCGGCGCGCTTTATCGCTCTCGTTTACTTACACGGCCACCAGGCTACGCCAGTAACGCGGGGAGCTAACTGGCGTCTCAGGCCTCAGCAAGCGTTCAGAAGCCAAACGGCATGCCGCCGCCACCCATACCGCCCATGCCACCCAACGCGCCCAGGCCGCGCCGTCCTTTGCGCCCGCCCATGTTGCGCTGCATGCCCATCATCTGCTTCATCATCTTCTGCGTCTGCTTGAAAGAAGACAGCAGCTGATTTACGTCCTGCACCGTCATCCCGCAGCCCTTGGCGATGCGCTTCTTGCGGCTGGCGTTGATGATGTCGGGGTCGCGCCGTTCCTGCGGCGTCATCGAGAGGATGATCGCCTCGGTGTGCTTCATCTGGTCGCCTTCGAGCGCCTTCTTCACTTCCGGGTCGCGCAGCGCGGAGCCCATGCCGGGGATCATCTCCAGCAATTGGGTCAGCGGCCCCATCTTCTTGACCTGGCGCATCTGGTTGAGGAAGTCTTCGAGCGTGAACTCGCCCTGCCCCATCTTCTTCTGCAGCTTGACGGCTTCCTTCTCGTCTATCTGCTCGCGCGCGCGCTCGATCAGCGACATCACGTCGCCCATGCCCAGGATGCGCGTCGCCAGCCGGTCGGGATAAAACGGCTCCAGCGCGTCGGTCTTCTCGCCTGTGCCCATGAACTTGATTGGCACGCCGGTCACTTCGCGCACGGAGAGCGCCGCGCCGCCCCGCGCGTCGCCATCCATTTTGGTCAAGATCAGGCCCGTCAAGCCGACCGTCTTGTTGAACTCGTCGGCGACGCGCACTGCGTCCTGGCCGGTCATCGCGTCCACCACGAGCAGCGATTCGTTCGGGTGAACACGGTCGCGGATCGTGGCGACCTCGCGCATCAGCTCTTCGTCAATGTGGAGGCGGCCCGCCGTATCAATCAGCAGCATCGTGACCGCCTGCTCGCGCGCCCATTTGACGGAGCGCTGGGCGATGTCCACCGGCTTCGCGCCCGCTGGCTCGGAATATACGGGGATATCGAGCTGACGACCAAGCTGCTTGAGCTGCTCAACCGCGGCCGGCCGCTGCATGTCGGCGGCCACCATGCCCGGCTTCTGCCCGTTCTTGCGGAAGTAGGCGGCGAGCTTGGCGATATGCGTCGTCTTACCGGAGCCCTGCAAGCCGACCAGCAGGATGATCGTCGGCGGCGAGCCAGCGTAGGTAATCTGCGAGGCTTGCGGCCCGTCCTCGCCGCCCAGCATCTTCACCAACTCTTCATGCACGATGCCGATCACGTGCTGCGCGGGCGAGAGGCTCTCCAGCACCTCCGCGCCGACCGCGCGCTCCTGCACCCGCCCCACGAACTGCTTCACCAGCTTGAAGTTGACGTCGGCCTCCAGCAGCGCCTGGCGCACCTCGCGCATAGCGTCGGCGACATCCTTCTCGGTGATCTTGCCCTTGCCACGCAGCCGGTCGAACACAGACTCCAGCCGCTGGGAGAGACTCTCAAACATATGGCGCGCGCCTCCTGAAAAGGGCATGGTTGATGTGGATAGGCAAGCAGCGCCCGCGCCGGATCATTCCTGGGACGGAGGGCTTGCGAGCTCGAGTTTAGTATACCACGCGCCCTTCGCGCGGCCTCAGCGAACCAGCGACTTCGCCATCAGGATATCCGGCTTGCCCAGCCCGTTTGCGTCGGGGACAACGCCGGTGATGACATAGCCCAATTTCTGGTAGAACTCGAAGGGGTGGCGCCAGGGGTTGCGTATGCGTGCGATGTGGCCCCAGACATCGGGCAGCAGGTTGACGTCCGAGAGCGTCGTCTGCCCGGTCACGTCATCCGTACCGAGGGTGATCGTCAGGCCGCCGCGCTCGCGCACACGTTGCTCCAACGAGGACACCAGCGCCCGCCCGATACCCTCGCCCTGATGGCTCACCGCCACCACCAGCGGATGCAGCTCCCACACACGACCATGATACCGGCTGATGCCGCCGACCCAGCCCAGCGGCGTCCCATCCTCATCCAGCGCCACCAGGCTGATGCGCCCCACGCCAAAGGACTCACGCACCTCCTCCAGTGCTGAATCCGTGTCAGGCACCCATTCTGGCCAGTGTTCGGCAAAGCCTTCGACCAGCATTTCCGCCACCTGCTGGATCACCGTCTCATCGCCGGGCTGTAGCTCCTCGATGCGCATCCCAGGCATCTCTTCCTACCCGCCAATCCGCCCGCTCACCACGCGCCAGACTTGCTCGGCCAGCGCATCTGGCGCGATCGTCGCGTCGAGAATCACCCAGCGGTCCGGCTCCGCGCGCGCCAGGGCCAGATAGCCGTCGCGCACGCGCTGGTGAAACGCTAGCGCCTCCGTATCCAGCCGGTTCAACTCCTCGCCGTCCGCATGGCCCGCATGCTTGCGCCGCTGGCCCTCCTCAATGGATACGTCGAGCAGTAGCGTCAGATTGGGGCGCAGACCGCTCGTCGTCAGACGCTCCAGCGTGCGCAGCGCGTCCAGTTCATAGCCACGCGCGTAGCCCTGATAGGCGAGCGTCGCGTCGGCGTAGCGGTCGCTGATGACCGTATCGCCCTCCTCCAGCCAGTCGCGGATGCGCGCGACATGCTGCGCGCGCGCCGCCGAGAGCAGCAGCGCCTCCGTTAGCGGCAGCATCGCCTCGGCTGGCTCGGCGCCCGACGCCAGCCCCGCCCCCGCCAGCGCGGCCAGGCTCGCCTCGGGATGCAACAACAGCGCGCGCATCGCTCCGGCCAGCGGCGTGCCGCCCGGCTCGCGCGTCAGCCGCGCGCCGCGGCCCACCGTCTCAAGCCGCGCCGCCAGCAGCCGCGCCTGGGTGGACTTGCCGGAGCCGTCGCCGCCCTCGAATGTGATGAAGTAGCCTGACATCAGCGATTACACCTTCTGGTGGCCGGCGCGCACGCCCTCCGAGCCGTCGGGCAGCCGCACGATCTCCATATCGCCGAACAGGACCGGCGCTTCCTCGCGCATCATCCGCGCCAGCTTGACCGCGAACCGGCGGATCTCAGGCTCGGCGCCCTCGCCGCCGCGCAGCGTCATGATCCAGCGCAGCGCCCGCGCGTTGGCCGAGAACATCAGCTTCGTCTCGGTCGCGTTAGGCAGCACACTGCGCGCCGCCTCGCGCGCCATCTTCATGCGCGCCGTCCGCCCCAGGTCGGGGTGCTCCGCCTGCACCTTCGCCGCCAGCTTCTCCACGAGCGCCTTATACGACGCATGCGCGCTCTCGATGGCGGCCAGCCAGGTCGCGTGCAGCTCAGGATCGCCCGCGATGATGCCCGGCTCAATGAAATCGGCCGTGGACTCGTCCACGTACCGCTGACTCAGTTGGCTAAATGCCGTGCCCGCCCTGTGGCGCACCAGCTCATGCGTAAAGCTGCGCGAGACGCCGGTAATCAACAAGTCCCACACCGCGTGCTCCAGCACCGAGCCGTGCCCCTGGCCCACCAGATTGTTGATGTAGTCGGCGTTGGTCTTGCGGAACTGCCTGCCGCCGAAGGACATATAGCACGCTCTGCCCGCCAGCTCGACGATCAGCTCGGAGCCGCGCTCGCCGTCCGTCTGCCACTCAGTCTCGTGGTCCGTCAGGAAGCGCTGGACCGCCTCGCTGTCTATGGTCTGCCGCCCAACGATATAGATTTCCGGCTCGGTGATGATGCGCATCCTGACTGGCTCCTCTGACTGGCGCGGCGGGCAGCCGCGCCCCGCGCTCCCCTCATCCTACCATGCGGTTCGCGCCCACGTCTGACAGACACCCACCGGGGTGAATTATCATAAAGCCAGATGGCGCCGACTGTTGATCAGCGCAGAGGAGGCATGCGATGACGGAGCATAGTGCGATACAAGACGCGACCGTCGGCCTGGATCTCGGCACTACCGGCATCAAGGTCGTGGCATTCAATGCGGATGGCCAGCTTATCGCCCGCGCTGAGCGACCCGCAGGCCTGGAGCGCGCTCCGGACGGCGCGGCGACGCTCGACCCGGAGCGGGTGGCGAACGCCGCCGAGGAGGCGCTGGCGGAGGTGGCCGGGGCGGCGAGGCGGAATGGCTGCGCAGTCCGCCGCCTCGGCTTTAGCGCCGCCATGCACAGCCTCATCCCTATCAGGGCAGATGGCGCGTCGCTGGCTCCCGCGATGACCTGGGCTGATCTGCGGCCGCAGCCAGACGCCGAGGCGCTCTGGCGCTCGCCCGCGGGTCGGGAGATCTATGCGCGCACCGGCACGCCTGTCCACGCCATGTCGCCGCTCGCCAAGCTGCTCTGGCTGCGGCGCGCGCAGCCCGATCTCTTTCAGCGCGCGGCCCTGTTCGCTGGGCTGAAGGAGTGGCTCTGGCGGCGCTGGTTCGGCGAGTGGGTCGTAGACGCCTCGCTCGCCAGCGCCACCGGACTCTACAATCTCCGGGCCGGACGGTGGGACAGCGGCGCGCTGGCGCTGGCAGGTATTACCCCTGACCGCCTGCCGCGCATCGTCCCCACCACCTATGCGCGGACGGACCTCGCGCCCAACATCACACGCCGTCTGGGACTGGACGACGCGCCGCTGATCGCGATTGGCGCGTCTGATGGAACGCTGGCGAACCTTGGCGTAGGCGCGCTGGACAGCCGGAGGCTGGTCGTGACCATTGGCACCAGCCTGGCGGTTCGGCGCGGCATTGCGGAACCCGTCACGGACCCCGCGACACGCATCTTCTGCTATGCGCTCGGGCCAGATCGCTACGTCAGCGGGACGGCCAGCAACAACGGCGGCGGAGCCCTGGAATGGATGTATCAGCGCCTGCTGGCGCACTGGCCGGGCGACGCCCATCCCGACGGCCTGCCTGCCGCGTTGGAGGAAGCCAGTCACACCCGCGCGGATGGGCTGATCTTCCTGCCCTACATCGCAGGCGAGCGCGCCCCGCTGTGGAGCGGCGAGACGAGCGGCGCGCTGATCGGCTTGCGCGCGGAGCACACCGCCGCCGACGCGCTGCGCGCCGCCGTAGAAGGCATCCTCTTCAACGCCGCCTGGCTCGTGGAGCAGGTCGTGGGTGGCCGCGCGGCGCCCGAAGCGGTCATCGCCACTGGCGGCGCGTTCCAGAGTGGTTGGGTCGCCCAGCTCGCCGCCGATATCCTCGGCCTGCCGCTCATCAGCGCGGGGGCCGTGGTCGCCTCCGCCCGCGGGGCCGCCCTGGCAGCGGACATTGCCGCGGGCGCGCGGACATGGGAGCAAGCCCAGGAAGCGGGCTCGGCGGACCTCGCTGGCGCGCCGCGCATCGAGCCGCGCCCGGACGAGGCCGCGCGCTACCGGGAGCGATACCACCGCTTCCGCGCGCTCGCGGCCTCGCTTGCGCCTGCCGCCAGGTGATTGGTTTCTCACGACTTCATCTCGATTGGCGCGTCTGGATACGCGTATGGTAAGCGCAGCGATACATGGCGATGCGGAGCGAAAGTCAGGAAGCGGCGCGATCCGCGCCGTCCGCATGATCCGCTATAGAGCGCCAGATTAGCCGCAATCGGGTAATACCTGGCCGCTCGTATTGTTCTCCCCGGTGCTATAATCTGTTCGCGCGTCGCCACATTCCGCGCCCGGCCCGCGCGCTCCATCTATGGAGAAGCACTGGGCGCGACGAAGCGTGTGGACCTGGTATGTCGTGGAAGATCCTGATTGAGCGGAGCAACCTCGGATTCTCCGCCGCGCACTTCATCACCTTTGAAGGTGAATGTGAGCCGCTTCACGGCCACAACTACGGAGTGCGCGTCGAAGCCTCCGGCCCGCTGACCGCCGACAGCTACGTCCTCGACTTCACCGTCCTGAAAGACATCGTCCGCACGCTCTGTCGTGAATGGGACCATCGTTTCCTGATGCCGCTGCGCAACCCCCACCTGCGCGTCACCCAGCGCGATAGCGCCTGGGAAATCGAGTACACTGGCGACCGCTCCAGACTCCCCAACGCCCCCGCTTCGCCCATCCGCTACATCATGCCCGCCTGGACCGTCGTGCCACTCCCCGTGGACAACGTGACCGCGGAACGGCTGGCGGAGCGGCTGGCGCATGACATCGCGGCCGAACTGCGGCGGCGGGGCGTTGGCGAGTCAGTGACGCGCCTGCTGGTGGGAATCGCGGAAACTGACACCCAGACCGCTTTCTACACGCTCGATATAGCAAACGATCAGAGTCCTGGCCCCAACTGGCGGGCGGACGCTGGCTCCGGATAGCGTGGCGCGCGACGAATGACTGAACGGAAGTCATAGCTCATCCAGCATCTGAGTTAACGACGCCTACTCTATCCGTCACATGTTGCGATGGCTCCAAACAATGTGTAGCTAGCTGCTCAATAGCTCACTGCTTGCGTCAAACATCAAGTGACCAGAGACCATCGCTTGACACTGGTAGCTTCAGGAACATTCACTCACCCATGTTCGTACAGGAATTGTTCGCCGTCCGCGGGCGCGCCAGCGCGCTCGCCTAGTTTACGAGGTCCGCGAGTGACCTCGAACAGTCGCCGGCAGCGGCATGGGGCAATGGGGCCCCACGGCCAGCGCAGGTCAGCTGCTCAGGAGGATATGGAATCGTGGCGATCAAGCAACCGAAAGCGCTCAATCCCTTCGCTGAGGCGGTCGCCCAGTTCGATGCGGCGGCAGAGCGTTTGCAGCTCAGCCCGGAGCTACGCGCCATTCTGCGCGCGCCCAAGCGCGAACTGACAGTCAATTTCCCGGTGCGCATGGATGACGGCCACGTCGAGATGTTCACTGGATACCGGATACAACACAACATCAACCGCGGGCCCGCCAAGGGTGGCATCCGCTTCGACGCCAACGTCTCGATTGACGAAGTCCGAGCGCTTGCCATGTGGATGACGTGGAAATGCGCGGTGGTGAATATCCCATTTGGAGGCGCCAAGGGCGGCGTCATCGTAGACCCACGTAAGCTCAGTCGCGCGGAGCTGGAGCGGCTCACCCGGCGCTACGCGACCGAGATCGCTGGCGTCATCGGACCGGAGAGCGACATCCCAGCGCCGGACGTCAACACGAACCCCCAGATTATGGCATGGATCATGGACACGTACTCCATGCATAAGGGCTACTCCGTCCCCGCCGTCGTCACCGGCAAGCCACTCTCGGTCGGCGGCAGTGAGGGCCGCATGGAGGCCACCGGCCGCGGCGTCTACGTCGTGACGCGTGAGGCTTGCAAGGCGCTGGACATCGAAATGAAAGACGCCAGGGTCGTCGTGCAGGGCTTCGGCAACGTCGGCTCGGTGACGGCGCGCCTGATGCACGAGGCTGGCTGCCGGGTCATCGCGCTGAGCGACATCTACGGCGCGATCTTCAACCCCGATGGCATTGATGTGAATCTGGCGCTGCGCCATGCGCAGGAGCATGGCATGCTCAAGGGCCTGCCCGGCTCGACGCCGATGGATGGCAGCGCGGCGCTCGAGCTGCCGTGCGACATTCTCATCCCGGCGGCCACCGAAGGCCAGGTCACCGAGCAAAACGCGCGCAGCATCCAAGCGCGACTGATCGTTGAGGCTGCCAACGGCCCCACGACGACCGAGGCTGACGCCATTCTCCGCGAGCGCGGCATCCCTGTCATCCCCGACATCCTCGCCAACGCGGGCGGCGTGACCGTCAGCTACTTCGAGTGGGTGCAAGACCTCCAGCATTTCTTCTGGGCGGAAGACGAAATCAACATGCGCCTGGAGAGCATCATGACGCGCAGCTTCGCCGCCGTGCAGGCCAAGCGCGACCTGGAGCATTGCGACTATCGCCTGGCGGCCTACCTGCTGGCGGTGGCGCGCGTGGCTGAAGCCACCCAGGTGCGCGGCATCTACCCGTAAGCCGCTTCGCCTCATTTCGGGTAAAATCGGGTAAAACCAGACGCCCCGGCCAGGCTGGCCGGGGCGTCGTCGTGTCGCGCTCTGAATGCGTCGCTGAGTGACTTACGTTACACGTCGAGGTTCCTGACACTGTGGGCGTGCGACTCGATGAAGCGCTTGCGCGGCATGACCTCATCGCCCATCAGCATCGAGAAGGTCTCGTCCGCCTTGATGGCGTCCTCGATGGTCACCTGGAGCAGTGTGCGCGTGGCGGGATTCATCGTCGTTTCCCATAGCTCCTCCGGGTCCATCTCGCCCAGGCCCTTATAGCGGTTGACCGCGGGGTTCTTGGTCCCACCAAGCCGCGCCAGGAACTCATCGCGCTCCTGATCGCTATAGACATAGTGGCGCTGCTTGCCAACCTGGATGCGATACAGCGGCGGCTGCGCGATGTAGAGATGCCCGTTGGTGATCAGATACTCCATGTGGCGGAAGAAGAACGTTAGCAGCAGCGTGCGGATATGGCTGCCGTCCACGTCGGCGTCAGTCATGAGGATGAGACGCCAGTAGCGCAGTTTCTCTGGCGTGAATGTATCGCCAATGCCAGTACCAAGCGCGGTGATAATATTCGTGATCTGCTCGCTAGCGAGCATACGGTCGAGCCGCGTGCGCTCCACATTGAGGATCTTGCCTCGCAGCGGCAGAATCGCCTGGAAATGCCTGTCACGCCCCTGCTTGGCGGAGCCGCCAGCGCTGTCGCCCTCTACGAGGTAGAGCTCGGCGCGCTGCGGCGACCGCTCGGAGCAGTCGGCCAGCTTGCCGGGCAGCGACGAGTCCAGCGCGTCCTTCCGGCGCACCAGCTCGCGGGCGCGGCGCGCGGCGTCCCGGGCGCGGGCCGCGTTCAGGCACTTCTCGATGATCCGCTTGGCCTCGCCGGGCGTCTCCTCGAGATATTGCTGCAACATCTCGGTGACAACCGTCTCGACCTGTGTGCGGACCTCAGCGTTGTTCAGCTTGCCCTTCGTCTGCCCCTCGAACTGCGCCTCCGGCAGCTTGACGCTGATCGCGGCGGTTAGGCCCTCACGCACATCGTCGCCGGAGAGGTTGGCGTCCGCCTCTTTGAGCAGGTTCGCCTTACGCCCGTACTCGTTGAGGGTGCGAGTCAGCGCGGCGCGGAAGCCCGTCACATGTGAGCCGCCATCTACCGTGTTGATGCCGTTGGCGAAGGAGAAGACCGTCTCGCTGTAGTTGTCGTTATACTGGAGCGCCACCTCGATCAGCGACTTGTCCACGTGGCGCTCGACATAGGCTGGGCGCGCCATGATCACGTTGCGGTTCTTGTTCAGGTGTCGCACGAACGAGCGCAAGCCGCCATCGAAGTAGAACGTCGCCTCCTGCTCGCGGTCGGGGCGCTCATCAATGATTTTGATCGTCAGCTCACGGTTGAGATAGGCCATCTCACGGAAGCGCTGCGCCAACGTATCGAACTGGAAGTCACCCGTCTCCATAATCGCCAGATCGGGCAGGAACACCGTCCTCGTTCCCGTTCCTGTGGCGGCGCCAACCGTCTTCACCGGCGCGACTGGCGCGCCATGGTGGTATTCCTGCATGTAGAGCTTATTGTTGCGACGCACCTCGACCTTGCAGTACGAGGAGAGCGCGTTCACCGCCGAGACACCCACGCCGTGCAAGCCGCTGGACCCCTGCTTGTAGCCATCACCGCCGAACTTGCCACCGGCATGCAGGGTCGTCATGACGATCTCGAGTGTTGAGGTGCTGGGGCTCTTGGGGTGTGGCTCAACTGGAATGCCGCGCCCATTGTCCTCTACTGACACGGAGCCATCGGCGTGGATGATGACGATGATCCGGTCACAGACGCCGGCCATCGCCTCGTCAATACTGTTATCCACTACCTCTGTGACCAGGTGGTGCAGGCCGCGAATGTCGGTGCTGCCGATGTACATACCGGGGCGCTTCCGCACAGGCTCGAGTCCTTCGAGGATCTCGATATCCTTCGCGGTGTACTCCGTCGCTTTGCGTACAGTCGCCATACCCTGTATGTTTCCCTTCCCCGACAGCCCCACCGACACATGGTCGTCACGCGCTGTCAATCCATGAGCCGTAGACCTACATATAATACCACATTTTGGGGCTTCCCAGCCACAAAGCAGGACCCCTCGGTTCCGGAAATCATGGGCATCGAAGCATCTTCGCCTGGTTGGCGTGGCGCTGACTAACTGGCGGGTGTCGGGGCGGGCGCCGTGCCCGTCTGCTGGATAGCCGTGATGCGCCAGGAGCCGCCCTCTTGCGCTAGCGCCAGTGCGAACACCTGCGCCGTCCTAGCATCCCCCTGCCGCACCACATCCACCGTCACCGTCGCTGTAGAGCCCTGTGTGACCGTCGCCATGATCGCGTAGTAGTCCACCGCGCCCGCGAGGGTGTCGCTGGCCTGATAGACCTGCTGGAAGCGCTCTTCAGATAATTCGCTCTGCGCCTTGTGGGAGAGGAAACCATAGGCCTGGGGATAGTTCTGCGCATGGATCGCCGAGAAGAAATCTTCAACTGTAGTGTTGGGAGAGCCTAATTGCGCCTGCACCCAGATGCCGCTGCCAATCAGCGCGACGCTGGCCACGATACAGGCGAAGAGCGCCACTACCGCGCCCCCCGTCACCAGCAGGGTGAGCAAGGGTGATCGCCGCTTGCGCGCGGGCGCCACTAGATTGCGGGAGCTGGATGAGGATAGCTCGCGCAAGCGCTGGCTCACATCCGCGCGCCCTTCCAGCAGCCGGCGCTTTTCCTCAATACGCGCGGCAAGTTCTTGATGCCGCTGGGGATCCGCCATGGTCGTTCCCCTTCTCAGGATGACCCACGCGGGCGCGAGCGTTCTCCGGGAGATGCCAGGCTGCGCGCGGATAGCATGTGAACGCGCGAACCGCCATAAATTGCGCCGAGCGCGTGGTTTCAGCCCCGTCGCTGTCAGTATAGATACGGGCGCCGCCAGCCCGCAACGGAGCTAGTACCGTTGGCCTCACGCGGGCGTATACTGCCCTCGGAGCGGCGCCCACGCCTTGACGGCGCCGCGCCGCCAGGAGGACCAACGATATCGTCATGCGACCTTCCCCACAGCGATCGGTACAATCTGACGAAGCAGGCGGCTTGCCCGCGCTGGACGCGCGCTCTCCGGCGCGGCTGGCGGCGCTCGTACGCGAGCGCGCGGAGGCGCTAGGCTTCGACCTCGTTCGCGTCACCGCCGCCGAGCCACTGCCAGAGGCCGAAGATGCGCTCAAAACGCGCATCGCCGCTGGCTATTTCGAAGGCATGGACTGGCTGACCACCGCGCGCGCCGAGATATCGGCCAACCCGCGCGCGCTGCTGCCCACCGCCCGCTCCGTCGTCGCACTCGGCGTCTTCTACCTCACCGATGCGCCGCTCGATCTGACCACACCGGGCGAGCCACATGGCCGTGTCTCGCGCTACGCCTGGGGCGACGACTACCACGAGGTCATCCGCGCCCGCCTCGACGCGCTGGCCGCTTACATCCGCGAACTGGCGCCGCCGGGCGAGGAGAAGAGCATCGTCTTCTGCGACACCGGGCGCATGGTGGACCGCGCGGTCGCGCAGCGGTCGGGGCTGGGATGGTACGGCAAGAACACGAACATCCTGACGAAGGGTTGGGGCTCATGGGTGTTCCTGGCGGAGCTGGTGACCAGCCTGGAGATCGAACCTGACCCGCCGCTGATGGCCAGCTGCGGGCGCTGCGAGATCTGCCTGCACGCCTGCCCAACCCAGGCCTTCGTCGCGCCGTATGTCCTCGACGCCCGCCGCTG
>DASTKI010000011.1:0-3843 GCA_035716045.1 Ktedonobacterales bacterium
CTGTCGTGACGGGCGGCGCGAGCGGGATTGGGCTGGCGACGGCGCGGGCGCTCTACGCGCAGGGCGCGAACGTCGCGCTGGCGGACATCAACGAGGCGGGGCTGCGCCAGGCGGCGGAGCAAGTCCGCGAGGCCGCGCCCGGCTCGGCGGCGCAGGTCATGACCGTCACCACGGATGTGACCGACGACGCGCAGGCGCGGGAACTGATGCGCCAGGCGCAGACGCTGACCGGGCGCGTTGATCTGGTGGTCGCGTGCGCCGGGATCGGGCGGGGCGGGCGCATCGAGGACCTGCCGTCAGCCGAGATGCGCAAGATGATGGACGTCAACTTCCTGGGCATCTATACCTGCGTCCAGGCGGCGGTACCCGTCATGCGCGCGCAGGGAGGCGGCCACTTCGTGCTGATCAGCTCGGTGGCGGGCAAGCTGGGTGTCCCACTGCTCTCTGGCTACTGCGCCAGCAAGTGGGCCGTGCGTGGCTTCTCCATCGCCATGCGCTCTGAGCTGTACGGGACGGGAATCGGCATTACGACGGTCTATCCCGCCTGGGTGGACACCCCCATGTTCCGGCAGGAGGCCGAGCGAACCGAGGGTTTGCCGATCGAGGTCATGCTCACCCCCGAGCAGGTGGCGGACGAGATTCTGCAAGCCGCGCGGGAGGGCAAGCGCGACCTGACGCTGGCGCCAAACCCCGATATCGCGCTGCTCATCGAGCGCACGCGCGACGACCCCGACCGAGCGGAGGACGGCGCCGGCCGGGCGTACTACCGCCGGACGCACAGTCAGCCGCAGGCCTGAGGGGCGGCGCCGCGTCTGGCATGCGGCGCGGCCTCTGGCATGCGGCGCGGCGCCTGTTTGCGTAGTCGCGGCCCTGAAGGGCCGGCGCACGACGACGGAGCAGGGGCTAAAGCCTCCGCGGACGCCAGGGAGGGAACAGCCATGCGAGTGAGAGAGCCATCGAGCGTGCTGATCGGCGGGCGCAAGCTTGCGTATGACGAAGCGCGCCCCGCGAATCTCGCGGACGAGAAGGGGACCATCCTGCTGCTGACGGGTTTGGGGTCCAAGCGTCTGGGCTGGGCCAGGCAGGTCGAAGCCTTTGGCCGCGAATACCGGACGATCGCGATGGACCACCGCGACACTGGCGACAGCGACGAGGTCAGCGAAAGCTACACCGTGGCCAACCTCGCGGACGACGCCGCCGCGCTACTCGGCGCGCTGGGCATCGCCCGCGCGCACGTTGTCGGCATCTCGCTTGGCGGCTTCACCGCGCTGCAATTCGCCCTGCGCCATCCCGATCTGCTCGACAAGCTCGTGCTCGTCTCGACTTCGGCTGGCGGCAGCGCGCATGTCCCGCCTGCTCCAGAGATCGCCGCCATCCTGGCGCCCGCCCCTGGCATGGAGGTAGGCGAGCGGGCGATCAGGCACTACAGCCAGATCATGGCCGCCGAGTTTGTGGCGGCGCATCCCGAGGAGCTGGAGCGCATCGCGGAGACGGCCCGCTACCGCCCGCAGAGCGCCGCTGGCTACATGCGCCAGCTTCAGGCTGCGCTCACGCATGACGTAGCGGATTCGCTGCATCACATCATCGCGCCAACGCTCGTCATCCATGGCGACTTTGACCCGCTCGTGCCGCCCGCGAACGGTCAGTTTCTCGCGGCGCGCATCTCCGGTGCGCGCCACATCGTCTACCCCGGCGTTGGGCACATCCCCATCATCGAGCGCGCCGAGGATTTCAACCGCGACGTCCTGGCGTTTCTCGGTGAGGCCGCTCGCCCCGCGTCCGGAGCATAAACGTTCGCAGGCGGCGCGATGTCGCGCCGCCTGCCTTCCTCCTAGCCCACATCGCTTCTCTCTCCACGCCATTCAGAGTGCAGTATGGCGTAGAGATACTCATCGCACCACTCGCCTTTGTACCAGGCATGCTGCAAGAAATGCCCTTCGCGGCGCATGCCGACGCGCTCCAGCAGGCGGAACGAGGGCGCATTCCGGCAGTCAGCGGTTGCGGTGACGCGGTGCAGGGCGAGGGTCTCGAACGCGTACGCCAGCACCGCCCGGATGGCTTCAGTGGCATAGCCCTGTCCCTGATGCGCGCGCGCGAGCGTGTAGCCAATCTCGCCCTGAGGTCGGTCATCGTCATTCACGTGCAGCATGCAGTCGCCGATGAGAGCATCCGTCGTTTTGAGCGCGATGGCGAACTGAAACCAGCTTCCTGGCGTTCCGGGCTGCAGATCGACCTGATCGATGATGAATGCGCGCGCATCGCTTTCGGTGATCGTCTCCCAGCTCTGATAGCGCGCGACCTCGGGATCATTGCGATAGGCCAGAAGGGCGGGCATGTCGGCGTCAATGAAGCGCCGCAGCCGCAGCCGCGCCGTCTCCAGCGTATGAAATACGGGAACGTCCGTCACGCAACAACTCCAGTGTGGGAAGACAGCTACAGATCGCCCGGCTCCGGATAAGCTTCGTCATCGCCGAAGGGGTCCAGGGCGCGGGCGGGCAGGCGCGGGCCGCGCAGGCGCTCCGCCAGGCCGGTGTTGCGCGCGGCGCGGGCGCTGTTCTCCACCGCGTGCCGCAGCGCGCGCGGGTCGCCCACCACGACGCATAGCCGCTTCGCCCGCGTGATCGCCGTATAGAGCAATGTCCGCTGCAAGAGCAGGTAGTGCTGCGTCACCAGCGGGATGACGACGCACGGATACTCGCTGCCCTGGGCGCGGTGGATGGTGCAGGCGTAGGCCAGCGTCAGCTCGTCCAGCTCGTGCGCCTCGTAGGTGATGAGCGTCTCGCCCTCGCCATCGGGGAAGCTGACCGCCACACGGCCCTCGGCCGTATCCGCCGCGACCACATAGCCGACATCGCCGTTGAAGACGCCCGCCGGCCCTTTGTCATAGTTGTTGCGCGTCTGCATCACCTTGTCGCCGGGTCGCAGCGTCAGCGTGCCAAAGCTTACGCCATCGCCGCCGGGATTCAGCCGCGCCTGGAGCGCGTCGTTGAGCGCCGTCACGCCCACCGGCCCGCGATACATCGGCGCGAGCGTCTGGATGTCGCGGATCGGGTCGAAGCCGTAGCGCGCGGGCAGCCGCCGCCCTACCAGGTCTACCACCAGCCGCTGCGCCGCCTCGGGCGCCTCGGCGCGCAAGAAGAAGAAATCGCTGTCGGGGTCGGAGCGCAGCGGCGGTGTCTCGCCCGCGTTGACGCCATGCGCGGTGACGATGATCGCGCTCTCCCGCGCCTGGCGGAATAGCTCGGTCAGCCGCGCGTGCGGAATGCGCTCGCTGGCGAGGATGTCTGCCAGCACCGCGCCTGGGCCGACCGAGGGCAGCTGATCGGCGTCGCCCACTAGCAGCAGGCTCGCCTCCGCGCCGATGGCGCGCACGAGCCGGTAGGCCAGCAGGATGTCGAGCATCGAGACTTCATCCACGATGATGAATCGCTGCGGCAGCGGGCGATGTTCGTTGTAGGCGAAGTCATAGTTGCCCGGCTGGAACTCCAGCAGGCGGTGTAGCGTGCTGGCAGGGCGTCCGGTCGCCTCGGTCATCCGCCGCGCCGCCCGCCCTGTCGGCGCCGCCAGCGCGTAGGGAACGCCCTGTGCGTCCAGCGCGTCGAGCAGCGCGCGAATCGCCGTCGTCTTGCCCACCCCTGGCCCACCGGTCAGCGCCGCTACCTTCGAGCGGTAGGCCAGCTTGACCGCGTCGCGCTGCCCTGGCGAGAGCGCCGCGCCCGCCACTGCGCGCTGGCTACTGATGGCCGCGTTGGGTGTCCGCTTGGCCTTGGAAGGCTGGGGCGGGTGTTCGCCGCTCTCGGCCTTGAAAGGCCGGGGCACGGTACGGGACCATGAATGGTCAGG
>DASTKI010000012.1:0-4093 GCA_035716045.1 Ktedonobacterales bacterium
GGGCGCTGAGTCAGCGGCTCGTCTTCAACGGCTGCGTCGCCGCCACCACCAGCCACGGGCGGCTGAAAGAGATGCGAGCGGTGATCGAGGGCAACCATGTCTATCTGCATCTCGACTTCACGACGGGTGACGCCGCCGGGCAGAATATGGTGACGCTGGCGACCGAGGCCATCTGCGCGCATATCCTCGCCGAGTCGCCCGTCCAGCCGAACTACTGGTTCCTGGAGGCGAACTACTCCGGCGACAAGAAGGCCAGCGCCCGCTCGTTCGTGGGCGTGCGCGGGCGGCGGGTCAGCGCGGAGGTCACTATTCCGGCGGAGTTGGTGCGGCGACGGCTGCATACAACGCCGGAGCGGATGTCCGACTACTTCAGCATGGGCGCGCTCGGCGGCGTCCTCAGCGGCACGCTTGGCGCGCAAGGCCACTATGCCAACGGGCTGGCCGCGCTCTATCTCGCTACCGGGCAGGATGTCGCCTGCGTCGCGGAGTCGGCGGTCGGCGTCACCCGGATGGAGGTGAACGCGGCGGGCGACCTCTATGCCGCGGTGACGTTGCCCAGCATTATCGTCGGCACAGTCGGCGGCGGAACAAACCTGCCGGGGCAGCGCGCCTGCCTTGAGCTGATGGGCCTCGCCGGGTCGGGACACGCCGCCGCGCTGGCGGAGGTTTGCGCCGGACTCTGCCTCGCGGGCGAGCTTTCGCTGATTGGGGCGCTCTGCGCGGGCCACTTCGCGAGCGCGCATCGCAAACTGGCGCGCGACGTTCGTCACCAGTCGGAAAATCAGGAAGGCGGCGGCAATGCCTAACGACGCGCCCATTCAGGCAAATCAGGCGAATAACGATATTGCGGCTCCCACATTGCGCGCGAAGCAGTGTCCGCCATTGCTCGTGCGCTGGTGGATCTATCAGCGCGAGCGCTTCCCGCTGGCGACGCATGTCCCGCTGATCGCCGCGTTCAGCTTCTGCACGCTCACCTTCTCGATGCTGGCGCGCGGCGTCGTAGCCCTGCCGTCGTTCAAGGCGATCATAGTCGCCTTCTGCACGGCGCTGCTCTTCTTCCTGGAAATGCGGATCGCCGACGAGTTCAAAGACGCCGGCGAGGATGCCCGCTACCGCCCCTATCGCCCGGTGCCGCGCGGGCTGGTCACGCTGCGCGAGTTGGCCATCATTGCGGTGGCGGCGGGCGCCGTGCAGACGCTACTGGCGCTCTGGCTCTCCCCGGCGCTGCTGCCGTTCCTGCTGCTCACATGGGCGTATCTGGGGTTGATGTGCCGCGAGTTCTTCGTGCGCGACTGGCTCAAGGCGCATCCCGCGACCTACATGTGGAGCCACATGCTGATTCTGCCGCTGATCGACCTCTACGGCACTGCCTGCGACTGGCGTGTCGCCAATGTCGCGCCGCCACTTGGCCTGGGCATTCTGCTCTTCGTCAGCTTTGCGAATGGCTTCATTCTCGAAGTTGGGCGCAAGATTCGCGCGCCTGAGGACGAAGAACATGGTGTGGAAACTTACACCGCGCTCTGGGGACGCCAACGCGCCGTGCTCGTCTGGCTGATTGCGCTGGTCGTGACGGCAATTGCGGCGGCGCTGGCGACCTTCCAGATCGAGACGCCGTGGGAGATCGTCGCATATGTGGCGGTGGTCGCGCTGGCGGCCGTGCTGGGGCTACGCTTCCTGCGGCGACCCACGCCAGGCAGCGGCAAGCCCATCGAGCTGGTCTCCGGCCTGTGGACGCTGGTGCTCTATCTGAGCCTCGGCGCGATTCCCCTGGCGCTGCGCCTGACGTTCGCCTGACATTCGCCTGACCTTTGGAGGTTTCACTGATGCGCTACATCATCCAGCCAACAGCAGACGCCACCCGCCAGCACATCGGCGGGAAGGCCGCCGCGCTGGCAAGCCTCCAGCGGGCAGGATTTCCGGTTCCCGACTGGTTCGCGCTCGCTCCCGCCGCGTTCGATGACAGCCTCGATGTCACCCACCGCGAGCGCCTGGCTGCCGCCTGCCAGCGCGGCGATGATGGCAGCATCACCGCCGCGCTGGCAAGTCTGACGCCTGGCAGTGCGGTGCTGGGTGAGCTATCCCAGGCAGTCGAGGCGCTTGCGCCAGGCGGGCAACCCCTCGCCGTACGCTCATCCGCCAGCGACGAGGATGGCGGCACGCACTCATTCGCTGGGCAGCTCGCCTCCTACCTGAACGTCGCGCCAGTGGAAGTGGCCGCGCGGGTGGCCGATGTCTGGCGCTCGGGCTTCAGTGCGCGCATCCTGGCCTACCGCCGCACGCATGGGCTGGCCGCCGTTCCGCCCGCGCCCGCCGTGCTCGTCCAGCGGATGGTGGCGGCGGATATCTCAGGCGTCGCCTTCAGCGCGGACGCGGCGACTGGTCGGCGTGGCGTCGCGGTGGTCAGCGCGGTTGTGGGACTGGGCGAGGCGCTCGTCTCCGGCGCGAGTGAAGGCGAGACGGCGACAGTGGATCGCCTCGGCGCCGTTGAGCGCGTCGGACAAACTGAGCAGCAGCCACTGCTGAATGGCGACCAGCTACGCGCGGTGGCGGCGCTGGCGCGGCGCTGCGAGCAGCACTTCGGTGTTCCGCAGGATATCGAGTGGGCGATTGCTGATGGCGCGCTCTTCCTCTTGCAGTCGCGGCCCATCACGACGCTGGCCACGTTGCGCGATCCCGATGGCGCATACGCCCTCTGGGACAACAGCAATATCGCCGAAAGCTACGGCGGCGTCACGACTCCGCTCACCTTCTCGTTCGCGCGTCACGCCTATGAGGAGGTCTATCGTGAATTGTGCCGCCTGCTCGGCGTCTCCGCGACGGAAATCGCTGCGCATGCCGATACATTTCGCCGCATGATTGGCCTGGTGCGCGGGCGCATCTACTACAGCCTCTTTAGCTGGTACGACCTGCTGGCGCTGGCCCCCGGCTTTAGTTCCAATCGCCGTTTCATGGAGCAGATGATGGGCGTCAAAGAGGAGCTACCGCCCGCGCTGGCGGCGCGCCTCTCCTCAAACGGTGGCCATATGAAGCTGGCCGATATGCTGAAGCTGGTCCGCGCGGTAGCCAGCCTGGCGCGCCACGAGCAGCAGTTGCCCCGCGATATCGAGCGCTTCTACGCCCGGCTGGATGCGGCGCTGGCCCCCGGCGAGATTCCGCTGGAGGCGATGCGCCCGGACGAACTAGTCGCCCACTATCGTGACCTGGAGGGCAGGCTGCTGGCCCACTGGGACGCGCCGCTGGTCAACGATCTCTTCGCAATGCTTTTCTATGGCCTGCTGCGACGGCTCTGTATCTCCTGGTGTGGCGACAAAGCGGGTACGCTGCAGAATGACCTCGTGAGCGGACAGGGCGGCATCATCAGCGCCGAGCCAGCGCGGCGGGTGCGCGCGCTCGCCATGCTGGCCGCCCAGTCGCCAGAGCTGGCCGACATCCTGCGCACTGGCACACCCGACGCCATCCAGCGCGAGATCGCGCGCCATACAGCGTTTGCCGAGGAGTATCAGGCGTACCTGGCGAAGTTCGCCGACCGCTGCTTAGAGGAGTTGAAGCTCGAAAGCCCGACGCTACGCGACGATCCCACGCCGCTGCTGCGGGCCGTCGGCCACCTCGCCCAGCGTTTTGCGTCGGGGGATAGCGAGCCAACGGACGCGCCCACCAATAATGCGCCCGACCAGTCGAAACGCGCTTTGGCTGAGCGCACGATGCGGCGGCGGCTCACATGGCATCCACTGCGGCGGGTGCTGTTCGGTTTCGTGCTGGCGCGGGCGAGAGCGCGGGTGCGCGACCGTGAGAACCTGCGCTTCGAGCGCACGCGCGTCTTTGGCCGGGTGAGGCGCATCTTCGTCGAGCTTGGCCGCCGCTTTTACGCCCTCGGCCTGCTGGAAGACCCGCGCGACATCTTCTATCTCGAAGTCGAGGAGGCGCTTGGCCTGGTGACCGGCACGGCGACGACGACCGATCTCAAGGGGTTGGTAGCCGTGCGCAAGGCGGAGTTTGCCCGCTGGCGCGCGAGCGAGCCGCCGCCCGACCGCTTCGAGACGCGCGGGCTGGTGGCCGTCGGTCCATTTGCGGCGCGGCTCATCCCGACCAGCGA
>DASTKI010000013.1:0-7812 GCA_035716045.1 Ktedonobacterales bacterium
ATGCTGGAGCCAACCTTCTACGCCTCCGCGCAGGAGCTGGCCAGGGAGGCGCTGGCGCTCTTCGCCGCGTTCGCGGAGAAGGACCCGCACTTCCTGGCGCAGGCGATCCTCTACGCCCGCAACGAGGGGCTGATGCGCCTCGCGCCGCTGACGGCGCTGGTGGCGCTCTCCGCCTCGCCGAACGCGGACGCCAAGGAGCTCTTCCGCCGCATCTTCCCGCGCGTCGTGCGCACGCCGGGCGACTTGCAGGATATCATCAGCCTGTGCCGGGCGAAGAAGATTCGCGGCATGGGTAAGTTGGTGCAGCGCGCGGCGGGGCGCTGGCTGGCGGAGATGAGCGAGTACCACGCCATCAAGTACGGCGCGGAGAGCCAGGCGATGAGCCTGCGCGACATCTACCGCCTGACGCGCCCGAAGCTGGCGGGGCGCCCGAATGACATCGCGCGCTACCTGGTCAAGGGCGAGACCGCGGACGGCCTCGCGCAAATCGTTGGCTACGAGGCGTTCAAGGCTGAGGCCAAGACCTACCGCGAGGCGCCCACACCGGAGGGCGAGGCGCGGCTGCTCAGCCTGATCGCCGAGCATCGCCTGCCGTGGGAGGTGGTGACGGCGCAGGTCAGCGGCTCAGCGGCGGTCTGGACGGCGATGCTCTACCAGATGCCGTACATGGCATTGCTCCGCAACCTGAAAAACGCGATCAAGTATGGCGTGACGGCGGACGCTGAGGCGCTGGGGTATATCACTCGCACGCTGGCGGACCCGGAGCGCGTGGCAGCCAGCAAGCAGTTCCCGTTCCGCTTCTACTCGGCGCTCAAGGCGACCGAGAAGGCGGACGGCGCGGGCGTGGCGGAGATTCGGGCGGCGCTGGAGACGGCGCTGGAGCTGAGCTTCGCCAACATGCCGGAACTGGGCGAGCGCGTGCTGATCGCCAACGATATCAGCGGCTCAATGCATTCTCGGCCCTCGCCGAAGTCGGAGATGACGATGGCGGAGATCGCGGCAGTCTTCGCGGCGGCGACCTTCAAGAAGGCGGCGCATGGCGAGATCGTCAGCTTCGACACCACCGCCCAGCCGCGCGCGGTCAGTCGCGACCAGTCCCTGGCGGCGATCGCGAAGGCTGTCACCGGCTACGGCGGCGGCACGAGCCTGTCCGCCCCGCTGGAGTACGCCTTCGGTGGCAAGGGCAAGAAGGCGCGGGTCTACGATCTGGCGGTCTTCATCACCGACAGCGAGTCGTGGGTGGACCACCTGACGCGGAACCGCGGCGCGCTCGACCTCATCCGCGAGTACAAGCAGCGGGTGAACCCGGAACTGAAGGTCTTCTTCATGCAGCTCATGCCGTACAAGCACGCGGTCGTCCCGCCGGACGAGCCGGGCTGCTACTACCTGTACGGCTGGGACAGCGGCGCGCTGGGCTTCATCGCCCAGATGGCGCATGGCGGCGCGTCGCAGATCGAGGCGATTCGCCAGGTATCGGTGTTGTAATGTTGGAAGCGAACGCGGCGCTTCGCGGCTGAGAGGTGGAGGTACTTCCATGCCCTGGCTCGGGCTCGTCCCGGCCTAAAATGGGATTCTTCGCCGTTCACTTGTCGTGAAGCGCTCACGCTCGATGTAATCGCGTCTCGCGGCTGAAGTTGGGAATACTTCGCTTGGTTTGGTACCAAGAGAGAGGCCTGGCTGACTCCTTGTCGCGAGACGCCTCGCCTGATGAGATGGCCAGTCCGTATGACGTGCGCTTCGCGGCTGACGATGGCGTTCCTTCTGGTTTAACCTGGTTCGACTCCGGGCTGGCTCGCAAGAGTCAGGGAGACGTCACACACGCTTGTCGCGGAGCGCCCGCGTGGGCGATAATGGGCATATCAGCGCGCCGGGTGGCTGCTGGCGGGGATCCTTCGCTTTCCTATCGAACCCTCGCCAACCACTTCGTCGCCCGGCGCTTTCATGGGGCGCGCTGGCGCCCGTTTCCCGGCGCGCCGTGAGGCTGTAGACGGGGTTACTTCGCTTGAGACGAGGTGGTCGCGGGTTCGAGCCCCGCCGCGCGCTCCGGCGCGTGTAGCTCAGTTGGCAGAGCGCCTGGGCTTCGGCCCAAATAGCCTCATCGCCCTTTGTCTCACGGCGCTTCCTGGCGCGTGATCACATATCGCGCGCCTCGCGGCTGACCGATGGCGTTACTTCTCCCTTTCCTCTGACGTCCGGTCTGGTCAACTGGGTCTGGCCCGCGAGAGTCAGAGAACGTCGTCACCTGTTTTGCCGCGGGGCGTCTGCTTGGTCGCTAGCGCATGTTGCGGCGCGCCGGGTGGCTGCTGGTGGGGATCCTTCGGACTGAGTATCCACAAGCCCTCACTGATCTCTTGTCGCCCGGCGCTTCATACCGGACGCGGGAGCGCCCGTTTCGTCACAACGCCGCGAGGCTGCAGATAGGGTTACTTCTGGATAGAGTGGTCGCGGGTTCGAATCCCGCCGCGCGTTTCGGCGCGTGTGGCTCAGCGGTAGAGCGCTCTACTGGGCTTCGGCCCAAGTCGCCTTGTCGCCTCTTGTCTCGCGGCGCTATCCTCTCCCACACATCTCCCACGCACGCGCATCCCCTCATGCGTCCCGCCTCCTTGCTTGCTGGCGTCTACCCTCCCCAACACTTATGCGTCTGTTGCGTGCGACTGCCTCCGCGCGTCTTATGGATGGGCGCCCGTTGGCTCGCGCATGCCGCGTGGGATTGCACATGGTGGCGCTCGCCTCATCGGCCATCCCCATTGAATGTCTCTCGTGTGGAGGGAGTTACCCGTGTCGCGTCAACCGACCCTGGTGGAGCGCTATCTTGCCGAGGTTGTCGGCACATTCCTGCTGACCTTCGTTGGCGGCGGAGCCGCGGCGACCGCCGCGATCCTGGCGCATAACACGAAGACGCCGGTCACCTTGCCCGTCGTGCTGGCGGTGGCGCTGGCGCATGGCCTGATCCTGTTCGTCATCGTGGCGACCATGGGCAAGATCTCTGGCGCGCATGCCAATCCAGCAGTGACGATCGGCCTGGCGTCGGCGGGCAAATTCCCCTGGACGGATGTGGTCGGCTATGTCGTCGCGCAGTTCGTTGGCGCGATCGTCGGCGCGTTCGCCATCCTGATCGTGCTGGGCGTTGATGGCGCCAAGATCGGCAGCTTGGGCGCGCCATCCCTCGCCTCCGGCGTTGGCCTGGCGCAGGGGCTTGGCGCCGAGGCGCTGGGCGCGTTCATCCTCGTCTTCGCCATCGCCGGCACAGCGACCGACTCGCGCACCCCGGCGGGCTGGGCGGCCCTGGTGATCGGCATGGCGCTGGCCTCGGCGATCATCTTCATCGGCCCAGTGACGGGCGCGGCGGTCAATCCCGCGCGCGCCTTCGGCCCGATGCTCGCCGGCCTCTTCTATGGCGTCAAGGTGAATTGGCTGGACTTCCTGGTCTGCTATCTGGTTGGCCCGATTATCGGCGGCGCGCTCGCCGCGAACCTGTACGTCTACAACGCCAAGCCGCCGCGCACGAAATAGCTCCGCGCCATCCGTCCCATCTGTCATATAACAGAGCCCTCCGCCCGGCGTTTGCGGGCGGAGGGCTCTGTCGTGACGCGGCGACGGTCAATTCACGACGCGCGGCAAGCGCCAGTAGCGGCGGCTGCCCAGCGCATCGCCCAGCTGGTTGGCGGTCGTCGCGACCCAGCCCGCGTGATGGAGATGGTTGAGCGCTTCGAGCACCAGGAATGGGTGAGCGGCCTCGTCAACATCTGGGAACTGCGCGCGCAAGCGGCCCTGCGCCTCGCTGAGCGTGATACCGCCCGCATCGGGCAGAATCGCATAGAGCATATCAGCCAGGCGGCGCTGCGCCGCAGCCCGCTCATCTTGACCGGGGATCGAGGCGGGCGGCGGAGAGCCGAGTGACGCCCGCGACGGATGCGAGCCAGCCGCGAAAGGCGATTGCGCGAACGGTGGTGGGTCCGCCGCGGGCTTGATGAAGCGTACGGCGAAGACGCACACTGGCGCGCCGCGCCGCATGCAGGACTCCTCCGTCACCATCACCTGCTCCCCGTACCGGCTTGCGCCCCCTTCGATGGCGCCCAGCAGCAGGGGACAGAGCCGGCGCGGGCTGTCATAGATTAGATACAGGCCATCGGGATCATCGGGCATGGGCCGGTACTGGAAGAGTGGCGGCGTCACGCTCTCCGCCACCTGGCTGATCTGCTCGTGGGCGTCCCGCATCACCAGCAGCAGCTCGCGGGCGCTAGAGACCTGATTGAGCAGATACGAGCACAGGCGGCTTGTCAGCCCGTTGGCGATGAAATAGCGTCCGTACTCGCGCAGGAGCGTGTCTACTGGCGCCAGGGTGAGGCGGCTCGCCACCGCGATAGCGGCGTTCAGCCGCTCATCGTCGTAGATCCGGCTCGCGAGCGGCGCGTCGCCTACGCCCTGGCCTATCGCCTGGCGATAGTCATTGAGCAGCGACGGGCCAAATCGCTCCGTCAGATACTTCTCCCATGTGACGAACACGAGCCCATGCATCCGGTTCTACCCCTAGCGCTACACAAACGAGCCGGCGCGTCCCAGTGAGCGCAGATCACCGGTTTGGCCTCTGGTATCGGGCCATGCCAGGGGCGTCAATGTCGCCCCTGGCATGGCCCCGCTCGTCGCGGGAGCGAAATTACCGCTGGGTCGCGGCGGCTGTATCGAGCGAGTGCAATCCCGCCTCGATGGCCGCGCGCCGCGGCTCCAGAAATGGCGGCAGTGAGAGCCGCTCACCCAGCCGCTCCTCATCCTCATCGGTCAGGAAGCCTGGCCCATCGGTCGCCAGCTCGAAGAGGATGCCGCTCGGCTCACGGAAATAGATTGACTTGAAATAGTAACGATCTACAAGACCCGATGTACGCATTCCGAGCGTCTCGAGCCGGTCGAGCCACTCCAGGTGCTGCTCCGCCGTCGGCACGCGGTACGCCACATGATGCACACCACCGCGCCCCAAACGCTCGCGTGGCAGGTCAGGGCGCGGGTCCACATGGACCTCGGCGCCGGGGCCACCCACGCCAGTACCAAAGATGACGATGTCGCGCTCTGGGCCCTCGCTCGCCGCGTACGTCCCCTGCTGGCGGAAGCCCATCACCTCGGTGAGGACGAGCGCGGTCGGCTCGATGGTCGGCACGGTCAGCGTGACGCCGCCCAGGCCACGGATGCCCATCGGCGCGGGCGTTGCGCTCCGAGCCCACGGCGTCCCGCCGGGCAGCGGCGCGCCGGTGTCATCCACCAGCGCGAGGCGCTGGCCCTCAGGGTCGCGGAAGGCCAGGACGCCGCGGCCAGCCTCGGTCGCGATGGCGTCATGCGCCACGCCTAGCTCATCGAAGCGGTCGCGCCACCAGGCTAGTGTCTCCGCGCCCGCCACCCGCAGTGCGATACGCGAGATGCTGCGCGATCCGACGCTCAGCGGCGCGGCGTAGGGTATATCGAAGAACGTCACCTCTGTGCCGGGATTGCCATGCTCATCCCCATAGAACAGATGATAAGACGAGACGTCATCCTGGTTGACGGTCTTCTTGACCAGACGCAGGCCAAGGACACGGGTATAGAAGTCAACGTTGTTCGCGGCCTGAGCGGTCAGCGCCGAGACGTGATGCAAGCCGGTGAGTTCCATGTGGATGCTCCTGAAGACTGCGCGTAACACGCGCGTATTGACTGGAACGGGTCGCTGCGCTATGCCAGCGTAGCGTCCTGAGTGAACGCTCTATGGCGCGAGGTCATGGGAGACCGTCGCGCAAGGCCTGGGCGCGTTCGAGCTTGCTCAACAGCCTCAGCAGGGTCCGCTGGTCGGCGTTGGTGAGCGCGGCGAACTGCTCAGCCTGAAATTGCTCCTGTCCGGGGAGGACGCTGTCGCGCAGGCGCCAGCCCGCATCCGAGAGAACGAGGCGCTTCAGGCGCCCGTCGGGGCAGCGCCGGATCAGCCCGCGCAACTCCAGCTTGTCGAGGAGCTGGGTCACGTTGCCCTGCGTCACGAGCAGTCGCCGCGCTAGCTCCTGCTGGGTAATGCCCTCGTGCGCGCCGATCTGGGCCAGCGCGTCGAATTGCGCGACGCTGAGGTCCCACTCGCGCAGGCGGGCGCTTGTCAGGTGAATGTTGCGCCCGTACACGCGGGCGAGCCGCGTCCACAGCGCAACGCCCAGGCGTCGCTGGCGGGCGTCGGTGGCCCGCTGGCCATCCATCAGATCCGCCATGTCGGTCATGTCGGTCATGTCGGTCATGTCGGTCATGGCGGTCATGTCGGTCATGTCGGTCATGTCGGTCATGCGCGCTATCCCTCTCGCATAGTCGCGTCAACCGCGATCCCTTCATATACTTTAGCACTAAAGTGTTGTGCGTGTCAAGAGGCGCCGAGGCGGCCAAGGTGTGCCGTGAGGATAGGAGAAACGGGAGAGGGAAGCGTCAGGCCGCGTCAGGCGCGGTCCACGACGCGCACGCCAGTGGGGCCGCCGATATAGACTCGCTCGGTCATGCCCACAAAGAGGCCGTGGTCCACGACGCCGGCGGTCGCCTTGAGGCGCGCGGCGAGAGCCGCAGGCTCAGGCGCCGCGGCGAAGGTCAGCATGAGGGTATAGTGGCCACCATCGGTGATGAACGGCTCGGCGGTGGGATCATTCGCCCGCGCGCCATCGAGCGAGCGGCGGGCGACCGCGCAGCCCAGCGCCGCCAGCCGCCGCGCCGTATGCCGCCAGCCAAACATCTCAACCTCGACTGGGATCGCTTTCCTCACAGCCAGCGCGCCGACGACCTTCGTCTCATCCGCCAGGATGATGCGCCTGCGGCTGGCGAGGGCTACCAGCTTCTCGCGCAGCAGCGCGCCGCCATGGCCCTTCAACAGATCGAGGCTGGGCAGCGTCACCTCATCGGCGCCATCGAAGCTGATGTCTAGATGGTCTACGTCGTCCAGCGCGGCGAGGGGGATGCGCAGGTCGCGCGCCAGCGCCGCCGTCCGCTCGGAGGTGGCGACCCCCGTGATGCGCAGGCCCTGCCAGACGCGCTCCGCCAGCGCCCGTATGAACAGCTCGGCGGTGCTGCCCGTCCCCAGGCCCACAGTCATCCTGTCGCTGGCTTCTACGACCGCCGCGCCCGCTGCCGCGCGCTTCCACTCATCCTGCTGGCGCGGCGCTGGGCCGCCACTCACCACATCCATCGAGGTCCCCACGTCTCCTGCCGCCGCGCGGCGCCATCACATCATGGGAAGCTGCTTGCCGGCGCCCTGACCGAAGCCCCGCCCGTCGCGCACCCGCCTGGCGAGCGCGCGGTCCTGCGCCGCGTCGCTGAAGAGCATCGGGAACGCGCGGTGGAAGGTCTTGTCCAGCTCGCGCGCTTTGGTCTCGGTGCGCGCGGCGCGCCGCTCGAAGGCCTCGGCGTAGATCGCGCGGCGCTCGTCGTCCGGCAGGTCGCTCGCCAGCAGGTAGGCCAGGGTGAAGTCCGGCTTGCCGCGCTCAGCGTACTCGCGAGCGCGCTCCGCCGCGTCCGCGCCCTGCGCCACCTCGGCCCGCGCTAGATCGCGGACCGCCTCGCGCTCCTGCCCGCCATAGAGCGCCGCGAAGCCAGGCGTCTCCCGCTCCGCGCCGGATGGCTGCTCCCCCATGCGCGCTGCTCCTTATGAGGCTCTCATACGCTCTCGCCCGCCTTATAGTATACCGCCCGGCGCGAAGGTGTGCCGGACTTCCGCTTGAGGAAGGCATTGCCGTATGAATGCTATAATGGCCCCGAAGACAGCCAGCCGCCCTTTTTCCGCCGTCCGCAATGGCTCCGGCCCAGAGAAGGATGCCTCCCTGTGCCACA
>DASTKI010000014.1:0-3160 GCA_035716045.1 Ktedonobacterales bacterium
CAGGAACGTGACGGCGGTCGCGGTCATAAACGTCGCCACCGCGACGACCAGGTTACCCACGCCGATCAGCACCTTGCGCGGGACACTGCGGCTGAGATAGCCAAAGACCAGCTGGAGCAGTCCGCCCGCCAGCCCCGAGACGGTGCCGATGAGGCCGATCTGCGTATAGCTGAAGCCGTACTGGTCGTGCAGAATCGGGAAGATGAGCGGCATCAGGATGCTGACGCCGTGAAGGACGGCATGGGCCGCGCTGATGGTGATCAGATTGGCGCGGGCGTCAACTGGCGGCAGGGCTGCTGGCTCGTCGGGCGGGAGTGTCGCCTGCCGGGTGTTGGTATCGAGGGATGACACGATGCGCAGTTCCTCCAGGTGTTCTGGAAACAGCGTAGCATACTCAGGCAAGCTGGTATGTGTGGCAGTGGTGTGTCATGACTCCGTCGGTGGGGATGGCGGCGCGGGCGGCCAGGTGAAGATCGAGGGGCGGACCGCCTTCTGGAAGGTATAGGCCGAGCGCATCATTCCCACCTTGTCTTCGTAGAAACGATGGGCGTCGGCGCGTTGCAGGCCCGAGGCCAGCGCGACGGTGTCGCAGCCGAGGTCGCGCGCCAGCGCGTCCACCTGATCCATCAGCGCCTTGCCATAGCCATGCGAGCGCTCGCTGGCCGTCGTCACCAGCTCGTACACCCAGATGTGGTGGCCGTAGTAGAGGTTTGTCTGCTCGCCGATGCCCGCCAGCGCCCGGATCGTCCCGGCGTCGTCGCGCGCCGCCAGTAGCCGGTAGCCCTGCGGCGTGATGACGCGCATCAGGTCGAGGAACGTCGCCTCGTCGAGGTGCGTGCGCAGCTCGCGCATCACCGGGAACGCCTCGCGCCACTCCGTCTCGGTCGTCAGCTCATCGATCCGCATAATCCCTCCACGACCACTCGGGCCATACTCTGGATTCCGGTTCCCCCTCTCCTATGGGAGAAGGGGTTAAGGGTTGAGGTCACCCATCCACCCCTGGCAGCAGCACCACGAACGAGCTACCGGGCGCGTCATCCAGCGCGTCGCGCGAGCCTCGCGCCGGGCCGGTCCGCACCTTCGCGCTCAGCTCCTCGACCGCGACTGCCATCACATCCAGCGCACGCAGCTCGCCAATGCGCGCCGGATCGTAGTCATGCCCCACCATGCGCCCTGGAAAATAACGGAGCGTCATCGCCTCCATCAATTCGCGTTTGCGCTGCGTCTCGGTGATTGCCTCGGCTGTCCCGTAGACGACGACACTGCGATAGTTCGCCGAGTGGTTCTTGGCGTCGCGCGAGGCCACCAGCCCATCCAGCAGCATCACCTCGATAGCCACCGGCGTACCCGTCCGCAGCGCCCTCTGAAGACGGCTGGCGGGCGCGCCATGAAGGTAGACCACGCCGTCCTCATAATGGTACGTCATTGGCGCGATATACGGCTGCCCGTCCACCGCGAAGGCGACATGCGCCACGCGGCCCGCGCGCAGAATCTCCTCCGCGACCTCCGGCGTCGAGCGCTCGGGATGCCGCCGGATGCGCGAGCGCGGGCTGACACTTGCGCGCGCCGCTAACGTTGTCGGCGATGCTAAATCCGCCGCGTCTGATGCGTCATGTGTATGGATATGCCGCCGGGTTGTCCGAGTTGTCTGAGTCGTCTGAGTCATCGCGATTCCACCAACTTCTCACTCATCACACACCATCCAGTCACAGAAACTGCGTCCACGTGGTATGGTACAGGGAGAAATGGCCTGACGGAAGAGCCATATTTTGCGAGGACTATTATGCCAATGCAGAAGCGACGCGGCACCGACCTGCTGATGCATCTCGACCGGTCGGTCTCGGGCGACGGGCTGACGCGCCAAATCTACACCCAGCTCCGCGCCGCGATCCTCGATGGCCGGTTGCGCGCGGGCGACCGGCTGCCACCCAGCCGCGACCTGGCCCGCGATCTCGGCGTGGCCCGGCTGACGGTGGCGACCGCCTACGAATGGCTGGGCGCTGAGGGCTATGTCTATGGCCGGGTGGGCGCTGGCACATTTGTCGCGGCGGTCTTCGCCGAGCCAGCGCTGCCCCTGCCCGCTACCACAGACACATCGCGTCCCCATCACGTCTCGCCGACCCGATCCGACGCCGCGCCAGTGAGGCAGGAGCCGCCGGTGCCGCTCTCGACGTGGGCGCGCCGCATCGCCACCATTCCGCTCGCGGGCATCAGTCCCGCCGAAAGCGCCGCCTGTATGTGGGATATGCGCCCGAGCGTTGGCGCGGCGGATGCCTTCCCCTGGGCGCGCTGGCGCCGGACCGTTGGCTGGCCCGATCCACTGGCCGGAGATGCGCCACCGCCAAGTCTCGCCATGTCCGCCGCCACAGCATCGAGCTACTGGGACGCGCTGCTTGGCCCACTGGAGACGCGCCAGGCCATCGCCGCGTGGCTGCGCCGCTCGCGGGCGGTGCGTTGCGTGCCAGAGCAGATTCTGGTGGCGGGCAGCGTGCCGCAGATGCTGGCCCTGCTGGCGCGGCTGCTGATCGAGCCAGGGCAACAGTTGCTCGTCGAGGACCCCAGCTATGTCGGCTTCCACGCGGCGTTTCTGGCGGAGGGCGCAGTGCTGGCGGGCATGCCGGTGGACGAGCACGGCCTGCGCGTGGAGGCGCTGCCCGCGCGCGACCGTGGCGACGACGGAACGGATGGAATGGACGGCACAACACCACGGCTGGCGATTGTCACGCCATCGCACCAGTATCCTACCGGCGTGACGCTCACGCTGGAGCGGCGGGTGGCGCTGCTGGACTGGGCGCGGCGCGCGGGCGTGGTGCTGGTCGAGGACGACTACGACGGCGACCTGCGGCTCGAAGGGCAGCCGCTCGAAGCCTTGCGCGGGCTGGATGACCGCGATGAGGTGATCTACCTCGGCACCTTCGCCAAGGCGCTCTATCCCGCCGTGCGGCTGGGATTCGCCGTCCTGCCGCACTGGCTGATCGAGCCAGTGGCCCGCGCCCGCGCCGCCAGCGACCGGCATCCCGCCTGGCGCGACGCGATGGCCGTCGCGCGCTTCATCGAGGCGGGCGAGCTGGAACGTCATCTTGCCCGCATGCGCCGGCTCTATCGCGGGTGTCGCGACGCCCTGACCGCCGCGCTGCGCGAGCATCTGGACGACCTCATC
>DASTKI010000015.1:0-8433 GCA_035716045.1 Ktedonobacterales bacterium
TACGCGTATTTTCGCCGGTGGCGTCTCGCTCGCCGGGGTCTGGGATCAGTTGCACACACGCCTGCGCGAGTGGGTGCGACGCGCGGCGGGACGTGAGCCGACCTCAAGCGCCGCGATCATCGACAGTCAGTCAGTCAAGACCGCCGAGCGCGGCGGGCCGCATGGCTATGACGGGGCGAAGAAGCTCTCGGGACGCAAGTGTCATCTGCTGGTGGATACGCTCGCCCTGGCGCTCGGCGTCCAGGCGCATCCCGCGGATCTGCAGGATCGCGCCTGCGCCCCGTGGCTGCTGCGCCTCGTCCAGCCGGCTCTCCCCCGCCTGGAACTGATCCGGGCGGACAGCGCCTATCTGGGACCGCTGCAGACCTGAGCTGGGGAGACATTTGGCTGGCGCCTACAGATCGTTGAGCGCCCCAGCGGCGGGCCTGGCCGCTGGCTGCGCGCCAACCAGGAGCCGACTCCCCGTCTGCCCGTAGGCGTTCAGTTGAAGTTGGCTCTACCGGCGCCGCACCCCACGCCTTGGATCCAAATGGTCTGGATGCCTGGGATATCCGGCGCGAGGTCGGTCTCCGAGACCGCCATATTCGCGGTGAACGACTCATCGTTGCCGTCGCCCTGGCGATAGAAATCCGCCGTCAGCACCACTGTGGTGTCGCCGGTCGTTGCGGTCTTCAACGGCTCGGTGGCCGCGCCGGTGCACTTCAACGTGGTCGAGGGCAGCAGCCCCGCCGTATCCCAGCGGATGCCTTCTCCGGCAAGACAGCCGGTGAAAGGAGCGTGTTTCGCCGTGCCCAGCGGACCCTGCAAGACCGATTCGGTGCAGCGGAAATGACCGCCCGAGTGGGCAAAACCCGTGCCTGGAACGTACGCGCCGCCGCCGGTGAGGGTCACGTTCCCGGTGGGAAAACCGGCGATGTCAGTGCTGTTAAAGCCGAAGGCGTCTCGCGCTGCCGCAGAAGCCACCGGAGCGCCGAATCCTCCGGCCAAAGAGACAACCAGTCCAGCGAGAACGATCAGGACTGCCGCGTAGTTCGCCGCATAGCGCTTCATCGCGTTCTCCTCGTTCTTCGTCACCCCGATCGGGTGAGTGTGGGACAGGGCGGGCATGAGTGTGCGCCCTCGTCGAGATTGACCGAGGCAAGCTGACCCAACCGAGCTCATCCGGACGCCACTGCGCGCTGGCTGGGCAGAGGAAGCGGCGTGGAGCAAGATGCCCCCTCCTCAAGACAGCCCATGAAGGACAACCCTGAGCCAGCTGGCCGTCCCCGACCAGGACCCGCTAGCCCCCGTGTTGGGCGGCATCCGCGGCCTTGGCCAGATTCATCAGTGTGGTACAGAACGCCGACGACTACCCGATGAACAGCCCGTCGGCCGTGAACGCAGTGACCGTCGCGGCGGCCCTCCCAGGCTGGTCCAGCGACGGGCGAATAATCGCGCACTCGGGCAGACGCTCGCTGATGAAGTCGCACGGCTCAGGCTTGATCAGGTTAGCCTGCAGAGGAGTGGGGCCGTGCTCCACGCCAGGTCAGGGAACGTCAACGTGAATCCAGTGATGATCGTGGTCAAGGCAGGCGCCGCCGGTTCCCGCGCCGACCGCAAGTCCCGTTCGCAAGAAAGCACCACGGCTGGTGGCAGCTCCCAACTGAGCAGTTCACCACTGGCGCGGTGTCCTTGCGATGAGCTCCACTTTCTGCATGTGGCCAAATCCGCCCGCGGTACACGCACACGCACTTCCGGTGTGCTCCGTGCTCACCAGCTGTGCGTGAATGCTGGGCGCACCGCCACCCCTTTCCAACCCTACCCCTCTCCCACGCCGGTGCGGCGCTCGGGCCGGCGCTTGCAGCCGCAAGAAGTGTGCCCGAATACCCCTTCCCTGGCGCACGTCGTGCGGCGGACTTCCAGCATTCCGGCGCTTGAGGCTGCGGGGCAACGAGACGGCAGCGCGTCGACGACCCGTGCCGCACGCAGGTGTCGTGCGGGCGCTGGCGCATCGTCTGGACCTCGCCTGACTACTGCGGCAGCTGACCGCTTGCGCCAGTCTGGCCGCCTCTGCTTATAGTTTCAGTGGCTATCCACTTAGCCCCCCATCTGGCGCGCGCAACCGGAGATCCGTGTCTCGAAGGCGCCCGGCAGGCCGCCTGGAGCGCCATGTGTCATTGCCTGGGCGCGCCGGGGGCTAAGCCACTCATGTAGGCGTCGGGAAGTACACGTCACGGCCATCAATGCGCTCCAGCGAGTATGTCTGGTGGGTCTGGGCGGCGTGAATGAGGAATGTGCGCTCATAGGTCGAGCCGCGGGACAGCACATAAGGCGCGTTCTTGTCCGCGCGCACGGCGAGGTAGTACGGGTGATAGCGCGTGAGGCCGGGCTGCGCGTAGTCGTTGACGACCGCGCAGATGAGCCGCTCGCGCGTCTCAAACATCAGCAGGTCGCAGGTCCAGTACTCGGAATAGAACCGCGTGACGCCGTGGCTGAGCAGGTCGTGGGCGAGTCTGGCGTCCCTGCCGTTGGCGGCCACGGCCTCGGGCACGTCCTGCGCCACGCGAATGACGCCGAGCGCGAGGCCCACGCAGACCAGCGCCACTCCGGCGACCTTCACAGTCCCGCCAGCGATTGCGTCCCAGGGCCGCGCGGCTGGCCCGGTCTTGGCGCCCTGGAGGCGCGGCGCCCGGTCCAGGAGGGGCCAGAGGATGGCGGGTGTGATCACCAGCAGCCCGATCATGTAGCGCCCGGAGTGGGGATTGTTGGCCGCCGTCGCGCTGAACATGTAGGCCGCGATGGTGAGCCATGCGGTCAGCGCGAGCAGCAAACGGGCTGCCCCTCGTGCGCCGTCCCGCGCCGCTAACGGCGACATGGCGGCGCTCGGAGTGGTCCCACCGGCTGGAGCGCCGCTAGCTGGATGCATGTCCGTCCGGCGCAGTGGCCAGCGCTGTCGCAGCGCGCGCAACGAGTGATAGGTCGCCAGGCCGAGCAGGACGAGGTATGCCAGGCTCCAGCCACCGCCGATGATCACTGCGGTCCAGGTTGCGCCGCTGCGCGGGCCATAGAGCGGCAGCGCCTCCACGGGGTACAGCTGGGTGAGCCCCGTCACCGCTGGCAAGGTGTAGAGCAGCGTGCCCACCACCTGTTTGGGCAGCAGAGACGAGCTAGACGGGCCACCCGCGTTGAGTGATTGATGCAGAGACAGGAAGACCGCGATCGGATTGTCCGCATAGGGCGTCCTCGCGGTGTGGATGATGTCGGGAAGCAGGCCGATCAGCAGCCCCACGACGGGGAGCGCCCATGCCCAGCCGCGTCGCTCGCGCCAGCAGGCGAGACCGATCAGCAGCCCGCTGGTCAGCACGAAAGGCGCGATGACGGTGTAGGTGTACAATCCCAACCCAGCGAGCAGCCCCCACGCGGCGTACGCGGCGCAGCGCGGCGCGCGGCGTCCACGCCATGGCTGTTCGGCGGGCGGCGTGAGCGCCAGCCACGACGCCAGCGCGAACATCAGGGCGCCGAACGCCATCGTCTCAGCCTTGCCGCCGTCCGCGCGCAGCTCAATCTGGCCCAGGAACGGCGTCCCCAGGACGAGGACGGCCAGCGACGCGAGCGCCACACGACGGGAGTAGAGCAGGTCCGCCAGCCAGAAGACGCCCACCATGAAGAGCGCGTAGAAGGCGATCATGCCGAGCCGCAGCGACGCGACGGAGATCCCGAATATCCTGAAGGCGAGCGCGCCCGCATAGGCCTCGCCCACGCCCATGTAGTTCTGTCCATACAGATAGATCGGATGTTCGCCGCGCAGGAGAATATGCATAGCTTCGAGGCCCATCGTGCCTTCTTCGCTATTGGCGTGTGGCCAGCCGATGAGCGTCAGCGCCAGCCGCGCCGCGACGCCGCATGCGATGAGGGCGCCAGCCGCGAGCGGATACCAGTAGCGCTTGATGAACAAGCGTGGATTGAATGGCGCCACGCGCTCTCCTTGACACGTCAGGTCATGCCGGCCACCACGGAAGAAGGTGGGCCAGCTTGTCACAGCCAGACCATTATATGCCAGTGATGACGGCGATTCTCGCCTGCCACGTACAGCGTGACGCTCATTCGATCCAGGCCCCATTGAGGAAGAACACGACGAAGAGCGCCTGGAGCATGAAGCCGCCGCCGACGAGCAGCATCTCCAGCCAGGGCCGCCCCTTCATCCAGCGCGAGAAGAGCAGGAAGACAGGCACAGCCATCAGGAGGTAGCGGCCTATCGAGGGGATGAGCTCGATGCGATGCGGAGCGGGCGATCCCAGCAGGATGTAGAAGGTCGCCAGCATGTAGAGCGTATAGAGCAGCGGCAGGCGGTGAATGTTGAGCAAGGTGATGATCAGGAAGAGGAACAGCAGGCCGCCATCCAGGTAGAGCATCAGGGTCTGGAGCGACCACGCGCCGGGATGGGTGAAGCGCCAGAGGTACTCGCCAACCGTCTGCCAGATGAGCCAGAACCTGCGGCCGTGATAGCGAACCTGCGCCGTGAATGGCATGAGCGGGTCGTCGTAGCGGAACTTGAGGAAGAGCAGGTAGCAGCCCAGGCCAATCGGCGCCGACGCCGCGACCCCCAGCGCCGCGACCATCGCGCGCCACAAGCCAAGCGATCGCCACCCGCCGTTCCGCCACGTCTCGCGCCGCCAGAGGTTATGCTGGCGGCCATACTCCCAGGCGAGCGCGGGCACGAGGGCGATGGCGGTTGGGCGGGTGAGGCCGGCGAGCAGGGCGCAGACCGCCGCCCAGCCCCACTGGCCGCGCCGCGCGAAGAGGAAGCTGAAGACGATGCAGGCTAGCAGGAAGCTCTCCGCATAGGGCGCGAAGAGGAAGAAGGCGAGAGGATAGGCGGCGGTGACTTTGATGAGGCGTGTGGCGGCGCCTGCGGTGCGCTCCGGCTGTTGTTCCTCGTGCGCCCCAAGCAGCCCCAGGCCAATGAACGCCGCCAGGGAGGCTAGATTCGAGAGCAGGAGCGCGATCGGCAGCAGCGCCCCCGTCCCAAAGAGCAATGTGAGCAGGTGGACCTGGAGCGGATACATGGGGAAGAAGCCGCTGGAGTCGGCCGGGAAGACATCGTAGCCGCGTAAGCTGATGAGCAGGTACCAGGAGCCATCCCAGCGGGCCCAATTCGCCAGGATGGGGTGGCTGGACAGGAATGGCAGCAGGCTCGACGCGAATTGCGGGGTGGCCGAGAAAACGCCCTGAGCGGTAGGAGCGATGGGCGCGAAGTTGAACGCGGGCGCCAGCGCGGTGATCAGCAGCAGCGCTACGCGCGTCGCCAGCCACATGCCAGCCGCCTGCGCGACGACCCGTCTGGCCGAGACCGGATGACGCGCGCGCGCCACATCCTTTTCCGCCAGGCTGGCTTCCGAGCGCAGCCAGCCCGTGACACTCCTTGTCACCGTGGTCGCGGCGCCAAGTATCGAGGCCATTACCGCCACAGGTCTCTCCCATGCTTCCTCAGGGGCTCGCTGACGTATTGTCTCCTTACCCCGTAGCCTGGCCGCGCGTGATCGCGGCGCCTCAGGCGCTATGCGCCAGATGGTGGCGGTGGGGGCGCCGGTGATCCTCCCTCGCGCTCCTGGCGCGCCAATGCCCCGATCCTGAAGGGCAGATCAGTTGGAGAGGCGGCGATCCGCCTGCATACTGGACGCGCTAGGGCGGTGATTAATACAGCACAGGCCTTTTGGCAAGCGAGAGAGCGCTATGGCTGAGGCGTGACGTCCAGCGAGTCCGCCAGATCGGCCAGCATGGCCGCTTCGCCCACGCTGATCGGCTTGCCGCCGATGCCGAGAAAACCGCCCTCCTTGACTGACTGAGCCGTGATATTCGCCGTGTGGTACAGGTAGCGCCGGAAGCCGAGCGATTCGCCGGGCGAGACGCGCGTCACAATTGCTATGGCGTCCAGCATACCTTGGAGCGCCCGCGCGCGCGCCTCCTTCGGCGCCAGCTTCTCCGCTTTCGATGCGACGTCGGATTGGGATGGGGCGCCGCTCCTGGCTTCGGTCACGAGCGCGTTCGTCAACTCGTTGCGCGCGTCTGGCGGCGGATCGTGGGTCATCACGCGGGCGATGCCCAGCGACTCGCGCAAAACCTCCAGGGGCCCAGGCCGGTCGCCCGTCATGACAAAGAGGCCCGCCAGAATAGGCGCCTGGCGAAGCGTCTCCCACTCCGCCACGGAATAGCTCTCGCGTGTGGACATCGCTTCCTCCCATTCCCGCGAATCGCCGGGGAGACGCCCGGCGCGTCCCCGCCCGTGCTGCGCACGCTATATGCCATGCGCGCGTCGCCAGCGGACGGCGGATGGGGCGGCGCGGTGTGGTAGAATGCGGGGAACTGGCTGCATTTTCAGGACCGGGATGGAGCGGTCATGAGGGGTGCGGCAGGGCGACAGTGGAGTGGCGCGAGGATGGCGATTCTCTGGCCAGCGGGCCTGGCTGACCAGTCGCAGCCGGGCGAAACATTGCGACTGGCGCTGCGGCACGCGGTGGCGCTTGCGGAGGCGAGCGCCGGTGCGCTGGCGCTGCGGCATGATGGCGGCGAGACGGCGTCTTCTACGCTGGAGAGTGGCGGGCAGGTCATCGCTGTAGGCATCTCCCAGGAGGACGCGCGGCGGCTGCTGGCGGCGCTGGCGATTGACCCGCCGCTGGAGCCGCTGGATGGGCGTCCGCGCGTGCGCGCGCTGGCGGATATCTGGGCGGGTGAGGTGGCGACCCTAACGCTGGCGGACGCCGACGGCGCGCTGGGCGAGGTCAGCTTCCTGGGCGCGAGCGGCTTCTCGGCGCGGCGCGCATTGATGGACCCCACACGGCGGCGCGCGCTGGTCGGCATGCTGGTCGCCGCCGCGCGCGGCAGCCAGGAACTGGCGCGCCTGCGGCAGGAGAACCGTCAGCTCGGCTCGATTTTGCACTTCAGCGGTGATGGCATCATCACTGTCGACGCCGGGCTGCGTATCACGGGGTTCAATCCAGCGATGGAGGCGATGACCTCCTGGCGGCAGCATGAGGCGCTGGGGCGATTCGTCTACGAGGTGGTGCGCCTGAGCACGCCACAAGGTGTTCCCATCGGGCTGGAGCGCAACCCGCTGGCGCAGGCGCTGGCGACCGGCAAGCCGGTGCTGGACCGCGAGTATCTGCTTCTGGCCCGCGACGGCGAGCGAGTGAACGTCACGGTTACGGCGACGGCGGTACGCTCGCCGGGCAGTCAGCAGGCCAGCGCGATGATGAATGTGCGCGACATCACGCGCAGCCGCGAGACGGAGGAGATGCGCACGACGTTCATCTCCGTCACCTCGCATGAACTGCAGACGCCAATCGCGATCATCAAGGGCTACGCCTCGACGCTGGCGCGCGATGATGTGAGCTGGAACGCCGATATGGCCCGCGAGCGGCTGCGCGCCATCGAGGAGGAGGCCGACCGGCTGAGCCATCTGGTGGCCAACTTGCTCTACGTCTCGCGCATCCAGGCGGGCGGGCTGAAGATGCAGCGCGAGGAGCTGGACCTGGGAGCGCTGACGCGCTCGGTGGCGCGGCGCATGATGGCGCGCAGCCCCGACGCCGACATCCGCGCGCGTCTGCCTGCCGACCTACCACTGATCAGCGCCGACCGGGAGCGCATCGAGGAGGTGCTGATGAACCTGCTCGACAACGCCATCAAATACTCGCCGCGCGGGGCGCGCATCCGTGTGCGCGGGCAGGCGACGGCGGACGAGATCATCATCAGCGTGATTGACGCCGGACAGGGCATCCCGCTGCGCGAGCAGGACCGCATCTTCCGCCGGTTCGAGCGGGTGGACAACGCCGCGTCGCGCCGGACGCAGGGCGCGGGGCTGGGCCTCTACATCTGCCGCGCGATCATCGAGGCGCACGGCGGGCGCATCTGGGTCAGCAGCGAGCTTGGCCGCGGCGCGACGTTCTCGTTCAGCCTGCCGCGCGAGGAGCGGACGTCCGCGCCGCTGGTGATCTTTGGCGACGCGAGCGAGGCGCCGCATGTGACACGTGAGGGAGATGGGGATGGAACAGACGCGCGTTGACCCGCGCGCCATGACGGCGCTGATCGTGGACGACGAGCCGTACCTGGTTGACCTGGTGCGCCTGAATCTGGAGACTGAAGGCTACCGCGTCGTCACCGCGTCGAATGGGCAGGAGGCGCTGGAGCGGCTGAAAGCAGACCTGCCGGACGTCGTCATCCTGGACGTGATGATGCCGGAGATGGACGGCTTCGAGACGCTGGCGCGCATTCGAGAGGTGTCGAGCGTGCCGGTGATCATGCTGACGGTGCGCACGGAGGAGAGCGACCGCATCCGCGGGCTGGAGATCGGCGCGGACGACTACCTGACCAAGCCGTTCAGCCTGCGGGAGTTTCAGGCGCGGGTGCGGGCGTTGTTGCGACGTTCGACGCGGAGCGAGCCGGTCGATCGGAGCGAAC
>DASTKI010000016.1:0-34343 GCA_035716045.1 Ktedonobacterales bacterium
CCACTTCGGTGGCGAAGACGGCGACGTTCGCGAGGATCAGGGCATAGGTCATGAAGGGGAACGCGCGACGACCCGCGGAACTCACCGGAATGATCGCCATGTGGCGGCTCCTCTCGACTGCCAGCCTGGGGGTGCGCCGACCACAGCCCTGCGCTCCCCGCATGCGCTCTCTCGGCGTCGGCGCCACGTCTGCAAGTCTCATGCCAAGCGGGGGGCGCTCAGGGCTGCGCTACCACATGGAGGTCGGGATGGCAGGGGAAGACTTGGCGCCGTCAGCCAGATACCGCGGCGCGGGTCGCGCGCCATTGGCTGTCGATGCATGCCGATGAGGTCGAGCGGCGATAGGGTGAATGATCTTCCTAGCCGCCGCGCGTCCAGTCGGGGTGGAGGGTGGCGAACTCCTCAGCGGTCATGCCGAAGCAGAGTTGGTCGTGGTACACGCCGCCGGTGTAGACCATGCGCCGCAGGGTCCCCTCACGGGTGAAGCCGAGCCGCTCATGGAGGGCGATGCTGGCGGGGTTGTCGTCGTGGACCTGGACGTTCATCTTCTGATAGCGCAGCTCCTGGAAGTAGTAGCGCGCGACGAGCAGGATGGCTTCGGAGGCGTAGCCGCGCTGCCGCCGCTCGGGGATGACGCCGACGCCGTAGGAGAAGCTGCCAACGCGGCGGTCGCAGTCTTTGGGGTCGATGGAGCCCACCACTGTTCCGCCCTCCAGCTCTTCGATGGCGAAGAAGAACGCGTCATCGGCGACGGAGCGGGTGGCGGTCTCTTCAGCCCAGCGGCGGGCGCGGACCGCCGAGGTGGGGAGCCAGGCGTAGTCGAACATGCGCGCGGTATCGCTGTCCTGGTTCCAGGTGAAGAATGTCTCCCAGTCGTCCGGCTCCAGGCCGCGCAAACGGACGAGCCGCCCGCGCCAGATATCCG
Source organism: Ktedonobacterales bacterium (assembly GCA_035716045.1). Lineage (GTDB taxonomy): Bacteria > Chloroflexota > Ktedonobacteria > Ktedonobacterales > JADMIN01 > JAKAIY01. The sequence continues at coordinate 926 of DASTKI010000016.1, forward strand.
TCATGCCTGAATGGCCTTTCCATCTATCCAGCGCGGGCAGGACCTCACCTCCGGCCCCTCTCCCATGGGGAGAGGCGAGAGGCGTTGTCGCGCTACTTATGGTTGTTGTGGCCGTTGCCGTTGCGCCGCCCATTGCCGCGCCCGATGCCCTGGTAGCGGAAGCCGAGCCGCGCCATCTCTTCGGGATCGTAAAGGTTCTTGCCATCAATCAGCGGGGCATCCGTTGGGTCGCGCATCACCGAGCGCAGGCGCTCCATGTCCAGGTCGCGGAAGCGCTTCCATTCCGTGACGACAGCGATAGCGTCAGCGCCTGTCGCGGCGTCGTACTCGTCGGCGCAATAGGTGACGCCCTCATCGGGCAAGATGCCGCGCGCCGTCGGAATCGCCTCCGGGTCGTAGGAGCGGACGCTTGCGCCGCGCTCCAGCAGCCAGGCGATGATATCAATCGAGGGGGACTCGCGCATGTCGTCGGTGTTGTCCTTGAAGGCCAGGCCGAGGACGGCGACGGTCTTGTCGGAGAGGCTGTCGGCGCCGCCCATCGTGGCCTCCAGCTTCTGGATGACAACGTGCCGCTGGTCGTCGTTGATCTTCATCACCGCGTCGAGTAGCTGCGGGTGCAGGCCCGCCTCACCCGCCATGTGCGCCAGCGCCTTGACGTCCTTCGGGAAGCAGGAGCCCCCGTAACCGAGGCCGGCGTCGAGGAAGGCGCGGCCGATGCGCTTGTCATAGCCCATGCCTGCGGCGACTTCCTTCACATCGGCGCCCAGCTCGTCGCAGATGCGCGCGATCTCGTTGATGAAGGAGATCTTGGTGGCGAGGAAGGCGTTGGAGGCGTACTTGATCATCTCGGCGGTGTAGAGGTCGGTGATGATGATTGGCGCGCGCAGCGGCATGTAGAGTTCGCCCACCTTGCGCGCCGCCGCCTGGTCATACGAGCCAAGCACCACGCGGTCGGGCTGGAGGAAGTCCTGCACGGCGGAGCCTTCGCGCAGGAACTCTGGATTGGAGACCACGGCGACGCTCAGGCTGGAGTCACACAGGTTCTCCATCGCCACGCCGTAGACGACATCGCCGCTGCCAACCGGCATCGTGCTCTTGTTGACGATGATCGTCGAGCGCGTCAGGTGGCGGGCGATGCTAGCGGCGGCGTCCTTGACGTAGGTCATGTCGGCGGCGGCGCCACCGGCGATAGAGGGCGTATTGACGGCGACGAAGCAGAAGTCGGCGTCGCGCACGGCGTCGGCATAACTCGTCGTGAAGCTCAGGCGCTCCCTGCTGACGTTGCGGCGCACCAGCGGCTCGAGACCGGGCTCGAATATCGGCATCTCACCAGCGCGCAAGCGCGTAATCTTTGCCTCAATCTTGTCCAGGCAGACGACGGTATTCCCCAGCTCCGCCAGGCACGCGCCGGTGACCAGGCCGACGTAGCCTGTTCCGACCACGCAAATCTTCGTCATGTGGCTCCTCTATCGCCTTATCCATGCGCCACCGCACGGCGCTATCATATATAGATAACGCGCGTTCTCGCTGGACATGTAATGAGGGTAGGCGCGATGTCGCAATCGCCGCCAGCGTATCGCCATTGTACACTGGCGCGTTGAAATCGTCGCCCCTCGATAGTACCCTAGCGAGCGGGGCGCCGGTTATGCGGGGCGGCGTGTGACGGCGTGTGGCGGCGCTCGGATGGGCGAACGGTCGCGGGGGTGGTTGCGCGCGCGACGTGTGGCGGCGATAATGGCGAGAGCGGGCCGGGAGCCATGGCGCCTCCGCGTCCGCACGCCATGGCCAGGCCATGAAAGGACGATTCTTCGCCATGCCATCCATACCCGCGCTCCTGCTTCATCTCCCCACCCCTCTGGCGTACATCATTCTCAACATTGACCCCGTGCTGCTGCGCATCGGGTCGCTGGCCATCCACTGGTACGGCTTGATGTATGTCGTGGCGATCTCCATCGCGCTGTATGTTGTACTGCGCTGGGCGCGCCACATGGGCCTGCACGACGATCAGGTGTGGAACCTCTTCGTCTGGGCGGCCATCGGCGGCCTGGTGGGTGGGCGGCTGTATTTCGTCATCCAGCAGCCGGACCTGGTGAAAGACTATCTGCTCAACCCGATCAACATCATTGCCGTCTGGAATGGCGGCATGGCGTTCTTTGGCGCGATCTTCCTCGGCTCCGCTGCGCTGTTCATCATGGCCCCGCGCTATGGCCTCGACCGCTGGCTGATCCTGGACGGCGGCGCGCTATTCGCGGCGGTCGGGCAGATCTTCGGGCGCTTCGGCAACATCATCAACGGCGACATCCTGGGCTACCAGGCCGGGCCGCCGGTCACGCCGCCGCAGGGCCTCTGCCTCACCGCTCCGTGCGTCACCTACGTCAGCGACCCGCACGTGCTGAGCTGGGCGTTCGTCTACCTCAACCCGGCCAGCTTCGCGCCTCAGGGCATTCCCTTCCAGCCGGCGCCAGTCTATGAGATGGGGCTCAATCTGGTGGCGCTGGCGATCCTCTGGCCGCTGCGGCTGGTGCTGCCGCGGGTGAAGACGGGGGTATTCTTCGCGATCTATCTGGCGCTCTACTCCATCAGCCAGTTCATCGTCTTCTTCTTCCGCGGCAGCGAGCCGATCACACCCTTCCTGGGCATCGCAGCGCTGAAGCAGGCGCAGTGGACGGCGATCTTCACCTTGATCCTGGCGGGCGCGATATTCTATCTGGCGCGGCGCTATGGCGTCGCCTGGCCGTTCACCGCGCGCAACCCCGAGCCGTATCCGCTGCCCGAAGGCGGGCTGGCCAAGGCGCTGGCCACCGCCGCCACACCTGTGACCGCTCTGGACCCTGGCAGGGCCGTGCGGGCGGCGCGGATGAAGGCCGCGCCCGCCGTGCCGCCAGAGGACCTGCCGCCGTGGACACCGGGCGACTCGCGCTTCGGCTCGCTGCGCAACCTGTTCGCCACTGCGCGCTGGGGGGAACGCGGCCCTGAAGGGCCGGCGCACGGCGCGGACGAGGGGACGCGGCCCTGAGGGGCCGGCGCACGGCGCGGGGGTAGCGACTCCGCTCGCCAGTGATGAATTCGGCAGTCATGACAAGAGGAAAGGAGCGTCGCGCTATCATGCCTGATTCGCCTGAGCCGCGCGCGGCGCCAGCGCCGGGTTCGGTCCCCGGCTGCCCGTTCTGCGCGATCGGCGAGCTGGAGGCGCCGCTGACGGAGACGGCGTCGTTCTTCGCGATCGGCGATCACGCGCCGCTGCTCGGCGGACATATCCTCCTCATCCCCAAAGCGCACTACGCCTGCTATGGCGCGCTGCCCGCCGCGCTGGACGCGGAGCTCCTGGCGCTGAAAGAGACGATCCGCCGCTTCCTCACAGAGGTCTACCACGCGCCGACCTTCTTCGAGCATGGGGTCTTCCGCCAGACGGTCTATCACGCGCACTTGCACGCGATGCCGTTTGGGCCGGTTGGCATGAAGCTGGAGGAGATGGCGGTGGCCTCGGGCGGGCAGCCGCTGCGCGCGCTGGATGACCTGCGCGCGTGGTACGCGACGCGCGGCCAGTATTTCACGCTGGAGACGCCGGGCGATCCAGAGAACGGCGCGGCGCCCCAGGCCGCCATCTTCCCGCCAGAGATGGGCGTCTATGGCCGCGCGTTGACCACCATCCGCCAGCTGACCAACGCGCGCGAGGGCTGGTCACCGCCACAGTTGCGCCACGCGGCGCGCGGCCCCAAGCTACGCGCGCTGACCCAGGCATGGCGGGCCTGGCGCGCCCAGGGCGAGTAGAGCAAATAGACCATCCAGGCGTCATAGGGGAACGAAACGCTGACCGCTTCCGTCCGTTAGGGATAGATGGAAGGAGGCGGAAGGATGATGTCGCGGCATGCTACCTGGCGAGAGGCCTCCAGGCGATTAGCCATCCGGCTGATCGCGCTGATGACGCTGGCGCTGGCGCTCGCGGGGCCGCTGGCGGCGGGGACGGCGCCCACGGCCAGCGCGGCAGGCGCTTCAGCCACCTCATGCGGAGTGGCGAGCTCGGCGAAATCGGGCTGCGGGCCGGGGCCTTGCGCTTCCGTCACCCCGGCGGACTACACCATGCCGGAGACATCACCGCGGGGCGCGGGCAACGCTCAGCCGGACCGCTGGGATTAGCGGCTCCTCAGATACGCTGACCGGCTCAGGATGGCCCGCGGGCGCGACGGTACAGCTGCTGCTGGGCGCGCATCACGCGAATGGCGTCTGGGTGGACCGCATGCCGTTCGCACAGGGCGTCGCGGACGTCAGTGGACGCCTGACCATTAAGGGGTTTCAGACGCCGCCGATCGAGCAATGCATGACCAAGGATGGGCAGCATTTCGGCGATAACCAGGCGCTCTTCGTTGCCCAGACGCCCGACGCGCGGGCGCGCATCTCACTGCTGTTCACCTTCTACCCTACCCCCCAGATGTTCAGTCAGGCGCAGCAGATCGTCGCGGGCGGCCAGACAATTGTGATCAATGGATCGTACTGGGAGCCGGGGCAGGTAGTCACGATCACCCCCGGGATCCTGCCGTGGCCGAGTGATGGATACCCAACCTTCGACCCAGGCGCGTTCCAGCGGCTGCTGAGCGCCACGACCACCGTGACCGCGCAGTCTGATGGGACCATCGCGGTCATGGCGCCGATCCCGCAGGAGCCGCCCGAGACGCAGATCGCATACTTCGCCACGGCGAACGGCCCGCGCAACGGCGAAGTGAGCATCCAGATGCCGAATATCTTCAGCGTCCGCCCAACGGGCGAGGCAACGCTCACGCTCAACCGGAGCGCGGCGCTGGCTGGCGGCGCGGTGACGCTGACGGGGACGAACTGGCCGGCGGGGCAGGCGATCCGGGTCGAGTATTGCCGGGAGCATACGATGGCGTTCTGCCGGGACGAGAATAGCGAGACACTGGCGATCACGCATGCGGACGGCGCCGGGCGGCTCAACGTCACCGTCCATGTTCCCGCGAACGCGCGACCCGGCCCGATCACCATTCAGGTCAACCCCACCGCCTCGCCGTTCGATCTCGCGACCTATGCGCGGACGTGGCCCTTCGCGGTGCTCTATCCCTTCGCCCAGGCGCACCCCCGGCTGGAGATGGCGATCCACGCCTCGCCCTTCGCCGCCGCCGCGCTGCTCATCGCGCTGCTCGCGCTGGGCGAATGGCTGGCCACCCAGCGGCGCAGGCGGCTGACGACGGCGTGAGCCGGGTGTCGCGGCGCGCGGTGATATAGTCTCACTGGGGTGGCGCGCGGATATGTCGGGGCAAGGAGGATAGGCGGGCATGGCCAGAGGCGAGACAGACGCGGAGACGCTGGTGGCGATGGCGCGGGATCCGGCGTTCGCCTGGCTGGCCGACCCGCGCAACGGGGGGGCGTGGTTCGCCTCGGTTCGGCTGGAGCGCCCGCCCGCGCCACCCCTGCGCGTCGGGAGCGCCTGGCGCTTCATCCTCACGCGCCAGCGCGACCGGCCGATGCCGATGCGGATGGCCGAGTACGCGCCGTCCGAGCGCTTCGCCTGGGAGACGGATCATCCGACGTGGCGCGGCAATCTGCGCTGGGCCTTCACGCTGGAAGCGGCGGAGGGCGAGGGCGGCGAGGGCGCGCCCGGGACGCGGCTGGGGCTGCGCATCGAGCAGCGGCCGGGGCCGCTGGGGTGGCCACTGGTGGCGCTGGCGTGGCTCTTGCAGCGGCTGAGCCCGAACTCGGCGGGGACGACGCGGGCGCGGGCGCAGCGGGCGGTGGAGCGCGCGCGCGACGCGCTGGAAGCCGCGCCGCCGACCGCCTTCATCGCCTATGGGTATGGCCCGGCGCGTGGCGGGCGTGGCGGGCGTGGCGAACGTAGGCCCCGCGGCGGAGGCTGAGATGGAGATCGTGGAGAGCGAAGCGCGCCAGCCTGGACTGGAACTGGAGCCCAACGCGCGCACTCCGCTCGTTCCAGCAAATCCGCGTCGGGGTATGAGATGACTTCTGTCGCGTCACGTGGAGGGATCGCCTGACTCGCCTGCGATCCCTCCTTTTCTTGCGCTCTGCGCAATGCTTGTAGCTCGCTGGTTGTGGGAGCGCGATGGGAACGACATGGAATCTAGCCTAACCGCTGGATGATCTGTTTAGCCTCATCCAAAGTGAACGCACGCAAGGTTTCCATCCGGGAGAGGCCCCGGCTCGCGACACCAATAGCCTGCGCTGACATGGTCGCGTCATCTGGGCCTTCGACGACGATGGCGATGTCATATTGTCCCATGGTGAGATACCAGCCATGGACCTTCAACCCCATCTGCTCACCGCGACGTATATTCTCCTCCACGAACTGAGGGAGATTGCGAATCTCCTTGATCCCTTGCTCGGTGAACTTGCCGAGCACGATGTAGTGCGCCATCTTGCGCCTCCAGTCTGCTGCCGTATGGCTGGTTGAGGATGACCCAGGGCGCGCTCCCACCCGAGCATGACATAACGTTGCCATGACTGTCAACGTGGACCGCGCCGTCCGGCGATGCCTGGGCATGGGGAACCCCCGCTTTGGCCGGACCCATGCGAGGGTTGACGGATCTGTGCGGGGGCCGATGAGATGCCTTCTCGGCATGAGGTGTACGCGGGTCGCGAGAAACCGCTGATCAGCGTTGCGCGCCGCTGCGCCCAACTCGATGGGCTGACCGGCGCTCTCTGACGCGCGAGTGGGGGAAGGAGCGCTCCGTGAAATTGGGATTCCATCTCAACGACTTCGACTGGACGGGCGGCGCCGCGCGGACCGGTCCAACACTGGCCGAGATCGCCCACGCGGGCGACGAGGCGGGATTCGACCGCATCGGTGTGGCGGACCACTTCTGGCGCAGCCACTACATGGGTAGCCTGGAGGGGCCTGAGCTGGAGTGCTACACGACGCTTGGGTTCCTGGCGGCGAGCACGCGGCGGGCGAAGCTGACGGCGATGGTGACGGCGGCGACCTATCGCCAGCCGGGGCTGCTAGCCAAGATTGTGACGACGCTGGACGTGCTCTCTGGCGGTCGCGCCTGGCTCGGCATCGGCGCGGGGGACTTCGAGGCGGAGGCGCGCGGGCTTGGTCTGCCGTTCCCGCCGCTCAAAGAGCGCTTCGAGATGCTGGAGGAGACGCTGCAAATCTGCCTGCGCATGTGGGAGGGCGAGCACGGCGACGACCGCCCGTACGACGGCAGGCATTACCACCTGGAGCGCGCGCTCAACTCGCCGCAGAGCCTGACGCGCCCGCACCCGCCGATCATCCTAGGTGGCGGCGGCGAAAAGACCTTGCGCCTGGTGGCGCGCTACGCTGACGCCTGCAACCTGCCGCCCAGCCCCGACCTCCCACGGAAGCTGGAGACGCTGCGCCGCTTCTGCGACGAGGAGGGGAGAGACTACAACGACATCGAAAAGACCTGCCCGTTCAGGTTCGACGTTGGCGAGGATGGTGGGAAGGTGAGCGAGCTGCTGGGCCAGCTTCGCTGGATGGCGGGCATGGGCATCCAGGCGGTGATCGGCTTTGTGCCGCGCGTGGACCAGATCACGCCGCTGGCGATTCTGGGGCGCGAGGTGATCCCCGCCGTCGCCGACCTCTGAGCGACCTCACCCCTGGCCCCTCTCCCACAGGGAGAGGGGAGGTCCCATGGGGGGAGGGGAGGATGGTGGGCAGGGGGCTAGGAGCCGCCGGCGCCCTCGATGCCGAAGGCGGGGGCGGGCTCGACGCCGGGGCGGCCGCTGGGCGAGCCGTCCTTTGCGCCGTCAGGCGAGCCGCCATTGCCATTGGCGCCGGTGGGCGCGCCGCTGGCGGGGACCTCGCCCGCTCCCTCGGCGGCCAGGGCGGCCTCGGCGCCTTCGACCATGCTCACGCGCCCGCCGCGCAGCGGCACATCCTTCAGGAACAGCGTGATGATCACGATGACCACGCCGACGCCTACCGCGAACAGATAGGCCTCCTGAATACCCGCGGCCAGCGCGTGCTTGCCCGCTTCGATGACGGCATTGTACGTATCCGTCACCGAGGCGGTGATCGCCTGATGCACGCCGGTAGTCACCTTGGTCGCGATTGCCTGATTGATCGAATTGTTGATCTGCTCGATCGCGGAGGCGACGAGCTGGTCGCGGTTGGGCGCGTGCGGTGGGATGCTGGCGGTCGCCTTGGCGATGGCGTCCTGCATCGCCTGCTGCGTCTGCGGCGAGTTCTGGGCCTGCGCGACGGCCTGGTCAATCGCCTGCTGCGTGCTGGGCGCGTTGTTGGCGCCCGCCACCGCCGCCACCCTCACCTTGTCGCGCAAGCCCTGGTCGGTCAACAGCGGCTGGAGCGCCTGCGCGTTGGTCAGTGTGTGGGTCGCGTTGCGCAGCCCGTCCATCAGTTGCGAGCTGTTGTTGATCTTGGCCAGGCGCGGGGTGAGGTCGGTGTCTGAGACGTTGGTGACGATCGCGCCGACGATGGCCGCGCCCAGCGCCGAGCCGAGCGTACGCAGGTAGGTCACCGCGCCCGTTCCAGCGCCCAGCCGGTTGAGCGGGATGGCGTTCTGCACGGCGAGCGTCATTACCGGCTGCAGCATGCCCAGGCCGACGCCAAGCACGATCATGTAATACACGACCGTCTGTTGCGTGGTCTCGACGGTCATCTGCGAGAGCAAGTAGAAGCCAGCGACGATGATCAGCGCGCCGATGATCGAGAGGAACTGGTAGCGGCCAATACGCGCGATGAGCAGGCCGACCAGCGCGGCGGCGATGGCCAGCGTCACGACCAGCGGCGTGGTAATCAGGCCGGAGTTGGTCGCCTTGACGCCCAGCACACCCTGCAGGAAGACCGGCAGATAGATGACGACGGCGAAGAGCGCCAGGCCGACCATCAGCGAGAGGGCCGCGCCAGCGGCGAAGATCTGGTTCTTGAACAGGTCGAGTGGCAGGATCGGCTCGCGCGCCTTCGTTTCGGCGACGATGAAGGCGATGAACAGGACGCCCGCGCCGGCGAGCACGGCGATCACCTGCCAGGAGTCCCAGCGGTACGTCGCGCCGCCCCAGGTCAGGCCGAGCAGCAGCATGATCGTGGCCGGCGCGGCGGTCAGAGCGCCCCACCAGTCAATGCGCGCCCAGGCGCTGCGTCCGGTAGCGGCGGAGCGCACGGAGATATTGGTTGGCAGGAACGAGAACAGCAGGAACAGCGCGATGCCGCCCAGCGGCAGGTTGACGTAGAAGACCCAGCGCCAGGACGAGTTATCGGTGATCCAGCCGCCCAGCGCTGGGCCAATCACGCTGGCCAGGCCGAAGACGCCGGAGAAGAGGCCCTGCCAGCGCGCGCGCTCGGCGGGCAGGAAGATGTCGCCGACGAGGGTGAAGATCAGAGTGGCCAGCGCGCCGCCGCCGATACCCTGCAAGGCGCGGAAGGCGATCAGTTGGTTCATCGTCTGGCTGGCGCCGGAGAGCGCGGAGCCGGCGAGGAAGACGATCACCGCGCCGATCAGCAGCCACTTGCGGCCAAACTGGTCGGAGAGCTTGCTGACGATCGGGATGACGGTGGTGGAGGTGACCAGGTAGGCGGTGATGACCCAGGTATAGTTGTTGACGCCGTTCAGCTCGGCGATGATGGTCGGCAGCGCCGTGCCAACGATCGTCTGGTCCAGCGCGGAGAGCAGCAGCGTCATCATCAGGGCGGCGAGCACGCTGCCGAGCGCGAATCCCACGAGCCGCGTCCGCTGATGATCGGCGGCGTCCGCCCGGGAGCTGGCGGGCGTGGGGGGAGTGGATTCCACGAAGTACGGTCCTTTCCAGGAACGAATGAAGCTGGCGACCGGGCGTCGCGCGGTGGCGCCGCGCTGTCCGCGCACAGAGATGCGGCCAGAGAATGTCAGTAATGTCAGTGATGAAGTGATGTGACAGCGAGAAGCGAACGCGCGATGAGCGCGCGCGAAACGGCGCCAGAATCATCGTTGAGGCGGCGCCTGGAGCGGGAAGGGCTGGCGCGCTACGGGTCAGCCGGCATGGCGACCGCGACGGCGGGCGGCGGCGCCGCCTCCGGGCTGGAGCGCGGCTCCAGCCCGCCCAGGACGACATCACACAGCGCCCGCGCCCACTCGCGCGCATTGCGCATGCGCTCGGCCTCTTCGCCGAGCGGGCAGAGCTCGCCGGAGCGGAACGTGGCGATCACGCCGCCGATGAGCAGCGTCACGGCCGCGCGCGAGTTGACGGGGCGCAGCCGTCCGCTCGCGATCTGGGTGTCGAGATAGGCGGTGAAGGCGCTAGCGAACGAGCCGATGGCGCGTGTCATGCTCAGCTTGCATTCCCGCAGCGGCCCGGCCTTGCCCTCGTCGTTGGCCGCCATGCGCATCATGATGCGCGCCAGGCTGGAGGCGCGGGGTGAGCTAAGGATCTCCAGCAGGCGCGCGACGCTGCGCTCGATGACCACCGCGGGCTCCTCGCCCGATTCCGCCGCGCCGGGAAGGCTGAGCTCTTCGAGCGCGCCGCGCAGGCTATGCTCGAAGACCGCCTGAAACAGGTCCTCTTTCGAGGCGAAATAGAAGTAGATCAGGCCGTGCGTGACGCTGGCCCGCGCGGCGATCTCTTTGGTCGTCGCGCCCTGGAATCCCTGCTCGGCGAAGACATCGAGCGCCGCCTCCAGGATCAACTGGCGGCGGTCGGCGCCGGGCGGGGCTGGCTTGCGCGCCATAGATCACTCCCCCCTCGTTCGCGGTGTCGGGGTCGCGGCGTGGCGGCCCGCCTCGTGTGTCAATACGATATATCGTGATATATCGTATTGGACAGGTCTATGTCAAGAGCATGCCCGGGAGCGTGCTCGGAATATCCTTCCCAGCTAGCGCCAGCCAGCCGGAAGCTGGTCGTATAATTAACTAACCTGAAAATTAATAGCGCGCCCATGGAAGACGGGTCAAGGGCAGCGGACGAGCGGGCGGGCGGATGAGTGGGCGGGCGGGTGAACCCGCGCCTAGGGGCGTCCCGCCGCCAAGCCTGCCTCCGCAGGCTCCCCCGCCCTGCCCCCGCGCGCGTCCCAGGCCGTGGAGGCGGCCTTCGTGGCCGGTAGGCCCTTAGCCGCGGATTCATCCGCCGGGTATGCGCAGGTTGACCCGCCGGGCATGCTGGCCCCGGCTCGTTTCCGCTCTTGCGAAACCGCCTGGATGCTGCCATACTGAACCCGCCGCCCGTTACTCCCCCTCTCCCACAGGGAGAGGGGGCCGGGGGGTGAGGTAAGGAGACGGAACATGGCGGGCGCGCAGGGTGGCTTTCGGATCGGCGAGAAGGACAAGGCCATCGCGGCCTACCACGAGGAGCTGGCGCGCTACGAGGCGCAGCGGGTGGAGCATGAGGGCGCGCTGCGCACCGCCTTCTCCAACCTCCTCAGCCACTACGCCCAGCAGGTCAGCTGGACGCTGATCCCGGAGCTGACGCTGGCCAACGGCGCGCGGCCCGATGGCGTCCTGCGCGACCGCTCGCTCTTCTATCGCGGCTACTGGGAGGCCAAGGACACGCGCGACGACCTGGAGGCCGAGATCAACAAGAAGATCGCGCGCGGCTACCCGCTGATGAACACGATCTTCGAGGATACGCGCCGCGCCGTCCTCTACCAGAATGGCCGCCGCGTCCTGGAGGCCGACCTCCACCTGCCCCGCGCGCTGGCTGACCTGCTGCGCCAGTTCTTCACGCACCAGGAGGCGGACATCGAGCGCTTCGAGCGCGCGATCGAGGTCTTCCGCGAGCGCATCCCCGACCTGGCGCGCGAGCTCATGGGGCTGATCGAGCGCGAGCGCCAGGGGCACGGCCCGTTCCCCGCCGCCTTCATGGCGTTCTACGCGCAGTGCCAGAGCGCGCTTGACCCCAGGATCAGCGAGGCCGCCGTCGAGGAGATGCTGATCCAGCACCTGCTGACCGAGCGGCTGATCCGTGTGATCTTCAACAACCCCGACTTCACCCAGCGCAACGTCATCGCCGTCGAGATCGAGAAGGTGATCGGGGCGCTGACCTCGCACAGCTTCAACCGCAACGACTTCCTCAAGGGACTGGACCCGTATTACGTCGCCGTGGAGCAGGCGGCGGGGCTGGCGGCGCAGCCCGGCGAGGACGCCTGGGCCGAGCGGCAGGCGTTCCTCAACATGGTCTACGAGCGCTTCTTCCAGGGCTACTCCGTGCGCGTGGCCGATACGCATGGCATCGTCTACACGCCGCAGGAGATCGTGGACTTCATGGTCGCCAGCGTGGATGAGGTGTTGAGGAATGAGTTCAGCCTGGATGGCGGGCTGGGCGAGCCGGGGGTGAAGATCCTGGACCCGGCGACGGGGACGGGCAACTTCATCGTCAACATCCTGCGCCGCATCCCCGCGCGCCACCTGCGCCAGAAATACACCGAAGACCTGTTCTGCAACGAGATCATGCTGCTGCCGTACTACATCGCCTCCCTCAACATCGAGCACCAGTACTACGCCCAATCCGGCGTCTACGAGCCCTTCGCTGGCGCCTGCTTCGCCGATACGCTCGACATGGCCGAGAATGTGGCGCGCTCCGTGGGCAGTGAGCATATCGTTAGGCCAGAGTTGATCAAGCCAATCAGCGAGGAGAACTCTGAGCGCGTCGGGAAAGAGAAAAGCGCCGCGATCATGGTCGTCATCGGCAACCCACCCTACAACGTCGGCCAGGTGAGCGAGAACGACAACAACAAGAACCGCGCATATGAGGTAATAGACGCCCGCATTCACGAGACCTACGCCAAGGACTCGCGCGCCACATTGCGCAGCAAGCTCTCTGACGCGTATGTGAAGTTCTTCCGCTGGGCGACGGATCGCCTGCGAGGGCATGATGGCATCGTCTGCTTCGTCAGCAACAACTCGTTCGTAGACCAGATCGCGTTCGATGGCATGCGCAAGCACCTGCTCCAGGACTTCACCGCCATCTACCATCTCGACCTGCACGGCAACGTGCGCCAGAACCCCAAGCTCTCCGGCACGACGCACAACGTCTTCGGTATTCAGGTTGGCGTGGGCATCACCATCGCCATCCGCCGCGCCAGCAGCGAGACACGCGGGCTGTACTATTACCGCGTGCCAGAGGACTGGCGCCGCCGTGAAAAGCTGGCTTTCCTTACCGACCGGGCAAGCGCTAAGGGCATCGAATGGCAGGAACTAGAGCCCGATGAGCAGTATACGTGGCTGACTGAAGGGTTACAGCCAGAGTTTGACACGTATGTGCCGCTTGGAACGAAGGAGGGAAGGCTCCAGCGGAGCGGCAAGTCTGAAACCATCTTTGCGACCTATAGCCTCGGCGTCTCAACGAATCGAGACAATATTGTCTATGACTTCGATCAGAAGAGGCTCGTGCATCGGGTTCAGCAGTTTATCGAGGATTACAACGCCGAGGTATCGCGCTGGGTTCGATCTGGACGCCCCAAGGAAGTGGACGACTTCCTGAACTATGACCGGGTGAAGTGGAGTAGGAACATCAAACGTGACCTGCGTAGGGAGCGGTACGCGTCGTTCTCAGGCGATGCAATGCGGATGTCGTTGTACAGGCCTTTCACGGCAATGAGGCTTTATTTCGCTGACATCATCGTTGATGAACTGGGAGCCAATGCACGAATCTTTCCTACATCGGCCAGCGCGGTCGAGAATGTGGCAATTTGCGTTAGTGGCGTAGGTAATATGAAGCCATTTCAGGCGTTAGCGACAAGCCACGTCCCCGACCTACACTTGACTGGCGATACCCAATGCTTCCCCTACTACACCTATGATGAGGACGGGACGAACCGGCGGGAGAACATCACCGACTGGGCGCTGGCGCGCTTCCAGGCGGCCTACGGGCCGGAGGTAGCCAAGCGCGACATCTTCCACTACGTCTATGGCCTGCTGCATCACCCCGCCTACCGCGAGCGCTACGCCGCCAACCTGCGCCGCGAGCTGCCGCGCCTGCCGCTGCTGGACGGCGCGGCGGCGTTCTGGCGCTGCGCCGAGATCGGCGCGCAACTGATGGCGCTGCATCTCGGCTATGAAGACGCCGCGCTGTATCCGCTGCGCTGGGTGGAGCATCCCGAGGCGAGCGCGAATGGCCGCGTCAGCTTCCACGTCAAGAAGATGAAGCTCAGCCCCGAGCGCGACGCCGTGATCGTCAACGAGACCCTGACGCTGGCGGGCGTCCCGGCGGAGGCGTTCGCGTACCGCCTGGGCAACCGCTCGGCGCTGGAGTGGGTCATAGACCAGTATCAGGTCAGCGAGGACAAGCGCAGCGGCATCGTCAGCGACCCCAACCGCCCCGACGACCCGCAGTACATCGCCAGGCTCGTCTGCCGCGTCGTAACGGTCAGCGTCGAGACGGTCAAGCTGACGCGGGCGCTGGCGGCGGATGTCGCGCTAGCGGAGCCGGTGGCGGTGGGTGAGCGAGCGGACGGGGGCGCGGGCGCGAGGTGAGCGAGCGGACGGGGGCGCGGGCGGGCGAACCCGCACCTAGGGGCGTCCCGCCGCCAAGCCTGCCTCCGCAGGCTCCCCCGCCCTGCCCCCGCGCGCGTCCCAGGCCGCGGAGGCGGCCTTCGTGGCCGGTAGGCCCTTAGCCGCGGATTCATCCGCCCGGCGGGTGAACGGGCGCGCGCGAACCGACCCGCCGGGCGCGCGCGGGTTTGACCCGCCGGGCGAAAATGGAGTGATCGCTATGGATGAGTCTGCGACGCCCAAACCTGAGCGTCCGCGCGCGTCACGCGTGCGCCGGGCGCGGCGCTTCGCGCGGCGCGAATGGCGCCTCTTGCTGGCGTGGCTGGCGCTGGCGTGCGCGATGGCGTGCGTGGCGCTCGCGGTGTTCGCGCAAGTAGCGTCCTCCTACCCCCCTGAGGACTACGGCGCCTACGCCTCCTTCAAGATCGCCATGTGGCGCGTGTCGCCCGACAGCATGACGTATACGGAGACAGATGACGCGGGCCACCTCCTCTTCACCTACACCACCAGCAAGCCCGACCTCGTCAATCGCTGGTTCGCCTATGTCAACGACGAGACGCCCGTCGGCAAGTACACGCTTTGTGGCTATACCCTCAACGAACCGCCGCCGATTCATCATACCTATGTCTTCAGCCGGCATGGCGCGCCCGTTGAAACGGCGACCAGTGGAACGCAGAGCTATTTATGCTATTTCTACACCCTCAGCGCGGGCTCCTCGCGTGATCCATTTCAATACTTTCTGTCCAATCCCCACGCCTCGCCCGATCCACCGCCCGTGGGCCATCAGGAGATTCCGTGATGGGTGGGGCGGAGCCTCACCCCCTGGTCCCCTCGCCTCCGCGGAAGCGAGGGGGAACCTACGGCGGGGCGTGCCGCGCCGGGGGTGAATGGCGCGCTCGCTCCGCGCGGTAGGCCCGCCACGGACCTTCTCCTACGCGGAGGAGGAGGTGGCCGAAGGGCGGATGGGGCGCGGGTCACCCACGGGCGCTAGCCGGTGGGGGCTGTAGCCACGGTTTCCGTGCGCTGCTTGAACTGGGCGTAGAGGTGGGAGCTGACCGCCATGGCGTAAGGGATGGTGAAGAGCAGCCCGATGACGATCAGGAGCACCCCCGCGATCGCCGCGATGATGCCGACCACGATCACCATCAGCCAGACCAGGACGGTCATCCCTGGGTGCAGGCCGGCGCGGCGAAAGATGGCCCGGAAATCGAACGCGGCGGCAAAGCCCCCATCGAGGAACTGGCTCCAGATCGCGGCCGTCAGCAAGCCAAGCAGCAGGGAGTAGAGGCCGCCGAGCGGGGCGAGGGGAGCGAGCGCGCTGGGCACGTAACTGCAGGACGAGCCCACGCACTGCCAGCTGCCCGCGGAGGAGGACAGAATCGAGCCAGGCAGATTCCAGATGAAGAGCACGACGGCGAGAATGAACCCGTCGCTCAGCTTCTGGCCGATGTTGGTCCAGGGCGGCAGCTCGCGCTCCCCCCGGCTGATAGCCCGCGCGGTCTCCACAAAATAGCCGAGCAGGATAAAGGCGGGAATCAGGAACACCCAGAAGAACAACACACAGAGGGCTCCGACCGCCAGGCGGCCGAACCAGTTGCGCGAGCGGAAGACGAAGCCAAACGCTTCCCCGACATCAATCGGGAGCGCTGGCGGCAGCGACGTACTCATCGTCTCCTCCCCATATTATCCAGTGAGTCCGGCAGGTAGCTGAGTGAACGGCTCTGGAGGCGGTCTGGCGGCCGCATTCGTGCCGTGGCTCATCGCGCGTGGTACGCCCGCAAGAGGTATTCCAAGACCGGCGCGGAGTCATCCCAACTCGCGCTCACCGCTCACCGCGCCAGATCAGCGTCACGCGCGGCTCATCCTCCATCGCATCGTGCGCTGGCCCTTCAGGGCCGCGTCCCCCATCCGCCGCCACAGGCTCCTCGCGCCGCGTCTCGATTCCGGGGACCTGGGCGAGCAGCGCCAGCAGCCAGCGGCCGCCAGCCGCGCCGGTGGCCAGCGCCCGAAGCGCCGCCTCCTCCACTGGCTCGCCGCGCCGCGTCAGCGCCCAGGCCGCGCGCAGCAGCGCGCCGGGGATCGTCACCTCGCGCTGCTCTACGCCATCGCGCGCGGGCTGGTACCACACCACCACCTCGCGCTCGCTGGCGTAGAGGATATCGAACGCGCCCGCGCCTACGGGTGGCGCGCAGGGGCCAGGGATGGTCCGCAGCGCGCGCAGCAGAGACGCGAAGGCCGCGTCAAAGGCCGCATCGTGCGCCGGCCGCCCTTCAAGGCCGCGTTCCCCCTCGCGACCGTGCGCCGGCCCTTCAGAGCCGAGCCCCTCCCAGCCGTCCGCGTCGTCCGCGTCGTCCGCAGCCATTGGCGGGCTATCCCAGCCGCGCGCGGGTGGCCCGCAAAGCCGCGCTAGTCGTCCACATCCTCGCCCTCGCCCTCCTCATCCGCTGCGGACTCGCGGAACAGGCTCGATACCGAGCGCCCCTCATGGATGCGCCTGATCGCGCGAGCGAACAGCCCCGCGACGGAGAGCGTCGTCATGTTCGGCAGGCGCTTCTCTGGGGACAGCGGCACGCTGTCGGTCAGGATCAACTCCTTGATGTTCGCCACCGCCAGCCGCTCGATGGCCGGGCCGCTCAGCACACCATGAGAGGCGCAGGCGTAGACGTCCCGCGCGCCATGCTCGCGCGCCACGCGCACCGCCTGGACGAGCGTTCCAGCGGTATCAATCTCCTCATCCACCACCAGCGCCGCCCGCCCGGCCACCGAGCCGATCAAGCTCATCGCCTCGGTCCGGCCGCCATTGCCCACGCGCCGCTTCTCGACGATCGCCAGCGGCGCGTCAAGCGATTCGGCGACGTTGCGGGCCTTCTTGGCGAATCCCGTATCGGTGGCGACGACGGTGAGGTCGGGGATGCGTTTGCGACGGATATAGTCGGTCAGAATCAGCATCGCGGTCAGCTCATCCACGGGGATGTTGAAGAAGCCCTGGATCTGCCCGGCGTGCAGGTCCATTGTCAGCACGCGGTTGGCCCCGGCAACGGAGATGCAGTCGGCGATCAGCCGCGCGGTGATCGGCACGCGCGGCTGGTCCTTCTTATCGGTGCGGCCATAGCTGTAGTAGGGCACGACAGCCGTGACGCGCTGGGCTGAGGCGCGCTTGAAGGCGTCGAGCATGATGAGCAGCTCCATGATGGAGGTATTCACTGGATGTGTGAGCGGCTGTACGACGAAGACATCGCGCCCGCGCACATTCTCTAGAATCTTGACGAAGATGTTCTCATTGGAAAACTGGAAGACTTCCGCCTTGCCCAGCGCGATGCCCAGGCTCTGGCAGATGGCGTGCGCCAGCTGCGGATGCGCGTTCCCAGTGAAGACGGCGAGGTTGTTCTTGGCGACCATTTAAGAGCCTCATGGATGACTAGGACGGACCGATGAGCGCGGGCGCCCGCGAGACCCGTGGCGGCGGCGCCACAGGCCGAGCATGGCGATCATCCCCCGTGAGTATACAGCATGCGGGAGGTCGCCCCGGCGGGTCGTAGGCCCCCACACGCGCGGGTAGGGCTATGCCGCCCGGCTATTTTGCGTATTGTCGCCGCCCGCTTCCGGTGGTCTACGATAGAGAGGCAGCCTGGCGCGCCCCATGTCCTAGCAGGCGCGCCGGAGGCGCTCAGGAGGCGCTGTATCAATGCCTAACATTGTCAACGACATTTCGATAGGTCTGTTCTTCCTGCTGCCGCTGGTGATCGTGGCGCTGGTGATCGTGGCGCTGGTGAGCGGCTTCGCCTTTGGCGGCGCGCGACGCAACGCGCAGGCGCTGCTGACGGCGGGACTCTTCAGCCTGCTCACGGGCGGCTTCTATCTCTACGGCCTGACCGCGTCCTACTATGCCAAGCAAGATAACGCCTATCTCGGCAATATCTATGTTGGACTGCTGCTGCTGCTGGCCGGCGTGTGGATGCTGAGCGTGGGCCTGGCGGGAGCGGGGCTGGCGAAGTGGCTGGCGGGCGCGCTGTCGGTGGCGGGGATCGTGGGGGTCGTCCCGATATACGGGTCACTCTCGCTGAGCTCGACTATGGGCGGCGTGGCCGTGGCGCTCTACGTCGTGGTTGGGCTGGCGGTGGTCGCCGTGGCGCTGCTGGCGCTGAGGCGCGGGGCGCTGCTGGGGCGGGCGCTGGCCCTGGGGCTGGCAAGCACGGTGATGACGCTCGGGGTCTATGGGGTGGTCGGCGTCGTCTCCGGGAGGAGTCTCGTGGCCTACCTGCAGCCGGGCGTAGACCAGCTGGTTGGCCACAAGCCGCCCACAGTGGAGGGCTTC
Source organism: Ktedonobacterales bacterium (assembly GCA_035716045.1). Lineage (GTDB taxonomy): Bacteria > Chloroflexota > Ktedonobacteria > Ktedonobacterales > JADMIN01 > JAKAIY01. The sequence continues at coordinate 19,649 of DASTKI010000016.1, forward strand.
AGCCTGCTGGCCTGCGTCATCGCGGGCGTCGCGGCCTACCTCATCGGACGTGGCGGCGGTGGCGGGCGGGAGGCGCCATCCACGGGCGCGCCGGTGGCTCCGACGCCAGAGCAGGCGCCGGCCGGCTGAGACAGCGACGAGAGTGCAAGAGCACAGGAGCATACAACGCGGGCGCTTCACCACCGACGTGGCGGGGCGCCCGCGTTGTGTCGCTCACGCGGGTTAGGCGGCGGAAGCAGGAGGCAAAAGGATTGACAGTGGGGGTACACTATGCCCGGTAGCTACTGGGCCAGCGCCTCGCGTCTTCGGGTTGCGCGCGAGGCGGCCAGGGGCTGTGAACCCCGTCACATCGCAAGGAGATATGCCGCATGCCCAACTGGTGGCCGTTCCGCCGCAAGCAGGTGACCGCTTCGCTCGATGGGGCGAAATCCTCGCGCCAGCTCTACGGGCGCGACTACGTGGCAGGCGTGCCGTATGGCTTGCCAGCTGATCTCAACGAGACCAACCGGCTGGATTTCCAGCACTTCGCCCTGCGCGTGGCCTTCAAGGGCAATTACGCCGCGCCCATTGGAACACCGCGCAGCATCCTGGATGTGGGCTGCGGCACGGGCCGCTGGGCGATGGACGTGGCGCAGCAATTCCCTGGCGCCGATGTTGTGGGCATAGATGTCAACGAGCCGCCCGCGCATGAGGGGAACCCGGCGAGCGGCGCGCCCGATGTGCGGCCGGCGAATTTTCGTTTCGTGGCGGCGAATGCGCTCGAAGGACTGCCGTTCGCCGATCAGTCCTTTGACTTCACCCATCAGCGGCTGCTCTTCTTCGCCATTCCGGCTGATCGGTGGCCGTTCGTCCTCTCCGAGCTGTATCGCGTGACGCGCCCCGGCGGCTGGGTTGAGGTGGCCGAAGGACACTTTGGCTACAAGCCCGCTGGCCCCGCCACCCAGAAGATCACCGAGTACGCGCTCGCCGCGCTGCTGGCGCGCGGGATTGATCCGCGCGTCGGGCCACTGCTGGCGACGCACCTTGGGCGGGCGGGCTTCCCAGGCGCGCAGATGCGGGTGCTGGACCTGCCAGTTGGGGCGTGGGCCGGGCGCGTGGGCACGCTGCTGGCCACCAATCTGGCTGAAGCGCACCGCTCGGCGCGCCCGCTACTTCTCTCGCAGGGCGTCTCGGAGGCCGAGTGGGAGGCCCTCTTCAACGCGATGCTCCAGGAGTGGGAGCAACAGCGCAGCACGTGGCCATTCTATATCGCCTACGCCCAGCGCCCAGGCTAGCTCTTTGCCTGGCCTCACCCGCCATGTCCGAAGCGGCGGGTGAGGCGCCCAGCGGATCACGGCTCCTTCGCCGGTGGCGGCCACTCTCCCTCTCTCTCCACCTCCAGACTCATGTCCCATTTTGGCGCCGCGCGCGCGCGTGATATCGGCGTGCCGCGCGCGCACGGGGGCGAGATGAATCTGTGACGCGGGCGCGCTATGCCGATAACAGAAACGGAGAGCGCTGGTCTGGCGCTGCCCGGTAGCTGTAGAGAGGTGGAGAGACATGTCAAAGCCAACGGTCACCCGAGTCTGGATCGTGGGGCTGATCATCATGGTGGTGGGGCTCATCATTGGCGGCATCAGCATGGGGCTGATGTTCGCCTATGGCGGCACATTCGTGCCATCGGTCAGCGGGAGAGGCACTGACTTCGCTCCCAACCTGGATAGCACGTTCTGGACGACGGTCACCTTCATGTCCCTGGGCTTCCTGATCGCCGCGATTGGCGGCATTGTGCAGATCACGGCCTGGATCGGCGCGCTGGTCAACACCTACCAGCTTCAGGACAAGACGTGGTTCGCCGTCCTGCTGGTGGGCGGCCTGATCGGGCTAGCGTTCTCGCTGGTAGGGTTCGCCGCGATGATCGCCTACATCATCGCCGGGCCTGACGGCATGCCCAGCAGAGCGGTCCCGCCGCCCGAAATGCCACGGCAGCAGCCCACACCGTACGCGCCAATCGGCTGATTCGCTGGCGCGGCCCGCGGACCTCACCCCCGCTCCCATCTCCTCACAGGGGAGGGGAGCGAGGCGAGGCGTGACTGGTGGATGGGCGAGCGCCATGGTTTGCCATCCACCAGGTAGCTCGGCGTGGGGTGTTCCCCTCCGAGGGGAACGCAATGCCGGAGGCCAGATGGGGGCGGCGCTTCGCGCCTCATGGTCTTCAGCCTTCGGATGAGCGCTTTGGCCACTTCGGGCGGTCCCTCTAGCGTGCGCCTCATAGCCTGGAGTACAATCTCCCTGACGCATTCGTGAACATGTTCACGTTTTGTGCAAGACAGCGCTCGCCCCGCGATCCCTGGGGATAGTAGGGCGGGCGCGCAGGGCGGTTCTTCAGGAAAGCCAGGTCAGCGTGACATCCAGCGGACGCCAGGCGAAGACCGGGGACACTCCGCGCCAGCCGCGGCGCGCGCCATCCAGGCGCGACGCCAGGCACGCGGAGCTGCGCCAGCGTATCTTCGAGGCCGCGCTGGAGCTATTCCGGCGGCAGGGGGTCGCGGCGACCACCATTCGCCAGATTGCGCTGGAGGCGCGCGTCGGCCTGGGCACGTTCTTCAATTACTTCGCCGGGAAGGAAGCGGTGCTGGCCGAGATCGGCCGCATCCGCCAGGAGCGCATCGAGGCGCGCCTGAGCGATCCGGCGCGGGCGGCGGCGCCGACGCGTGAGCGTATCGCCGACATCCTGCGCGCGCTGGTGGAGGGCATGGAGGATGAACCGGACCTGACGCGGGCGGTCGTCCGCGCGGCGCTGACCGCGCCGGAGATCTTTCATGGCGAGCGCGCGCGCTTCCTGGCGCTAACCGAGTTGCTGGAAGGCGTGCTGCGCGAGGGTCAGGCGCGCGGCGAGATCGCCGCGGACTGCGATGTGGAGGCGGCGTCGCATCTCATCATCTCGGCCTATATCGCGCTGACGCTCGATTGGGCTGAGCGCGCCAGCGATTACGAGCTGGCTCCGACGCTGCTGGCGCACGTTGACACGCTCTGGCGCGGCATGGCGCCACCATGACCCTGCCATGGCTCGACCGCGACGCGCCAGTCCGGCGTGAAGGATGCGACCACCTGAGCATGTGACCATCTGAACCCTGAGCCGGGGCGCGCTCGCGCCTCGCGAGACTTGAGCGACAACCCATCGCCCGTCGGGCTGTTCTCCGGCGGCATAGAGGATAACGCATGACACCCGACACACGCTCGCCCGATGCGGGGGAGATCAAGCAGACGCCCGAGCCGTCAGCGACGCAGGAGCCGCAAGCCCCGGCTACGCCGCCCGCGGCGCTGGCGCATATCCACACCGACTCCGAGGTCCACGGCATCTACCGCTTCGGGCTGGGCTACGGGCGGCTGGTCCACAAGCTGCGCTGGCTGATCGTCGCGGTCTGGCTGGTAGGGCTGGTCGCCGCCGTCCCGTTCGCCGCCCAGGTCACGTCTGTGCTCTCGGGCGGCGGCTACAGCTACAGCGGCAGCGAGTCGGTCAAGGCTAACAACATCGTCGCTGGCAAGCTGAAGACGCCCGACAGCACACTGCTCGTCGTCTTCCAATCCACTGACGGCTCGCGCCCAACCGACGCGAGCTACCAGCTGGAAGTCGCGAACTTCATGGCGCGCGCCAGGGCGCTGCCGAATGTCACGAGCGTCCAGCAGGGCGGCGTGGGGCAAGACAACGCGACCACCTACGTCAACGTCAACTTCGACAAGAACGCGCCCGGCCCGCAGGCGCTGGTGGAGCGCGTGCAGGATATCTTGCCCGAGGGCGACGGCGCGGTAGGGCTGAAGACGTACATCACCGGCGGGCCAGCGGTCGAGGCGGCGTTCAACGAGGTGACGCGGCAGGATACCGAGCGCGCCGAGCTGTACGCGATGCCGATCGCGCTGCTGGCGCTGCTGATCATCTTCGGCTCGGTGGTGGCGGCGTTCCTGCCGCTGACGCTGGCGGCCGTGGCCGTGCCGGTGGCGCTGGCGGCGATCTACGCCATCGCCAGCAACTTCGACACGAACATCTTCGTGCTCAACATCGCCTCGATCGTTGGGCTGGGCATCTCGATTGACTACAGCCTGTTTATGGTCCGCCGCTTCCGCGAGGAGCTAGCGCGCGGGCGCTCCGTGCGCGACGCGGTCGGCTGGACGGTGGCGACATCGGGCGAGGCGATCCTGTTCAGCGGCCTGACGGTGATCATCGGGTTCGCCGGGCTGCTGCTGATTGGCATCCAGTTCATGTCGTCGTTCGGCATCGGCGGGGCGCTGACGGTGGCCGCCGCGATGCTGGCGGCGCTGACGCTGCTGCCGGCGCTGCTGGCGATCCTCGGCCCGCGTGTCAACGCGCTGCGCGTGCCGTACCTGTGGAAGCTGGTGGGCGTGGGCTCGCGGCGCACGCTGGAGGAGGACGCGGAGGAGGCCACTGAGACGACCAGCGGCTTCTGGGCGCGGCTGGCGGAGGGCGTGATGCGCCGCCCACTGGCGACCATCCTGCTGGTGACGGGGCTGCTGCTGGCGATGGGCTGGCCGCTGCTCAACATCAACATCGGCTCGATCTCGATCAAGGCGCTGCCTGCCAGCATCGAGGCGCGCCAGGGCAACGACATCCTCAACGCCCAGTTCCCCGAAACAGCCGCCAACCCAATCGTAATCGTCGCGCAGACGCCGGACGGCTCCAGCATCCTTTCCAGCGCGAACGTGGCGAAGGTGGATCAGCTGACCCAGTGGCTCGACGCGCAGCGGGGCGTCACATCGGTCACCAGCGTCACGCAGTTCCCTGGCGACCCGCGGGCGACGACGCCGACGCTGACCGAGCTCCAGCGGCTCTACTCCACTGGCGCTTACCAGCAGGTCCCCGGCCTGCCACAACTGGTGGGGTCCACGACCAGCGGCGATACGACGGTCATCACCGTCAAGACCAACGCGGAGCTGGATAGCGCCGAGAGCAAGGCGCTGGTTGACCGGCTGCGCGCGGGCGACAACGCCCATGCGGGCGGGCTCAAGGTCCTGGTCGGCGGCTATCAGGCGGTCTCACTCGACTTCACTCGCTACCTGTACGACAATTTCCCGCGGGCGATCCTGTTCGTGCTGGGGGCGACGTTCGTCCTGCTGCTAATCATGTTCCGCTCGCTGCTGCTGCCGCTCAAGGCGGTGATCGTCAACGCGCTCTCGATCAGCGCGGCGTATGGGGCGGTGGTCTTCGTCTTCCAGTGGGGTTTTGGCCAAAACCTGCTCGACTTCACCTCGACCGGCTTCGTGGACTCGCTAGTCCCGATCCTGATGTTCTGCATCCTCTTCGGCCTCTCGATGGACTACGAGGTCTTCCTGCTCTCGCGCATCCGCGAGGAGTGGGAGCGGTCGAAGAACAACCGGCTGGCGGTGGCGCGCGGGCTGGAGCGTACGGGCGGGGTGATCACCAGCGCGGCGCTGCTCTTCATCATCGTCACCGGCGCGTTCACTTTCACGCGCACAATCGTGACGAAGGAGATCGGCCTGGGAATGACGATCGCCGTGCTGGTGGACGCGACGATCATCCGCTCGCTGCTCGTGCCGGCGGCGATGCGGCTGATGGGCCGCTGGAACTGGTGGCTGCCAGGCCGCCCCATCCCCCCGAAACAGGTGGGCGATAGAGCATAATCAGAGCGGCCGACGACGCGGTTGCGCGAGATGGCTGGGGCTGGCCTGGACGCGCTGGCCCCAGCCTGACTCGTTTGCGTATGGCGCGCAGGCGTCGCTATGCGGCGTCAGCCAGAATGATCCCTCGCACGCTCAGAGGCGACTGACCACCCGCTCGGCGCATTGCTGGAGCGAGTTCATCTGCGCGGCGTCATCGGGTTTGGTGTTGAAGTGGAAGTTGTCGCACAGGAAGGCGACCTTGCCGTAGATGACGTACATCACGTCCGCATAGACGGTGATGCCGCTCTCACTCACGTTCGTGGCGAGGAACTCCGCCTGATCGCCCACGCCGCTGACGGGCTTCGTGGTCGTGACAGTGACGTGGGGCTCATTGGCCAGCTGGGAGACGAGCTGCAGGATGGTGGAGGTGGGCACCGGGGTAGGGCCGGTGTAGGGTTTCAGCTCGATCAAGATCTTCACTACGGCGAGCGGACTCTGCGGGGAGTTATAGGCGCACACACCCAGCTCGTCATCCGACTGCACGCGGATGGTGGTGATCGGCGCGGGCGGATGCATGATCTGATTGGCGTCGGCGACCGTCATGACGCTCTCGCAGAACGCCTGCGTGACCTGGGGCGCGCTGGCTGGCTTGGGCTTGGGGGTGGCAGTAGGCGCCGCGGATGAGGTTCCACCGGTCGAGTTCCCGCCGGTGGAGGTCCCACCCGTGCTGGCGCCGCATGCGGCGAGCGCGAGGGCGCCCGCGAGCAGCGCGATGCGGATGAATGCCGTGCAGAGAGATTTCACCAATTACCTCCTCGGGTTACCGCTGTTGAATGCCGCGTCGCCCGCCGAAGGGCGCGGCAATTGCGCAACGAGGACGGCGCCGCCGGGATGCGACTCCGCCCAGACGTGTGTGGCGGGCAGCGCGCGCGCGATCAGCGCGCGAACGTCAGGGATCTGCTCGTGATCGAGGCCACAGATCAGCGCGCCGCCGGGCCGCAGCTTCGCGGGGACCTGATCAAGTAGCCATGTTGCTGATGGCGCGGACGGCTCGAAGTGACCGCAGAGCAGCACGTCTACCGGCTCGGGAACGTTGTCGAGTCCTTCGCCCTCCAGCCAGCTGACAACCAGGTTCAAGAGGTAGCGCGCGCCGTTGGCGGCGGCCGTCTCCAGGGTCGCCGCCGAGGGGTCCACCGCATAGATGCGGGTGAAGCGCGGCTCGAAGGCGGCCAGCGCCAGCGCCACCGCGCCGCAGCCCGTCCCGATCTCGACGGCGAGCAGGTCGCCGGGGGCGTGATGGCGCGCTACCTGGAGGGCGGCCTCCACGAGTCGCCAAGCGCTGGGAGCGGGCAGCGGATCGCTTCGCCTGATGACCAGCTCCAGGCCCATGAACGGCAGGCGTCCGGTAATATGCGGCAGCGCCTCGCCTGCGGCTCGCCGCGCCACCCATCCGGCGAACATCTCCACGCTCCACTGGCTCAAGCGGCGCCCGGGCTGGGCCTGCAACAGTGTAGCGGGTGTGTTGAGCAGCGCGCTGAGCAGTTCTGCGGCCTCCTCGCGTGGCGTGGGCAAACCTGCGGCGGCGAGAAGCGCTTCGGCGCGAGCGAGCTGCGCGCTAGCGGTCAGCGGGTCATCTGGTTCAGTGGGCATGGGCGTGGCTCAGTTCCCCGATAGCGGACGGCAGGCGCCGCCCTGCGAATGCCCAGGCGCCTCATGGACAGGAGCAATTGTGCCTGAGAAAGGCGGCCAGACTCCACAGAGAATCCGGAGCGAGCCCGTAGAATGCTTTAGAACGCTCGTAACATAGAGGCTGGCGACATGGAGGCTTCGGCGGCGCAGTGCTAGAATGCGGGCGATGAGCGGCGGGCTGGTGGACCCGGAGGGCGCCATGGGAACGAGCGACAATCCTGAATTTGCCAGCCTGCTGCGGGGCCACCGGCGGCGCGCCCTGCTCACGCAGGAGAAACTGGCGGAGCGCGCCGGAATCAGCCCGGCGGCGATCAGCTTGCTGGAGCGCGGGCTGACGCAGGCGCCGCAGCTCGGCACCGTGCGGCTGCTCAGCGCGGCGCTCAACCTTACGCCTGAAGAGGATGTGGCATTTGTCGCGGCGGCGCAGGGCGCGTCACACGCGCCGGTTGAGACGCGGGCAAACGCCTCGCATACGGTCGCCGTCGCGCCAGGCGGCGACCTGCCGCTGCCCTTGACGCCGCTGATCGGGCGCGAGCGCGAGGTCGCGGCGCTGCTCGATCTGCTCGCGCGCCCAGAGACGCGCCTGCTCACGCTGACCGGCCCGGCGGGAGTGGGCAAGACGCGGCTGGCGCTAGAGGTGGCGGCGCTGCGGCGCGAGCAAGGCCGGGACGTCGTGTTCGTCGGACTCATTCCCGTGCGCGAGCCTGAGCGCGTACTGGCGGCCGTGGCGCGGGCGCTGGGCATTCAGGTTAGTGGCGCATCGCCACTTCGCGACACGCTCATCCATGCGCTGCGTGATCGCCCGCTGACGCTGCTGCTGGACAACTTCGAGCAGGTGGCGCCGGCCGCCCGGAGCGTGCTGGAATTGCTGGCCGCCTGCCCAGGAGTCCAGGCGCTGGTGACCAGCCGCGCGGCGCTCCATGTGCGCGGTGAGCGCCGCTTCGCTGTGCCGCCGCTGGCGCTGGCCGCGCCGACGCAGTTGGACTCGCTCGACGCGCTGCTGGGCGTGCCGACCGTCGCGCTCTTCGAGGAACGGGCCAGCGCCGCAGCGCCTGACGTCACGCTGGCGACGCTGGAGGAGGCGCGCCTGGCGGCGGAGATCTGCGCGCGGCTGGACGGACTGCCGCTGGCGATCGAGCTGGCGGCGGCGCGCGTCGGCGCGCTTGGGCTGCGCGAGCTCCATGAGCGACTGTCGGGACCCGCGTTCCTCGGTGCGCTGGCGCAGGGGCCACTTGATCTGCCCGACCACCAGCGCGCGATGCGCTCGACGATCGCCTGGAGCTATGACCTGCTCAATGCGGACGAGCGGCGGCTGTTTCGCTGGTTGGGCGTCTTCGCGGATGGCGCCACGGTGGACGCGCTGGCGACGGTTTCCGGGATACTGGATGACGTCCTGCTGGATGGGGTGACCAGACTCATGGACGCCAGCCTGATCCAGCTCGCCGAGAGCGGAGGGACGCGGCGCTACACGCAGTTGGTGACGCTGCGGGCGTTCGCTCAGGAGCGCCTGCGCGACGAGGGGGAGTGGGAAGAGGCGCGGCGGCGGCATGCCGGCTATTTCCTCGGGGTAGTGGAGTTGATCATCCCAACGGGCGCCAATCAGCCCGAAGTCGCGATGGCGCGGGTGGAGACGGAGTACGAGAACGTCCGCGCGGCGCTGGCCTGGGCGCTGGAGACGGGGGCGACGTCGCATGGCCTGCGCATGGTGGGGGCGTTGCGGCGCTTCTGGGCCAGCCATTCGCAGTATGTCGAAGGGCTGGACTGGCTCGAGCGTTTCATCGAGCGCGCCAGCGCGCCCACGACCCCGGAGGAGCAGGCCGCGCTGGCGGAGGCGTGGACAGGCGTGCTGGTGATCGCTCACCGGCAAGACCGCTTCGAGCGGGCGGTCGAGGCGGGCGAGCGGGCGCTGGCGCTGCGACGCGCGCTGGGCGACAAGACGCAGATCGCCCACGCCATGATGAACCTGGCCAACCCGCTCGTCGCGTTGCGCGAGTATGAGCGCGCGGCGGCGCTCCTCGAAGCGTGCCTGGCTATCCATCGGGAGATGAGTAATCGGCGTGGCCTCGTCTTCCCGCTGATGAATCTGGGCGTGCTGCGCTATGACATGGGGCGGCCACGTGAGGCGCTGGCCCATTACGAGGAGAGCCTGGCGCTCAGTCACGAGGTTGGTGAGAGCGATTGGGCGCGGGCGCTCACCTGGAATAACGTGGGTGAGGCGTACATCGCCCTCGATGAGCCCGCCCGCGCGGCTGAGGTCACCGAGCCGAGCTACCACGTCTTCAGCCTTGCGCATGATGACTATGGCGCGGCCACCTGCGCCTTCACGTTGGGGCGGGCGGCGTGGCGGCTGGGACATGCGGAAGCTGCGCGCGCCTACTTCGATGAAGCGGAGCGCCGCTTCCGCGACCTGGGTAATCGGGCGATTGTGGCGCGCATCGAGTATTTCCGCGCCAGCCTCGCGCTCGACCAAGGGGCGCTGGAGGATGCGCGTGACGATTTGGTTCTGGCGCTCGATGACCTGGGCGGGCGAGCACGTGAGCAGGAGGCGATCTGGCGTGTGATCGAGCGCACAGGGACGCTTGCCCTCCAGGGCGGCCAGCCGCGGATCGCCGCGCGGCTCTATGCCGCCGCGCTGGCCCACCAGGAGGCGCCCCCCGATCGCCTGGAGCCGGCTGAGCGCGACCTGCGCGCGCGCGACCTGGAGCGGCTGCGCGCGGCGCTGGGCGAGGACGGGCTGGAGCAGTCCTTCGCTGAGGGACGGGAGCTTTCGTGGGATGAGACGGTCGCGCTGGCGCGCCTGGAATTGGCGCGGTAGACGGATAGGGGATATCAAGGATAGCGTGAGAGGATGGATTCCAGGCGCGCTGGACGCGACGATCATCCGCTCGCCGCTGGTTCCGGCCACGATGCGGCTGTTGGCCAGTTGGACCTGGTGGCTGCCGGGCCCCATTCCGCCGAAGCAGGCGGACGGCCAGGCGTAGGCGGATTCGCCGCGGATACCCGCGACCATGGCTGGAGTTCGCCTCGACAGGCTAGCCCCAGCCATGGCCGTTTTACAGCCGGCTGACGACCAGTTGGCACACCTGCTTGAGCTTCCCCTGCTCCGCGTCGCTTCGGGGCGTCCCAAGATAGGCGAGGTTGCAGTTGAAGAAAAGAGAGCCATAGATGACGTCCATGGCGTTGTAATTGAAGGTTTGCCCGTTGATCGGCGTGGCGGCCACGCCATACTCCGCCTGGTCACCGACACCGCTCACCGGCGTCATGGTGACCTTGCCGCCCGTTTGGCCCGCGGCCTTGCTGGCGAGATCCGCGAGCGACGTGGAAGGTTGCACGACGGTGAAGAACGCTACCGTGACCACGGCTCTGAATGAGGCGTATTCGTAATTGCAGGAGCCACCGCCAGACGTTGGGGAATCTATGCGGATGTTTGTCGCCGGAGTCGCGGGATGCATGATCTGATTGGCTTCGGCCAGTGTCAAGATCCGCTTGCAGAAGGCCAGCGTGATCTTCGGCATCGCGGTGGGCTTGGGTTTCGGCGTCGCGGTGGCCGCCGCTGACGACGAACCGCCACCAGATGAGCCACCATTGCCCCCGCTGCCCGTGGAGCCGCACGCGGCCACGACCAGTGCGCCGCAGAGCAGTATCGTGAGGAGAGCGAGCTTCCGCATCTTCTTCATGACGTAGACCTCCTGATTCCAAATTGGTTTCCAGATGAGAGGGGGCCGGTATCCACGCGTCCGCTGAGGCTAGATCAGAGATCTGGCAATTGCGCAACGACAATGGCAGGTTCGCCAGATTGGGAATCACCCCAGATAATCGCGCCAGGCAGAGCGCGCGCGAGCAACTCAGACGCCGCCTCGCCTCGCTCGTCAGCGACGCCGCAGATCAGCGCGCCGCCGGGCCGCAGCTTCGCGGGCGCCAATTCGAGCAGCCGCAGCGCTGATGGCGCGGACCGATCGAACTGGCCACAGATAGCGACATCCACCGGCTCGGGAACGCTCTCAAGCCCGGCGCCTTCCACCCAGCTCATGACCAGGTTCAACAGGTAGCGCGCGCCGTTCGCCGCCGCCGTCTCCAGCGCCGACGCGGAGGCGTCGACCGCATAGATGCGGGTGAAGCGCGGCTCGAACGACGCCAGCGCCAGCGAGACGGCGCCGCACCCGGCGCCAATCTCAGCGGCCAAAAGGTCGCTGGGTGGACGCCGACGCGCGAGCTGGAGCGCCACTTCCACCAGTCGCCGCGCCCCAGGGGCTGGCAGCGGACTATCCCGCCCAACCGAGAAATCCAGCCCCATGAACAACAGACTCCCGGTAATGTGAGGTACCGCCTCCCCAGCCGCGCGCCGCTTCACCCAGGCGGCATAGGCCTCCGCATGAGTCTGGTTCATCGAGCTGACAGGCCGCGCACGCAAGAGCGCGACGGGCGCGCCGAGCAACGCCGCGAGCAACTCAATGGCCTCCTCCCGGGGCGCGGGGAGCCCCACTGTAGCGAGGAGGCGCTCGGCGTGAGCGAGCTGCGCGCCCCAGGTCAGCGGGACCTCCGGCTCGAACGTCATGGGAACACGCTCCGTTCATGGCGGCAGGCGGCGCCCGACAGCGCCGCGACTACCGCCGCCTCGTCTGGATAAAGGGCAGTGTGCCCAAAGTGAGCGCCAGACGCCACGGAGAATCCGTAAAACCGCGCATAAAACCACTGGTTAAAGCGCGCACAGGCGTTCGAAGACGCTCGCCAGGGGGTGTTAGAATGGTGGCGATGAATTGGGAATATCCTCACGGAGAACGCCATGGAAGCCATGGATGGGCCTGACTTCGCTGACCTGCTCAGGCGCTATCGCCGCCGCAGCCGACTCACGCAGGAAAGGCTTGCCGAGCGCGCCGGGGTCAGCCCCGCCGCGATTAGCCTGCTGGAGCGTGGGCTAACGCAGGCGCCACAGAAGGCCACCGTGCGGCTGCTCAGCGCCGCGCTCACGCTCGCGCCCGACGAAGCAGAGTCGTTCTTCGCGGCGGCTCGCGGGCCGCGCCGGTTGGATGAGGAAGATGACGCGGGCTCTCCCACTCAAGCGCCCACCGGAGAGCGACCTGTTGGAGACCTGCCGGTTCCATTGACGCCATTGATCGGGCGCGAGCGCGAAGAGTCTGCGCTGCTCGATCTGCTCGCGCGCCCGGAGACGCGCCTGCTCACGCTGACCGGCCCGGCGGGCGTGGGCAAGACGCGCCTGGCGCTCCAACTAGCCACTACGCTGCGACGCGAGCGTGGCCAGGAAGTCGTCTTCGTCGGGCTGATTCCCGTGCGCGAGCCTGAGCGCGTGCTGGCGGCTATCGCGCTGGCGCTCGGTATCCGGGAGAGCGGCGGCGCGCCGCTGCGCGACACGCTGATTCACGCGCTGCGCGAGCGGCGGCTCGTGTTCGTACTGGACAACTTCGAGCAGGTCCTTCTCGCCGCGCGCGGCGTATTAGAGCTGCTGGTCGTCTGCCCGCAGGTCCAGATGGTCGTGACGAGCCGCGCGGCACTCAACGTGCGTGGCGAGCGCCGATTCCCTGTGCCGCCACTCGCGCTGGCCGCTCCTGAGCAGATGGACTCGTTCGACGCGCTGCTCGCCGTCCCCACCATCGCCCTGTTTGTGGAGCGGGCCAGCGCCGTGTCGCCCGGCTTTACCGTCACGACGCTGGAGGAGGCGCGCCTGGTAGCCGCCATCTGCGCGCGCCTGGATGGGCTGCCGCTGGCGATCGAGCTGGCGGCGGCGCGCGCCAGGCTCGTCGGGCTGCGACACCTCCATGACCGGCTGACGCAGCCCGAATTCCTTGGCGCGCTGGCGCAGGGGCCGCACGACCTGCCCGACCACCAGCGCGCGATGCGCTCCACCATCGCCTGGAGCTATGACCTGCTCCGTGAGGAGGAGCGGCGGCTGTTCCGCTGGCTGGGCGTCTTCGTGGGCGGCGCCACTGTGGACGCGCTTACGACCGTTTCGGGGGCGCCGGACGGCGCGCTGCTGGACAGCCTCGCCGTGTTAGTTGACGCCAGCTTGATCCAGTGCGCCGAGAGCGCGGGGGCGCGGCGCTACACACATCTGGTCACGCTGCGGGCGTTCGCTCAGGAGCGCCTGCGCGACGAGAGCGAGTGGGGTGAGGCGCGCAGGCGGCACGCCGACTATTTCCTCGCGCTGGTAGAGTCGATCGTTCCGGGGGCTGTAGACCAGCAAGAAGGCGTAATGGCGCGGGTGGAGATGGAGTACGAGAACGTCCGCGCGGCGCTGGCCTGGGCGTTAGAGACGGGCGCCACGATGCATGGCCTGCGCATGGTGGGCGCGCTGTGGCGCTTCTGGGCCAGCCATTCGCAGTATGTCGAAGGACTGGACTGGCTCGAGCGCTTCATCGAGCGCGCCAGCGCGCCCACGACCCCGGAGGAACAGGCCGCGCTGGCCGACGCATGGACAGGCGTGTTGGTGATCTCCCACCGGCAAGACCGCTTCGAGCGGGCGGTCGAGGCGGGCGAGCGGGCGCTGGAGCTGCGACGCGCGCTGGGCGACAGGACGCGCATCGCCAACGCGATGATGAACCTGGCCAACCCGCTCAAGCAGCTACGCGAGTATGAGCGGGCGGCTGCGCTCTACGAAGCGTGCCTGGCTCTCCATCGTGAGATGAATAATCGCCTCGACATGGTTATTCCACTTATGAACCTCGGTGGGCTGCGCTATGACATGCAACAGCCGCGAGAGGCGCTGGCCTATTATGAGGAAAGCCTCGCGCTCAGCTGTGAGGTCGGTGAGAGCGATTGGGCCCGCGCGCTCACCTGGAATAATGCGGGCGAAGCGTACATCGTCCTCGACGAACCTTCCCGAGCGATCACGGTCACTGAGCCAAGCTACCAGCGGTTCAAACACGCGCATGATAACTATGGCGCGGCTACATGCGCCTTCACGCTGGGGCGCGCGGAGTGGCGGTTAGGCCACGCCGAGGCCGCGCGCGCCTATTTCGATGAAGCCGAGCGCCTCTTCCGCGGGCTAGGCAACCTCGCCATCGTGGCGCGCATCCGCTATTTCCGCGCCAGCCTCGCGCTCGATCAGGGAGAGCTTGAGACAGCGCGCCTCGACCTGGCGCAGGCGCTCGATACCCTCACCGGGCAGGCGCGCGCGAGCGAGTATATCTGGAGGCTGATCGAGCGCGCGGGGACGCTCGCCCTGCGGCGTAACGAACTGGAGCGCGCCGCGCGCCTGTACGCCGCTGCGCTGGCCCGCCACAAGGCGGCCCCTGGGCCGGTGGACCCCGCCGAGCGCGACCTGCGCGCGCGCGACCTGGAGCGCCTGCGCGCGGCGCTTGGTGAGGCCGCGCTGGAGCATGCGCTCAGTGAGGGGCAAGCGCTCTCATGGGAGGGGGCGGTGGGGGGGGGGGGG
>DASTKI010000017.1:0-5022 GCA_035716045.1 Ktedonobacterales bacterium
GAAGAAGTGCTGATGAATCTGCTCGATAACGCGACGAAGTACTCGCCGCGCCAGGGCCGCATCCGCGTGCGGGGCGAGGTCACCAGCGACGAGGTGATCGTGCGCGTGAGCGACTCCGGCCAGGGCATCCCGCTGCGCGAGCAGGAGCGCATCTTCGAGCGCTATCAGCGGGTGGAGAGCGCCGCCACCCGCCGCACGCAGGGCGCGGGCCTCGGCCTCTACATCTGCCGCGCCATTCTGGAGGCGCACGGCGGGCGCATCTGGGTGCAGAGCGAGCTGGGGCATGGCTCGACCTTCTCTTTCAGCCTGCCCCGCGAAGAAAAGTCCCCGCTGCCGATGGTGCTCTTCGGCAGCCTCAACGCCGAGACGCGACGGGAGCACGCCGATGGAACAGCAGCAGATTGACCCCCGCAGTATGACCGTGCTGGTCGTGGATGACGAGCCGCGCCTGGTGGATGTCGTGCGGCTGAATCTGGAGATGGAGGGGTATCGCGTGCTCGCCGCCGCCAACGGCGAGGAGGCGCTGGACCGGCTGCGCGCCGATCTGCCCGATCTGATCCTGCTCGACGTGATGATGCCCGATATGGACGGCTTCGAGACGCTGCGCCACATCCGCGATGTCTCCAGCGTGCCCGTCATCATGCTGACGGTGCGCGCGGACGAGGCCGACCGCATCCGTGGGCTGGAGATCGGCGCCGACGACTACCTGACCAAGCCCTATAGCCCGCGCGAGCTGCAGACGCGCATCAAGGCGCTGCTGCGCCGGGCCTATACGCCATCGCCGGCGCGCAAGACGCGCATCGTGGTGGATGACGACCTGACGATTGATTTCGACAAGGGCGAGGTGCTGGCGCGCGGGCGCAAAGTCACCCTGCGCCCCACTGAGTACCGCCTGCTCTACCACCTGGTCAACAACGCCGGGCGGCTGATGACCCACGAGACACTGCTCTCGCGGGTCTGGGGGCCGGAATACCGCGACGAGGCGCACTATCTGCGGCTCTACATCACCTACCTGCGCCAGAAGCTGGAGCGCGACCCCGCCCACCCGAAATACATCCTCACCGAGCGCGGCCTGGGCTACCGCTTCCGCGAGCTGGACCAGGAAGGCGACCAGCGTGCGGATCGCCCCGCGCCGAGGCGTCGAAGCGTACGATAGGCGCGCGCCCATCAGGTCTTCGGCCACCTTCCCCTCCGGAGGGGAAGGACCAGTGTGAGGTGAACAGCGCGAGGCGAGCAAGCGCCGGCTCGAAGGCCCGCAACCGTCCTCCCCTCTCCCCACGGGAGAGAGGCAGGGGGTGGGGTCCGCAAGGGCAACACAAAAAAGCCACACCAGCGGTGGCATGGCTTTCTGGTGGCGCTTGCGGGCGCCGTCTAGCGCGCGGGCGCGCTAGCTCGTATGCTCGTAAATGAAGTCGACCGCTTCACCGACCGTGGTGATCTTTTCGGCGTCCTCATCGCTGATCTGCACATGGAACTTCTCTTCGAGTGACATGATCATCTCGACGAGATCCAGCGAGTCAGCATTCAGGTCATCGGTGAAGGAGGCTTCTTCCTTCACTTCGCCCTCGTCAACGCCCAGTTGCTCGGCGATGATCGGGCGGAGCATTGTGAGGATCTCCTCTTTCGAGCCGGACGGCATTACGGAACCTCCCCTTCGGCGGGTGTTTCAGGCACGGTAGGTGTGCGCTCGGACTGTTGTGATGTCGAGTAGATGGCGCCAAGGACGCCGTTCACAAAACGGCTGGAGGCGTCGCCGCCGAATTGTTTGGCAAGCTCAACGGCCTCGTTAATGGCTGCCTTCGCTGGGACAGCATTATTGTACAGAATCTCGTAGATTGCAAGCCTCAGCGTGTTCTTGTCTATTCGGGCCATCTGCGAGAGGGGCCATTCGGGCGCCGCGCGCGCGATCGCGGCGTCAATCTCCTCCAGATGCTCCAGGGTCCCGCGCATCAGTTCCTGCGCGAATGCGAGCGCCTCCGGGCTGAGCCGCAGGCTCTCCGCGTTGCGGGCCAGCGCCTCCTCGGGTTCGTGGCGCGCGATGTCCACCTCGTAGAGCGTCTGCAAGACCGCCACGCGCGCCTGCCTGCGCTCGCCATAGGGTTTGTGTCGCGTCTGACCTGACTTGCTCATCTGACATCCTGCACGTAGATATTGACCGCGACCACGCGCATGCCTAGCTGCCCTTCGACGGCGCCGGCCACCGCCTCATGCGCGTCCGCGCCGATGCGCGCGACATTCTCGCCTTGCCCCGCGATCAAGTAGAGATCTATCACCACGTCATTGCCATGAACGGCAAGGCCGATGCCATGCCACGGGACAGGCCGGACCAGCGCGGGTGGCAGCGGCGCCACGTCACGCGCCACGCCCACCACGCCCCTCACACTGGTGGCCGCCTGCTCCACGACCATCCGCAGTACGCGCCGGGCGATGCGCACCGAGCCGATGGCGTACCCGCCCGCGTCGCGCTCTTCACGCTCTCGACCCATACGGAGCCTCCCCGGCGCGCTCGTGGCCGGCCTAGCCTAGCGCCTCGGCGACACGCGCCGCGGCAGCGGCCACGTCATTGGCTGAGCTGACGGAGAGCGTGACCGCCTCGCGAGCGATGCGCTTGACGAGACCCGAGAGCACCTGCCCGGCGCCAATCTCGACAAAGAGCGTCACCCCCTGGGCGGCCAGCCACTCGATCGAGCGCGTCCACTGGACCGGCGAGACGATCTGGCTGGCCAGCTCGCGGCGGATATCGCCAGCGGCGCTGAGCGGCGTCGCGCTGATATTCGAGATGATCGGGATCACGGCGTCGCGGATTGGGGCGGCGTCCACCGCGCGGGCCAGTCCCTCCGCGGCGGGGGCCATCACCGGCGAGTGGAACGCGCCGCTGACCGCCAGCGGCACGACGCGCCGCGCGCCAGCGGCCTTTGCCAGCTCCATCGCGGCCTCCAGCGCGCGCCGCTCGCCAGAGATGACGATCTGGCCGGGCGCGTTGTCGTTCGCCAGTACGACGCGGCCCACGCCGGGATGCGCGACCGCCTCATCCGGCGTCAGCGCGGCGCGCGCCCGCTCGGTGGCCTCGGCGCAGACCTTTTCGAGCGCGGGCGCGTCCAGGCCGAGGACGGCGGCCATCCCGCTGGGGATCGCGGAGCCTTCCTCATGCATCAGGCGGCCCCGCTCGCGCGCCAGGCGGATCGTCGCGGCGACATCCAGCGCGCCAGAGGCCGCCAGAGCGGCGTATTCGCCGACGCTATGCCCCGCAACCCATGCGGGCGCTAGCGGCGCACTCAGCGGCGGCTCAGCGGCGCTGGCGCCGGTTGGAGCGCCTGCCGCCTCCTGCATGGCGGCCAGCAGCGCCAGGCTGGTGGTCACCAGCGCGGGCTGGGTGTTGATGGTCTCGCGCAGGGCGTCCTCGGGCCCCTCGAAGCAGAGGCGCGAGAGGGCGAAGCCGAGCGCGGCGTCGGCGGTGTCGTAGATAGCGCGAGCGGCCGGCGACACGCGGTACACATCCGCGCCCATACCGACCGCCTGGCTTCCCTGGCCGGGGAAGATGAATGCGACGGGCTGCGTCACGCGAGCCTCCAGCTCCGTCGCGGCTCAGTGTCGCGTCGCGCGTGTGGCGCGGCGCTACTCTTCGGAGCCGCGCGCCTTGATAGTGAGCACCTGACGGCCCCGATAGGAGCCGCAGTTCGGGCAGACGTGGTGCGACAACCGCGGCTGTCGGCACTGCTTGCAGATCGTCAGCTGTGGCAGCTTGATCTTGTGATGCGCGCGGCGATGGCCCTGACGCGCGTTGGATTGACGCTTTTTGGGTAACGCGCCCACGATTACGGCTCCTCAAGAAGTGGTTCAGTGACGTGCGCTGATGGGCGCAGTAATACACGGCGCCGCGCCCACGCCGAACTATTGTATCACAGCGTGGGCGGTGCGGCCCACCAGATTCCGCGCATTCAGGACTATCGGCGCCATCGTCGCCCCCGCCAGTCAGGGGCTACGGCGGCTACTGGCGCTGCTGGCGGCGCACCATCGGCACGTGGGCGGACCCCAGCGCGTGGGCGCAACTCTCGCAGACGTAGAACCCCTCCGCATCGCGATAGAGCAGCTCACCGACAGGGAAGTGCAGGTAGCAGACGCCACAGCGCGCGGCGCCGCCCTGGGTGGCGACGGCCCTGTCGCGCGCAAAGACCTCGTGCAGCGAGTCAATCAGCCCGCCCACGCTGCCGCGCACGTCGCCGCGTGGTCCGGTGTAGTCGGGATCATCGTCTTCGTCTACCGAGTTACTAGCGCTCGGCGCGCGCTCGGCGCGCCGGGTTGGCGCCGAGGGAGCGCTGATTACTGGCGGGAGCGTGGGGTTGATGGGTGGCGCAACCCGCTCGACCCGCTCCACCCGCGCGCCCTGCCCTGGTGTATAGAATCGGTCGAACCGGTTGCGGCCTGATCGAGGCGCGCCGTCCTCAGGCGTTGGCGTTCGCGCGGCGCCGGCCTCTGGGGACTCGGCCTCTGGTGGCTCGGCCTGCTCCAGCGTAGATTGGGGCGCATGCCCGCCATTGTGACGTTGACGCCGCTCCTGTCTGGCCTCCTCCTGGCCAGATGCGGGCGTATCCTGGTTCATCTCCATGCTCAGTCCCGCCACCAGCGCGCCTGGTGTGGCGGGAGGCGCTGACGCTAGCTCGGACGATTGCTCGCCCTCCTCTTCGTCCGTGACAGGCGCAGCGGCGACGCCATCGACTGCGGCGATGGCGGGCGTGATTGGAGGTATAAGGCGCATCGCCGCGCGGCCCGCATTTCCCGCCCCACCATGCTTGTGGGGACCGGGGCGCGGGCGCGCGCCGCGGCGGTTGCGATGTTGTCCGTTGCCCATAGATGAGCTCCGTCTCTGTCCGCGTCTATATCATCAGCCGTCCGCCCTGCGCGCTGGGTCATGTCGCTTTCGGCGCAGCCGGACGAACGCGCGTGTGAGATTTCATTATATACGAGGACAGACCCCGGCGCCGTGACACGCATTCCGTGTCCAGGGCCAACGCATCTAAATAG
>DASTKI010000018.1:0-19244 GCA_035716045.1 Ktedonobacterales bacterium
GGCCATGTTCGCCCGCGCCTGGGAGTCGGCCGATCTGGAGGCGCTGGTAGCCCTGCTGACCGACGACGTCTTCATCGCTATGCCTCCGGAGCCATTCGGATACGAGGGCCGTGACAACGTGGCCCGCTACTGGGGCCGCCAGTTCGGCGCGGGCCGCATGTTCGACCTCGTGCCGACCCGAGCCAACGGCCAGCCCGCGTTCGGGGCCTACCTGCGCGTCCCGGCCGGAATCCGCCACGCGGCCGGCGTCTACGTGCTCACCCTTGCCGGCGACCGGATCTGCGCCATGACCCGCTTCGACAACAGCGTGCTGCCGTGGTTCGGGCTACCGCGATCGCTCCCGAGCCGATGACGGTTGCCCTGACTCGGTGTTCGGGCGCCTGGTGGAGTTCCTGAACCGGCCGGACAGCGCGGGCGTCGTGTATCGGCTTGGCCATACCAAGCCGGAGTCCGTCATGGTCGAGATCGCGCTGCCAGGCTGGCACTGGGAAGTCGAAATTCATGACCAACGGATCGACGGAGATCGAGCGCTACCAGTCGACCGGCAGCCTTAGGCGCCTGAATCGTACAGTGGCCCGGATGCGATCACGAAAGATATCTACTGACCGCTGCATGAAGGGCTAAACATGGTAGCCCGCCTGGAAGAAACAGGCCCGGATGACTGAGCGCTTGTGGCGCAGACGCTCTTTGGCCTGGCGCAGCGCGAAGCGCCAACGCCGTCAGGTCGCGGCAGCACCGATTGGCCAGTTCGACACGCTTGAGATCGTTCCAGACGCCCTCGTCGGGGTTGAGTGCGGGGGCGTAGCCGGGCGACTGCTCCAGGCGCAGGCGCTTGGCTGCGCCCCGACGCAGGAAGTCCTTGATCGGTTGGCCACGATGAATCGGCGCGCCATCCCAGATGACCAGCAGCTTGCCGCGGATTTTACGCAGCAGGACACCCAGGAAGCGGACGACATCGGGTGAGGGGAAGGCGTGCTCCTGCATCTGCATGAACAGGCGGCCATCGGCGGTGATGCCGCTGACAGCGGCGAGATGGTCGCGGGTGAGCGGCACGTGCAGGATGGGCGTCTGCCCACACCGCGCCCACGTTCGCACCGCCATGGGGAGCAAGTAGAAGCCCGATTGGTCTACCCAGACGATGGCGCGTCCCTCGTCGGCCGCTTTTTTTCCAGGGCTGGCCGCCGCTCCCGCCACCACGCCTGGATGGCGGCTTCATTGCGCTGCGTCGCCCGTACCCCTGGGCGCTGCACGCGGTGCCGTGCGGCATGCAACAGCTGGCTCACATGCGCCGGGTGATAGGTGACGCCAAACGTGCGCCGGATGACCTTGGCCACGCGCCGGCAGGTCCAGACCTGGCCGCGAAAGCCATACGCCTCCGCCCCAGGCTCCAGCAGGGCCGGGAGCTGAGCCACCTGTGCGGCGCTGAGCTTGGGGGTAGGACCCGGCGCTGGATGCCGTCGCAGCCCCTCCACACCCTGCGCGCGCCCGCGTTTGAGCCACTGACTGACCGCGCCCGCGGTCACCCCCAGCGCGGTGGCGATGTCCTGCTGTTTCCAGCCCTGTTCGTTTAGCTCCCAGGCGCGTCGCCGCCGTCCTTCGCGCCAATCAAGCTGAGATGTCTTCGTGCTCATGGCCCCAGCACCGCAACTTTTACGCCTCTATGCAAGGGTCAGTGACTGCTTCTCGTGCGGCGCTGGGTGAGCCGTTGCCCCAGCTTCGCAGAGCGCTTCCGCACCCAGGCCAGTATAGAGCGCGAACGTTTGTTCCTCAAGAACAAGAAGACGGCCATGCCTTCACCTGGAGGAGGCTAGCGCGCTGGCCGCTCCGTCTGGGTATGATGTCCGCGGCGGTCACGTTGTCCATAGCGGCCGAACAGCCGCACCGAGTCTGCGCGCGTCCGTCGCCGTGAGGAATCCGCACGGGCCCTTGAAACACCGGAACAGACGCCTCGTCCAGCTCTATATCCGCAACCCCTTCATGCGCGCGATGTCTACGCCGTCGTAGCCCGCTTCGCCGCCGCCGTCCTGCTCACTCGCCGCCGGCGCCACGCCTCCGCGCGCCGCGCCACCTCCCGGATGAGGCCCGAGAAGATCACCCGGTGAATAGGATAGAGCGCATACCAGTAGATTAGCCCCGGTAGCCCCTTGGGCGTGAAATACGCCGTCTGCCGCAGCAGCGACTGCTCGCCCTCCGCCGGCGCCACCTCGAATTGCAGCCACGCGTCCCCTGGCGTCTTCATCTCCGCGCGCAGCCGCAGCAGCCGGTCCTGCTCCACGCGCTCCACCCGCCAGAAGTCAATCGCGTCGCCCACCCGAACCTCATCGGGATTCCGCCGCCCACGGCGCAGCCCCGCGCCGCCCACCATGCGGTCCATCAGCCCGCGCAGCTCCCAGAGCCAGTTCACGTAGAGCCACCCACGGCGCCCGCCGAGCCCCGTAAAGACGCGAAACACCTCGCCAGGCGAAGCCGCCACGCGCCGCTGCCGCCGCTCCACGATCATCCCCTCGCTCACGCTCAGCTCCACCGGAGTCACGTCGCCACGGCTCGTGACCAGCGCGTCGCTCCATGCCGTCTCGACCTCGCCGCCGCGCATCTGGGCCAGCGCCATATCCACCGCCGCCCGATAGCCGAGCGGATGGATGCGCGGGAACAGCTCCCGCGCCAGCGGCGAGCGCACGATCACCTCATTACGCAACCCCTCGATGAGCGGGCGGGCGATCTGCGCTGGAATCGGCGTCACCCAGTGCACCCAGTATGAGGAGAGGCCGGGCGAGAGTACCGGCACAGGCATGAGGCGCCGTCGCAGCCCGCGCGCCGCCGCATAGCCCAGCATCATATCGCCATAGGTCAGCACATCCGTCCCGCCGATCTCGATCACCTTCCCCGCGCTCTCCGGGACCGCGATCGCCTCCACCAGATAGTCCAGCACGTCGCGGATGGCGATCGGCTGCACGCGCGTCGAAGTCCAGCGCGGGCAGATCATCACCGGCAGCCGCTCCGTCAGGTAGCGCACCATCTCGAACGACACGCTGCCCGCTCCGACGATGATCGCCGCGCGAAACTCCGTCACCGGTACCCCCGCCTCGCGCAGCGCCTGCCCCGTCTGCTGGCGCGAGCGCAGGTGCTCCGAGAGGTCCGCCGCCGGATCACCCAGGCCGCCGAGATAGATGATCCGGCCCACCCCCGCCGCTTTCGCCGCCTGACCGAAGCGGCGCGCGACGGCGATGTCGCGCTGCTGGAAGTTCGCGCCTCCCAGCATGCTGTGGATCAGGTAGTAGGCGACGTCAACGCCGCTGAGCGCCTCGCTCAGGCTGGCGGGATCGAGCGCGTCGCCCTGGACCACCTCGACCTGACCCAGCCACGAGCGGCCCTCCAGCCGCCGCGGATCGCGCGCCATGACGCGCACGCGATAGCCCGCCTGCGCCAGGCGGGGCGCCAGCCGCCCGCCCACATAGCCCGTGATGCCCGTCACCAGCGCGCGCGGCGCGTCGCTCATAACCCATCCCTCCATCGGCCCATCGGCCTACCAGCTCATCCCCCGCTCCAGCGCTCGCTCTAAAGCCTGCCCCTTCTCTTCGCTCCATCGCCCCTCCGCCCGCCACAACACTCGCCCATCCCTGGTGACCAGCAGCGCGTAGATCGTCTCCTCCGTCGGCAGCTCCAGCGCCCGCCGGAACGCGCCCTTGTCAATGTAGAGCGTGATCGTCGCCTCGCGCGCCGCCCGGTCCGGGATGCCCGCCCGCATCGCGCTATCCAGCCACTGCCGCCCAAACGGCAGCAGCCTGCTGATCACCGGCAGCTCATAGGAGCGCAGCGACGGATAGCGCCGCGGCAGCTCTCGGGCTGTGGCGGCCCAGGTGTCGATGTCGTCCTGCTGCTCACGGCGGAAGGCGATGAGCGTCAGGTTCAGCTCGCCCTCGAAGTCCCCCGGCAGCGCAAACTCGCGCCGCTCCAGGTTGGCGCCCCGCACACGTGGAAATCGCATGCTTTCGCTTCTTCTAGGCTCCCAGCCCGCGCACAGTCTGGCAATTGAGAAGAGACGCGCACGGAGACGCGCACAGTTCGGCCATTAAGGAGAGACGCGCGCCATCCTGCCCGCCGCCCGCCAGGTCGCAGGCGCCACGAGCGCCGGGTGCGCCCTCGTCACAGCACATCCGGCGCCGCCCCTCGCCCTATGCGCGCCCGCGCCACCACCGTTGCGACTCCCCTTCCCCTCTCAGGGGAAGGCGGCCGAAGGCCGGATGGGGTCCGCCCTACTCCCCCGCCAGGAAGTCCCGCAGCCGCGCGTTGATCAGCGCGGGGTTGTCCGTGCACATGTTGTGGCCCACGCCAGCTACCTTCTCCGCCGTCACGTTCGGCGCCAGGCGGGTCACCCGCTCGATCACCGCGTCCACATCGAAGAAGCGCTCGCCCTCGCCCATTAGCAGCAGCGACGGCGCCCGCAGCGACGCCAGTTCCTCATCCAACACCGGCCCCGGCGGGAAGCGGAAGCGGTAGTGCTTCGCCAGCAGGTAGAACCACTCGACCTCGCCCGGGTCCACGCCCTCATCCGCCATTGCCATCCGCGTCACGCCAAAGCGTACCATCTTCGGCGTCAGCAGCGCCGCCGCCAGCGCGTCCTTGGCGGCCCGCACGAACGGATAGTCCATCAGCCGCGCCAGCTTGTAGGGGAAGCGCACCGGCATGATGCCGTTCGCGCTCATCAGCACCGCCCGCTCCACGCGCTCCGGCGCGTAGGCGCCGAACTTCAGGACCAGCCAACTCCCATTGGAGATGCCTACCAGGTTCGCGCGCTCCAGCCCCAGCCCGGTCAGCACGTCACCCAGCCACTCGCCATGCTCGTCGTTGTCATGCGACAGGCGCGTCGGCGCGCTCTTGCCCGCCGAGCCGACGATGTCGAGCGCGTAGAGCCGGAAGCGGTCCGCCAGGCCGATCAGCTGGTGGCGCCAGCTCGCTGCGTTGCCCTCCATGCCATGCAGCAGGATCACCGGCGGCGCCGACGCCGGCCCGGCAGCGATCATGTGGGTATCGCCATGGCGCGTGGGGACCGTGATGGACTCATAGGGCAAGCTCGTGCGCTTCAGTGAGCGCTCGTACCACGCCATCATGGCGGCGTGGCCATCAGGCGTGCTGAAAAGGGCGGTTGCGTCCGCGAACACGAATGGGGCCTTTCGAAGATGGGCAAGCGGCCACACGCTTCTGGCGCGGCCGCGCAGGCTGGCTGGACTATCCAGCGCTCCGTCGTGGGAGCGCATATCAGTACTATCTTGTATACGACGCAACATAACAACAGGTTCCTGTCATCAGTATCTTCTATTCGCCTACCAGCGCCTTTTGCCAGCCCCGCGCTTCATGCGCCTCAACGCCCCTCCGGCCTTACGTCGCCCCAGCCCAACCGCGGGGATTCATCCCCTCGCCCCGCGCGCCAGCCATTGATGGCCGCGCCGCTCCCTACCAACTCCGATGCGCCAGCCCCAGGAAGAGCGAGAACGCCCCCACCATGACCAGCGCCAACCCCACCACCGCCAGCCAGGCGATGCCTACGGCTGCCAGCAGATACAGAGCAAAGCGCTCCGTCATGACCGGCTGATGCGCCACCACGCCCCACAGATCGTCCGCCAGCGAGGTCACCCCCAGGGCGACGCCCCACGCCAGCGCCAGCGCGCCCAACCCGGCCACCAACCGCACGAGCCGCAGGTATCCCGGCGCGCGCTCGGTATCGTAGACCATGCGCCGCGTCCGCTCCGCTCGCGGCGCGCGATCGCGGCGGTTCAGCCGCAGGGCCGGCATCCGCGCGGAATCAGTCACCCGCCTGCGCTTGCGCGTGTCCTCTCCGTCGCCAGCATCCATGTCCACGTTGCGCGCGCGCCGCGCAGCGCGGAGGAAAGGCGGCGTCGCCAGGCGGGGCTGCGTCTCCGCCAGCGCCGAATACGGCGTCAGCGGCTCCGCGGGCGCCGTGGGCGGCGTCGCGGGCGCGCCATTCCACGCCCGCTGGCCGTCAAGCCCCGCGCGCCCATCCGCCGCGCCAGGCGCGCCAGACGCGCGCTCAAAAGGCTGCCCATTGCGGGCGTCAGGCGTCGCCCCTGGATCACTCATGCGCATCGCTTCGCATCGCCTCTTCCACGCCGCGCCAACCGGGCCACGTCAGGCCTCGCGCGCCTTACCCGCACGCCCGGCGCCTTCCCCAAGCGTAACCCATCTCAGGCTACCCGTCAAAGGGGGTCGCCCTATCTGACCTCGCTCGCCCGTGGACGCCTTGACAGCGAGCATCATGCCAGGTATCATTATGACTGACCGGTCAGTCATAATGTCGCGGCACGATAAGGCCAGCCCGTCAGCGCGGGCGGGCTGGGCAGGACTGTGAGGAACCCATGACATCGCCCCTGCTGCGCGCTACCAGCATCTCGAAGTCCTACGGCCGGCGCCGTGTGCTCGATCAGGTTGAGTTGGAGCTCTACCCCGGCACGCTCGTCGGCATCGTCGGCGAGAACGGCGCCGGCAAATCCACCCTGCTGCGCATCCTGGCCGGCGACCTCCGCCCTGATTCCGGCGCCGTCCAGATCACCGGCGCGCTGGGCTATTGCCCCCAGGCCGTCGTACTCAACGAAGCGCTGACCGTTGACCAGCACCTCGACTACTTTCGCGCCGCCTACCAGGCCCCCGACCTCCAGGTCGCGAGCGGCCTAATCGAGCGCTTGGGCTACACGAAGTATCGCCGCACGCCCGCCAGCGCCCTCAGCGGCGGCATCCGCCAGAAGCTCAACCTGACCATCTCCCTGATGCACGACCCAACCGTCCTACTGCTCGATGAGCCCTACCAGGGCTTTGACTGGGAGACCTATCTCCGCTTCTGGGAGCTGGCCGCCGACCTGCGCCAGCGCGGCCGCGCCACCCTGGTGATCTCCCATCTCCTCTTCGATCAGGAGCGCTTCGACACCATCTATCACCTGGCCAACGGCCGTCTCCAGGTCACGAAATCAGCCAGCCACGCGGCGGCGCCTGCCCACGTCTAGCGCGGGAAATCGCGGAGATAGCAGAGATTGAGATTAAAGGAGAGCGCTTATCATGTTTGACCAACTGCGCGCCGCCCTGCGCTATACCCTGCTGGAGATCGCCCGCAACCGGCTGGCCGCCGGGCTGCTCATCATCTTCGTGCCGCTCTGGTATTACCTGCTCGGCGCGCTCATCGGCAACGCGCCTGTCGCCTTCAAATACGGCCTCAGCAACCGCTTCCTCCAGGTAGACGGCCATAACCTCACGCTCATCACCACCGGCCTCAATACGGTGACGCTGATCATGGCCTTCCTCTTCTTCGCCTCCACCCGCGGCTCCGCCGCCTTCGACCAGCGCCTGGTGCGCAGTGGCTACCGCCAGGCCACGCTCATGCTGGCCAAGGCCAGCGCGCTCATCGTCGCCAGCGCCGTCATCGCAACCTATGCCCTCGGCGTGATGATGGTCGCCTGGAGGCCGCGCGGCCTGTTCCTGATCTGGCTGTCGTTCTTCCTCGCCGGGCTGATCTACGGCGCGCTCGGTCTGCTCCTCGGCGCGCTGCTGCGTAGCGAGCTCGCTGGCTTCTTCATCATCATCATGGTGAGCCTGTTCGACACCCTCTTCCAGAACCCGCTTGACAACCCCGCCGCCAACCAGGACGCCCTCAAGGCGCTTCCATCCTACGCCCCCACCCAGGTCGGCGTCGCCGGCGGCTTCACCTCCCTCTTCCCCGGCCGCGAGCTCCTTCTCTCGCTCGCCTGGTTCGCCGTCCTCATCGCCCTCGGCCTCGCCATCTTCTGGCTGCGCACCCGCTCATGGAACGCCAGCGCCCGCCGGAGCGCCGCGCGTGTCGCCCCTGTGGCCCCTGCCGCCTAGCCCAACACATCACAGCTCGATCGCCGCGATGGCTGGCCCGCATACCGGAGTGACCGCTTCCGGCCAGGAACGCGGCACACCCCGGTATCAGGCCTTGCCTGACCAATACCGGGGTCAAGCCCTACCCGCGCAACTTCTCCATCAGCCCCAGCGGCCTCATCCCGAAGGCAGCCTGGCAGACGACGTTCGTCACGGCGCACTAAGAGCTGGGCGCCAGAGGGCTTGGCGCGCATGAGCGGATCGCGTTGGATGGCGTTCTGGAACACCGGCCACCGGAGGGCAAAGCCAGACGACAACAGAAGTGGCCGCTAGCCGCCCTGCAGCCCGAGCAGGCGTGCAGCGTTCCCAGCGTAGACCGCCGCCAGGTCCTCGCTGGACAGACCAGCCGCGTCGAGGTCCGCGATCGTCGCCTCGACCGCGCTCGCGGGTCCCAGCGGGATGTCGGTGCCGAACAGCACGTGGCGCGGGCCGAAGAACTCCAGGACGCAGCGCACCGCGTGGGGCGCGCCGAAGAGCGCCGTGTCGACGTAGAACATCCGGAAGTAGTCGAGCGGCGGCCGCGGCAGGCTGTCCTTGATCTGCCGATAGCCGGGCCCCATCGCGAGCCGGGCGGAGAAGTGCGGGACCATGCCGCCCCCGTGGTGCGCGATCACGAGCTGGCGCGGGTGGCGCTCCATGTGCCCCGAATAGACTAGGCGCGCCAGGGCGGCGGCGGTCTCGTAGGGCCAGCCGATGGACCACCATAGACCATAGTCCGACCGGCTCTCGGCCGGATAGTCGGCCCACGCCGCGCTGCGCGTCGGGTGCAGCCACACGGCGCGGCCCGCATCCTCCAGCCGGGTGAACAGCGGCTCGAAGCGCGGATCGTCGAGCGCCACACCCAGCACATTAGTGTAGAGCTGCGCGCCCAGCGCGCCGAGCTGCGTCAGGGCGCGGTCGAGCTCGCGCACGGCCTCCTCGACATCGCTCATCGGCAGCGCGGCCGCGAATCCGGCGAAGCGGTCGGGAAACCGCCGTACCAACTCCGCCATCTCGTCATTGGCGATGCGCGCAAACTCCGCCGCGACCGCCGGTGGCCCAACCTCTTCCAGCGGCGGCACGGCCAGCGTCAGAATCTGCGCGTACTCGCCGTATGGCTCGATCTTGCGCCACCGCGCGTCCAGGTCGGTCAGCACTGGATCGAAGGTGAAGATGCCCTCGCGGTAGTAGGCGAGCTGGCTTGGCGCCATCGTCTGCTCCAGCTGCCGCTCCAGCCGCTCGAGATACGGGCGAGGCAGGATGTGCGCGAACGCATCAATCTTCCGCATGGTTGAACCCTGTTTCTCCCCTGGGACACGGCGTAATATATCCGCGTATATCCGCATGCCGCGTCGTGCGCGCTGTCCGACGATGTAGTGTGCCACACGCCGCCAGGCCCGGCAAGGGGGCGCAGACGGACCGCTGGCGCAGCCCCGCAAGCATGAGCCCGCCACAAGCCGCGAGGCCGTACCCGGCGCCGGAACGATCATACCAACCCTGCTCGGCGTTTGAGCGGCCGCGCTGCCCGGCCTCCCCGGCGTCGCCGAGGCGAGCGCGCCGGCCTGCCTGGGTCGGCATATGCGCGCGAACGGACTTCCCGCGGGCCATGAGGCGTCCTGGCTCAATCCGGACGAAACGCAGACCGAAGCATTGCCGCCATCGCCGCGCCCGCGCGGAATGATATGCCGCGGGTGGGGATAGTCCGAGAAGCGATAGAAGGAGAAGTCAGATGCGCAAGATCATCGTCTCCGAGTTTGTGTCCCTGGACGGTGTGATGCAGGCGCCGGGGGGTCCGGGCGAGGATACGGACGGCGGCTTCGCCTATGGTGGGTGGACCCAGCCTTACTGGCATGACGACATCGGCGCCGAATTCTTCAAGGTCATGGGCGAGAGCGACGCCATGCTCCTGGGGCGAAAGACGTGGCAGATCCACGGCGGCGCCTTCGAGCCGATGCCAGCGGGCGATGTATTTGGCGACCTGATGAACGGGATGCCCAAGTATGTTGTCTCCACCACCCTCACCTCAGCCGCTGCCTGGCGCAACTCCACCCTGATCAGCGGCAATATCGTCGACGAGGTGCGCGCCCTCAAGGCGCAGCCGGGCAAGAACATTGTCATCGACGGCAGCAGCGTCCTCATCCACACCCTCGCCCAGAACGACCTGATCGACGAGTACCACCTGATCGTCTATCCCGTGGCGCTCGGCGGCGGCAAGAAGGTATTCCCCGAAGGGACGCGGATCAACCTGCGGCTCGTCGAGGCCCGCCCCCTCCCCACCGGCGTCGTCCTGACCCACTACACAGTGGACCGCCCGGCCTGAGCCCGAACCGCATCCCAGTCAGGCGCGCCACGCGCCACCATCCGCTAGGCCGCGCCCCAAAGCGGTCATCCCATCACGAACGGCAGCCAGGCGTCAAGCGCAAGCTCGCCGTGCGCGATCTGCGCCTTCACCGCATCGGGTACCGGCGGCCGACTGAAGCGCAGGTAATCATCGCGCATGATGAGGTCAGGGCTCGTCTGCGGCCCTTTCAGCAGCGTGCGGTTGAACGCGCCCCCATCGCCGTGAAACTGGCTGTCGATCGTGTTCCAGTCCGTATAGGCGTTTAGCCCCACCTGGAGCCGCGCCGGAAGGTCTGCCCGGTCGAAGCACCGGCTCAGCTCCCATGACGCGCCCGGCAGACGGTAGAGCATCACAAAGGTTTGCCCAATCCGCGCCACCCGCAGATCGACCCAGTCCGCAGCGCTAGGAATCAGGCGCAGGTCGGAGACACTGTTCACGGTCGTCTTGGTCTCGATCTGCGGCTTCTGAAACCCTGCCTCCCCGATGCCTGTGGTGATGAAGACCCAGTTCTCATGCCCCGGCCGCCAGGTCGCGGGCGTCAGCCCATCGCGCGGCGCGCGCGCCATGATACCCGTCAACGAGTAGGCGCTTGTGGGAACCGCGCTATGCTTGCCAGTGGCCTTGATACGCGTCGTCGCCATGAAGTCGCCCGCCACCTCTTTATAGAGGAAGACGCCATGGTAGTCGTCGAACCAGGTGCTGGTGTACGGCACGAGGTAGAGCGCGCCCGAGCTGGTCGCGTTCACATCCATCCGCTCGATCTGGCTCGGCCAGCCCTCGACCGCGCTCAGATTCTTCCACCCCGCCAGGCTGCCAGCGTCGTTGAACTCATCGCTCAGTGGCGAGAGATCGTCTTGCGTGGGCGCCGCCGCGGTCGGCGCCAGCGCGGCCGGCGTGGCCGTCCCGCTAGCTGAACACGGGGCGACGCTGACGGCAGTGGCTGTGCGCGTGGCGTCCGCACCCGAGCCATCGCCGTTCCCGCCCGGCGAGACCGTGCCACACGCGCCCAGGAATACCAGCAGGCCGCCCGCGATGGCAGCCATGGTCGAGCGCCGAAAACGCTTCATCGTAGCAGCCTCCTCCCAGGCCGGAATGCCCCCAGCAACCCCACCCGGCCCGTCGCCAGGTCGGTTGGACTCGCGCGAACGCCAGCGCCGCCAGTCAACACATCTCCCAGGCGCCGCGCCGCCCACCAGTGAGTCCACCAACGAGTCCACCAACGAGTCCACCAAGAACCCAACGAGTAGCGCCGCATCCAGCGCTGCGCTGCGCAGCGTCCACGATGCGGCCAGAAAGAATGACGCCCGGCTCCCAACAGGTTTAACGCTCCGCTGTCCACGCAGCCAGGCTCCTCGTTCTGTTACTGAGCGGGCGTACACGAGAGGCTCACCCTCGCGCCGGTATTCCGCTTGAATTGATGCTCGCGCGCCTCGCGCGCAACCGCGCGGCTGAGCGGCGACCGCGGCCATGCCCATCTCTGCGCGTTGGCTCTGCCTGACCGCTTCATTTCTTTGCAGGCTCGCCCGCACCGCCACAGAGAAGGGAATATATGGCGCTAGTCAAACAGCAAACCCTGCTTCGGACAATACGAACGGTTCTCGCCGCCAATCTGGCGTGCCATGAAGACGATCTCACCAAGGATGGGACGCTTGTCACCGTGGCCGAATTCAGGGAAGGGAGGATGCGGTTCCCGATGCGCGAACAATCGCTGTCCATGGCCACGATGGGTCAAAGCGTGGTCATCTCGTGCAGCGCCGGTCGAATCGACTGGACCAAAGCGCATCTGGGCAATCTCACGCGAGAGCGCCTCTTCTCCGCATCGACCATCGCGCAGATCCAGCGTTACGAGGCTCGCTAGAATCTACTAAGTTTCTTCGCTGTCGCGCTGATGATGCTGAGTATGCGTGTCGCGGCACGATCCGGTAGCGCTCACTCGGAGCAAGGCGCGGCCCGCTCGCAAGCGCATCCCAACGCCCTACCTCCACACGCTGGCCAGGTGAACCGATAAAGGGGAGAATGTCATTATGGAGGCCTACCTTATCAACCCCGCGCATTCTCATTACGCCGGCGCCAGCGCCTGAGGAGTGGCCGACAACTCGCGAGCATGCCGACGAGGTCCTACTTGATGTCTACAGCCAGCATGTCGTGGCCCGGCGCGACTGGGTGCTGCGACGCGCGCAGCAGCAGAAGGGGCGCTGGGTATGATCCTCCCGAAACACCGCGACCCTCGTTTCGTGACGATCCGCCGCGGTGGGACCCTCACCGATTCGGATCACCAGCTCCTCGCCCTGTGGGCGGCATCGTGCGCGGAGCACGTCCTTCACCTCTTCGAGTCGGCTCAGCCTGAGGACCCGCGACCGCGTCAGGCGATCGAGCAGGCCCGCGCCTGGGTGCGGGGCGAGGTCACGATGTCCCAGGCTCGCGCGGCGGGCGGCCATGCAATGGGCGCGGCCAGAGACCTGCGTGGAGCAGCACGGCATGCCGCGTACGCTGCTGGCCAGGCTGCGGTCGTCGCACACGTCGCCGCGCACGAGCTCGGCGGCGCCGCCTATGCGATCAAGGCCACACGTGCTGCCGCGCCGGAAGGCGAGGGCGAGAGCGCAGGGCGACGCGAGTGCCGGTGGCAGCGCGACCAGCTCCCGGAGGCGATTCGCGAGCTCGTACTCGACGACCAGCGGTTGCGGAACGACATCTGCTGGTCGGTGTTCGACTGCTGAGAGCGCATCGGGGCGCCAGCGCTGACCAACAAGCGCATCGAGTGCCGTTCGACGCGCTACCGCGCCTCTCGCAGGCGCCGATTCGGCGCACCCCGTTACCCTTCAGCGGCCTAACCACTCAATCATTGACGTGGAGACGATTTTCACCGTTGGAACGTGCGTGCCACCTGACCGCGCAGGATATGACTGTCTCTTGCTCGGCGTTGGGAAAGCAGATGTCCCCTCGGGAACTGAAGTCTGGGTAAGTGACGCAGTAGCCATCCCCTGATGCTACTCCCGTCTACTTTTGAGACTGCCTGTAGGAAATTTCACCATCTCGCTTCATCGCGATTGCGACGGAAACCGCCTGAAAGCCATGCGTCAACGTGTCGGGATGTTCGATCATCTCCCAGCGCGCTAGCCCACCGTCCGGAGCGATTTCGAATAGAATGGGCTCCTGGTTGGCGGTGAGTATCACTCCGTACTGGCTTTCGTCCTCTCCCTCGATCAAACCGGCGAGGATCGTCTCCGGTGCGGACAACCCCTTGGCAGCCAATACAGCGCGAAGGTCCGCGAGGCCATCACAGTTTCGCAGCTGATCGGTAAGCTCTCTCACTTCCAGTTGGAGTTGTTCGAGCGACGGCCTCATCGTCATGGCCCTCCATAACACGCGGACCCTCTCGACCTCGACGGAGTAATCTGTCCCTGCAGCCGCGACACTCCTACCATACTACCGCAGCTCAGACCCCACACGCCGCGCGATCCCCTCGCCTTGACGCGCCCATCTCTCTCTGTACACAGCACAACGGCAGCAAGCTTCGTGGTACAGGCAGCCCATGTCAAGGAGAGTCGTTCCGCTTCCCCTCTGCATCACCAGAGGGCAGCGCGTGGCGCCGTGGACGGACCATCCCTGAACGAAGGTCCTAAGAGCGCGTGAATGAAGCGAGGAGGCGTAGGCGGCCGCCCACCCAACCCGCAAACCATGCTGGTACCACAGTTCGCGCGCGCCTGGCTGCTCGGCGTGGCGTTGATTGTCTTTGTCCTGACCCCCAGCGCATTCCTCGTCATCTACCCACGCTTCGGCCCCGTGAATACGATGACCGCGTTCTGTACGGCGGAAGGGGAGGGCGAATACGCGACCGCCTATGCCTTGCTCTCCAAGGGCGCGCAACAGCGCGTCTCGCTTGATGCGTTCACCCAGACGAGCCATGGCGTCAA
Source organism: Ktedonobacterales bacterium (assembly GCA_035716045.1). Lineage (GTDB taxonomy): Bacteria > Chloroflexota > Ktedonobacteria > Ktedonobacterales > JADMIN01 > JAKAIY01. Next base: position 14,140 of record DASTKI010000018.1, read on the forward strand.
TCTGATTTCTTGCGCCCCGAGCCGCGGCATTCCCCTCATCCTCGGGGGGGACGCAGGCCAGTCTGGATGCGACCATCCAAATGATTGGCGGCGCCGCGCTCGACGGGTCAATGTCGTTTGTCCGTGAGCATGGCGAATGGCGCGTAGACGCCATGAGCCCCGATCTCTTCCACCTCTCGTCCTGAGCGTCCCGCGCGTCCCCAGCGGCGTCCGCGCCCGCAAGAAGGCCCAGCGCACAGGTGCGAGACCGATTCCAGCCCGGTCGCCAGCATCCGTATTGGGCTGCAGCCCTAATGCCGCGGGCCGTGCGCCGGCCCTTGAGGGCCGCGCCTCCCCAGCGCGAATTGCGCTCAGGCGTCGCGGCCATTCGCGGCCCCCTTCCGGCGCATGCGGTAGAATAGGGGCGCGAGGAGCGCCGGAAGGGCCGCGCGCTGGCGCGTGGAGACGCATTATGCCCCGACAAGAGCCACCGGAAGACCGCGAGCGGCAGATCATCGAGGCCGCGATGGCCGTCTTCGCCCGCGAGGGCTTCCATGAGGCGCGCATGGAAGACATCGCCAAAGAATCGCAGCTTGGCAAGGGCACGCTCTACCTGTATTTCAAGAGCAAAGACGCCATCATCGCCGCGCTCCTGCGCTACTTCTTCAACGTCCAGCTCAAACGCCTGCGCGCCATCGAAGGCGGCGAAGGCAGCGTCTCCGACTTGCTCATGGCCTATACCCGCGAGCTCGTCTCTGAGGCAGAGCGCCTGGTCGTCTTCTCCTCGATCACGTTCGAGTTCTATGCCATCGCCATGCGCGACAAAGAGGTGCGGCGCTTCTTCGGTGAGTTCTTCAGCGGCTATCGCGCCGCCCTCATTCGCGTGATCCAGCGCGGCATCGCGTCGGGCGAGTTCCGCGCCGTAGACCCCGACGAGATCGCCGTCACGATTATCGCGCTGCTCGAAGGCCTCAACCTGCTCAATACGGTTGACCGCAGCGCCCTGCGCATCCGCGAGACGGCCGAGTCCGGCATGCGCCTGCTCCTGGACGCCATCAAGGCCCGCTGACCCGCCGCCCAACGCATACCGATTCCGATCAGGCCACTTAGCGCTCACGAGGGGCTTGAGCCCCCTATTCCCCGCGCGCCGGCCCTTCAGGGCCGCGACGACCGGCGAATGGGCATCAGTCTCCCGCCAGCGCCCGCTCCAGGTCCTCGATCAGGTCGTCTGGATGCTCCAGCCCGATCGAGAGCCGCAGCAGGTTGCGCGGCGTCCTCGTCTGCGGCCCCTCCACGCTGGCGCGGTGCTCGATCAGGCTCTCCACCCCGCCCAGGCTCGTCGCCCGGGTGAAGACCCGCACGCGCGCCGCCAGCGCCATCGCCGCCGCCTCACCACCGCGTACCTGAACCGAGAGCATGCCCCCCGGCAGCGCCATCTGCCGCGCCGCCACCTCATAGCCCGAATGCTCCGGCAGGCCCGGATAGTGGACCGCCTCAATCTCCGGCCGCTCCACCAGGAAGCGCGCCACCGCCAGGGCATGCTCACTATGCCCGCGCATCCGGTAGGCCAGCGTCCGCGCCCCGCGCAGCGTCAACCAGCTATCGAACGGCGACAGCACCGCGCCCGCCGCCCGCTGCAGCGCGCGCACGCGACCGAACAGCGCGCCATCTTTGCGCCCGACAATCGCTCCGCCGAGCGTGTCGCTGTGCCCGCCAAGATACTTCGTCGTCGAGTGCATCACCAGATCGGCCCCCAGCGCCAGCGGTCGCTGCAAGGCCGGCGTCGCCCAGGTGTTGTCAACCGCCAGCGCCGCCCCCGCGCCGCGCGCGATCGCGCTCACCCGCGCGATGTCGGTGATCTTGAGCAGCGGGTTCGAGGGCGTCTCCACCCAGATCAGCCGCGTGTTGGGCCGCACCACCGCCTCGACGGCGGCGGGATCAGTCATGTCCACGAACGTCGCTTCCAGCCCCCACGGCCCAAAGACGGTCTGGAGCAGGTTCGCCGTCCCATAGTAGGCGTCGTCCGGCGCGATCACATGGTCGCCCGGCGCCAGCGCCTGGAACACCACCGCCGTCGCCGCCGACCCCGACGCGAACGCCGCCGCCTCCACCTGGTCGCCCGCTTCCCCCGCCTCCAGCGCGGCCAGCAGCCGCTCCAGCTCGCCGCGCGTCGGGTTATCGGGCCGGATGTAGGTGTAGCCGTGCGGATAGCTCCCGTCCGCCCGCCGCTCGAAGGTCGTGGAGAGGCTCAGCGACGGCGTCACCGCCCCCGTCGCCGGGTCGCTCTCATGGTCGGCATGGATCGCCAGCGTTTCGAACCGCATATCATCTCCTCCGCTCGCGCAGGCTCGGCCCCCTACTCGTCGTTGGCGCGCTCCCAGAAGTGGCGCAGCAGCCCGTTGACCATCCAGATGCGCAGGCCGACGCCCAGCGTCAGCCCGCCCGAGACCGAGAGCATCGTCCAGAGGTTCCGGTTGCGCGGCTCGCGCTCTGTCACGAGCGCCAGCGCCCAGAAGGCCAGCGTGGAGGCCGCGAACACCGTCGCTAGCGAGCGCTTCTCCTGCTCCAGCGTATAGCGCAGCGCCTCATACTGCCGCAGAGCCCACTGGCTCTCCGGATCGGAGCGCCCGCTCGCGGCTCGCGCCCGCTTCAGCGTATCCGGCAAACTATGCTCGCCCGGAACCTCCGCGGCGCGGCACGCCCACCGCCACAGCTCGCCAAGCGGCCCGCCATTCCCATTCTCAGTATCCCACGCGCTGGGTCGCGCCGCCATCGTCCGCTCTCCTTCCCCTCGATTCCCCTCGATTCACATGCCTACGCGCACGCACAGGCGCATATGGCAAGTATACTCCTCCATTCGAGCGGACTCCATCCGTCCCGTTCTCATTTGAGCGCCGCATCGCGTCTCCGGCGCCGCTCCGCTCCTCGTCACGCCTACCCGCTGTCCCATTCCGCCAGCAGCGCCTCCGGGCTCAGGCGCATCGCTCCCTCAGCCCCGCCTCCCGGTCGCCTGGCGCGCCCCTACCCGCCAGCCGCGCATGCTCCGGCTCTACCCACCTGATAACCCGACCTCCGTCATCCATTCCCCCGCGTCCGCTGGCGCGGGCTCTGACTCCGGCGCTGGTCGCGCGCTCCTCGCCGTAACACGACGGCGTATACCTGATTGTCTGCTCTCTGCCCAAGCATTGCTCGCCCTCCTGGCCACACCTGCCAGGCATAGAGCGGGACGCCAGGGCCGGAGACGCAGGCGCTGTCGCTGTCCGCGCCCGCTCATCTCTGGTGGCGGCGCGCATGCATACATAGCATACATGAGGAGAATGAGGAGCTAGTTCATGGGATTCTTCGATAAGCTCAAGGACAAAGCCAAGGGCTTGGCCAGCGAAGCCCTCCAGGCTGCCGTCGAGACCGCACAGGACAAGGTCAAGGACGCCGTGGCCGACAAGCTGTCGAACGTGACGCAGCAGGCGGTCGGCGGCGCTCTCGCCCAGGTTGGCGGCCTGCCCGGCGGCTCTACAGTCACCGACGCGGCCAAGGCGACCGCTGGCGCGGCAGTCGAGACCGGCGTGAACGCCGCCTCCGACGCGGCCTCCGACGCGGCCTCGGACATCGTCTCCAACGTGGGCGCCCCCAAAGCGAGCGGGGAGCAGCAGGACCAGTAGCCCCGCCTGCCCGCCCGCCCGCGCATTCCTATCCCCCGTCACTCATAGCCCGCGGCGCCAGCCAGCGTCGCGGGCGCCCTTCCCGCGCCAGCCTGCGCCGCGCCACAATGCGCGCACGCTGGCAAGCCCATCTCCAGCAGTGGCCCTATGCCATTCGCGCGGCTCGCTGGGCGTCACGCGCCGCGTAACTGCCACGCCCACCCCCACCCCTTCCGCGACGTTTGCGACATAATCCTCGATGGGCGTATACTGTGAATGATGAGTCGTGAGCGCCGCCGCTCCGTGGGCGCGCTCCTGACGTGTCCGCGGCCGGAGGCATCGGGAAGATGCGCCGCGGCAGCGCGCGGAGAGTCGAGTGTGGACATGTCAGAGGCACAGGCGCGAGAGAGGGAGCCGGGTGAGCCGCGTGAGAGCGGCTTCCGTGGCGTGGCGCCCACGCCCATGCCGCTGCCCCAGTGGAAGCGCCGCCTCTTCATAGACCGCCCCGCCGACCTGCGGGCCTTCGTCAACGACCTGGAGTCCGCCTCCGTCCTGGCGATCGACGCCGAGTTCGTCCAGAACTACCGGCGCGGCCCCGACGACCCAGCCCACCGCCTCACCCTGCTCCAGTTCGCCCTCGACAACGACTACCGCGCCTCCTACGTCGTGGACGCCCTTCGCCTGAGCGACCTCTCGCCGCTGGCCGAGCCACTGGAGCGCGCCTCCGTGCTCAAGCTCTTCCATGGCATGAGCTCCGATGTGCGCGTGCTGGCCTCGCGCGGCCTCACCGCCCGCCACACTCTCGATCTGGAGGCCGTCAGCCGCTCGCTCTTCGGCCAGCGCGAATCGGGCCTTCAGGCCATGCTCGCCCGCGCCGCCAACGTCCACCTGGACAAGAGCCTCCAGCGCTCCGACTGGTCGCGCCGCCCGCTCACCCCGGCGATGGTCGCTTACGCCGCGCGGGACGCCGAGATGACCTACGCCCTCTATGGCTGGCTCGCCGCCCACTACGCCCGCGCCATCGCCGCCTATGTGACGCTGCCCGACGAGCCCCCGCCCGAGATCGCCGCCTGGATTCGCCCCTATCTCGACAACGGCCGCGGCCGCCCCGTCGAGTTCGCCCTGGCCGAAGCCGGCATCGAAAACGACATCGGCGCCCAGATCGCCGACCTGAGTCAGGCCCTCGCCGCCGCGCTGCGCCCCAACCAGCGCTCGCGCGTCATGCGGCTCATCACCGACCTTGACCTGCGCGAGCTCGTCCCTGACCTGCGTCCCTACCTGGCCTCACCCGCCTCGGAGGAGCGCGCCGGGGCCACCCGCGCCCTCGGCCGCCTGCGCGACATGCTCTCCGCCCCTGTCATTCAGACGCTGCTCGACGACCCCATCCAGGACGTCCGCCAGGCCGCGCAGACCGCCCTCGGCTTCCTCAAAGGTCCCGCCACGCCACGCCCCGCGCTGCGCCCCGAGCGCCGCAACGGTCATCGCGTC
>DASTKI010000019.1:0-24532 GCA_035716045.1 Ktedonobacterales bacterium
ACTTCTCAAGCGTGCGCCGGGTTGAATGGCTGCACTCCGCCCCCGTCAGCCGCTTTAGCCAGGAGGCGCAGCGTGAGGTGAACAACCAGCGGACTCTCATCCAGATTGATACGCACGCCGCAGAGTTCCTGGCTCTCATCGCCGAAAGCAAGTAAAAGCCCGCATTCATGGGGTTCAAAGCGCGAGCAATGTCACAGCTCATCGCTGGTCGCATGTTACAAATCGCCCGTTTTCCCAGATTCGCGCCTGTCACAAATGAGTGGGATTTCGCCATTTGTGACAGGGCATAGCTCGGTTCTCACTGCTGAAAGGATCGTATCGCCGCATGACTGTAAGCAATGGCGCGAATGGCTCCGCCCGCTACGCCACACAGCAAGCGCTCAATAGCGCCATCTGGTCCATCTGCGACATCCTGCGCCGCTCCAACTGCGCGGGCGCGCTGCAATACGTGCCGGAGCTGACCTGGATTCTGTTCCTGCGCATCCTCGACGACCGTGAGGCGCGAGAAGCCGAAGTGGCCTCAATCGTGGGCCGCGACTTCACGCCCTCGCTGGAGGAGCCGTACCGCTGGCGCGACTGGGCGCGACGCATGGGACCCAAGCGCGTGGCGCTGCAAAACGGCTCGCTCGGCGCCGTCTTCAGCTTCGTCAATGGCGAGCTGCTGCCCTACCTGCGTGGGCTGCGGGACCGGCCCAACGCCACGCCGCGCCAGCGCGTCATCAGCGAGATCATGTCCGGCGTCGAGCGCGTGCGGGTGGATACTGAGAAGAACTTCATGGATGTGGTGGACCGCGTGGACGGGATCAGCCTCGACGCCGTAGACCCGACCCACATGTTCGCCCTCTCGCAGGTTTACGAAGGGCTGCTGCTACGCATGGGCGAGAAGGGCAATGACGGCGGCCAGTTCTTCACGCCACGCGAGGTCATCCGCGCGATGGTGCGGACGGTCGCGCCGCGCCTGGGCGAGACGGTCTACGACCCCTGCTGCGGCACCGGCGGCTTCCTCGCCCAGTCCTACGAGCGCATCCACAGCCAGCTTGGCGACACCGCCACCGGCGATGACCTGGAGACGCTGGCCCGCCGCACGTTCTTCGGGCGCGAGAAAGAGAACCTAATCTATCCGATCGCGCTCGCCAATCTCGTCCTGCACGGCATAGACGAGCCGCGCCTGTGGCATGGCAACACGCTGACGGGCGCCAGCGCCTACGATGGCCTGTTCGAGGGCGCGCCCACGCTCTTCGATGTCATCCTGACCAATCCGCCGTTCGGCGGCAAGGAGGGCGACGAGGCGCAGACCCGCTTCGCCTACCGCACCAGCGCCACGCAGGTGCTCTTCCTCCAGCACGTCATAGATAGCCTGCGCCCCGGCGGCCGCTGCGGCATCGTGCTCGATGAGGGTGTGCTCTTCCGCACGAACGAGACGGCATTCGTCCAGACCAAGCGCAAGCTGCTCGACGAATGCGAGCTCCAGGCGATTGTCAGCCTGCCCGCCGGAGTGTTCACCGCCGCCGGGGCGGGCGTCAAGACCAATTTGCTGTTCTTCACCAAGGGCCAACCGACCGAGCGCGTCTGGTACTACGACCTCACCGGGATCAAAGTCGGCAAGAAGTCGCCGCTCACCCTGGCCCACTTCGAGGAGTTCTTCCGCTTGCTCCCGGAGCGCGCCGAGAGCGAACGCAGCTGGAGCGTTGCGCGCGAGCGGATCGAGGCGCGCGGCTACGACCTCAAGGCCGTCAACCCAAACGCGCGCCGCGAGCAGGATACGCGCACGCCCGATGAGCTGCTCGACCTGGTTGAAGCGAAGGGCCGCGAAGTGGCCGAGGCGCTGGCGGCGCTGCGGCGGCCAGCCTGATAAGTTCCCTCGCGGACTGGTACGCGGGGTGCGGGCATGGGCGCCAGATGTGGTCAACGCGGGCGCTCAGGCGCGCGCGCGAGAAGGGAGTGGCGGGTATGGTGAGCACCCATCCAGTCAGGCAGCAGAGGCGGCTAGCCGCGGAGCGGGAGGATTTGGCGCGGCGCAAGCTGGAGGCGTTCGAGCGCATCGAGCAGGACTTCATCGCGAGCTTCATCTTCGTTCAAGGCGTCCACGGGCAGCTGCGCTTCGCCTCGTTCCCCGTCGAGAATACCGTGCGCTATCTGCATGCGCTCTATATCTGTGAATGCAAGGACCGGCTGCTCAGCATTCCCCAGACCATCCGGCGCTACGAGGGCGAGCGCAGCCTGGAGCTGATGCGCGAGTGGCAGGAAGACCGTACGGCGGGCGTTGTCGGCTTCATCTACGAGCGGCTGGACGACCAGCCCTTCGCCGAGCTGACGCAGGAGATCGAGGAGACCGCCAGCGCGGGCAACGCGGCGTATACCCAACGGCTGCTCTCGGGGCGCGCGGTGCTGCTGAACCGCATGTTCACGCTCGCCCACGCGCTGGACGCTATCTTCGCGCCGGAGCCCACGAAGCTTCGCTCGAGTGCGCGCGCGGCGTGCAAGCGCCTGGGGCATACCCCCGAGCAGATCGAGCGCCAGATCGCCGAGATGCATTCGGACCTCCACGTCTATGCGCCCAGCCCCGCGCTGGCCCGGCGCAACATGGTCGTGATGAACAGCATCGGCTCGCGCATGATGGATGCGGATGGCGACCGGCCTGGCGAGCGCACCAACCGTGTGCTGCCAGGCGATTTGCCCATCCCGCCCTATGCTGAGTCACCGATTCCCGGCGCGAGAACGCAGATATCCATGCGCTGGCGCCCCCGGCGGGCGGCGAGCGCTCCCGCTGTCGCAGGGTAAGGTGGAGGTGGCGGCATCACCCTCTGCCCCCTTGCCTCCGCGGAGGCGAGGGGGCAGAGGGCGCTGATAGTGGGAGCGACTTGGGTATAATCCGGCTATACCCAAAGGAGCGCGCCACTATGGAGCCTGCTGGAGCCGCCGCGTCTATCGCCTGCGCGGTGGCGATTGTCGCTTTGGCGCCTGTCGTCGTCCGGGCGTGGCGGCGAGGCGACCCGCGCGCTGATGTGTGCGCGCTCAGTCTCGCGGTGGCGGCGGTCGCGCTGTTGGGCGCCTTTATCGCCCAGATCGCGGGCGCGTCGCGCTTCGATACCGGGCGCTTCCTGATCGGCATGAGTGCGGGCGTCGCCGTTGGCCTGACGCTTGGGTGCGCCGTCCTTCTCATCGCGCGCCCCTCCCAGCCGGGCGGCTGAAGCCGCGGCTAAGGGCCGCAGCGGGAACCCTGAACCCGCTGGGGCGCTTCGCTCCGCTCGCCTGGCGGCCACGAAGCCCGCCTGCGCGGGCTGGTTGCGGGCGGTTGCCTGGATTACCGGGACAATGCACAAGCTTCGCAGCCCTCCCCCTCTCCCCAATGGGAGAGGGGGCCGGGGGGTGAGGTCACGCCTGCGCGTACAGCCCCTCGATCAGGTCGTGGAACCGCACGTAGAGCGGCCCGCGCTTGATCTTCAGCGTTGGCGTTAGCAGGCCGTTCTCGATGGTGAAGTCTCCTGGCGCGATGGCGTAGCGCTTCACCGTCTCGTAGCGGGCGAGCTGGCTGTTCACGCGCGCGATCTCGTCCGCCAGATACTGGGCGAAGCGCGGCGTGGCCGCTATCGTCTCCTCGTCGGACGTCTCCAGGCCCTGGCGGCGCGCCCAGCCGGTCACCGCCTCGGGGTCCAGCGCCAGCAGCGCCACCATGTAGGGCTTGCGGTCGCCGTACACCATGGCGTGCGAGACGGCGGGGATGCTCTTCAGCAGCGCCTCGATGGGGTCGGGGACGATCTTCTTGCCGCTCGCCAGGATGATCAGCTCCTTCTTGCGGCCGGAGATGCGCAGGAACCCATCGGCGTCCACCTCGCCCAGGTCGCCGGTATGCAGCCAGCCCTCATCATCCAGCGCCGCCGCGTTCTCCGCCGGAAGGTTCAGGTAGCCGGAGAAGAGGCACGGGCCACGCACCAATATCTCGCCATCGGGCGCGATGCGGACCTCGTGGTCCATCGTTGGCGGGCCGACCGTGCCCAGCCGGTAGTTGTCTATGGGATTGACCGTGATCGCGCCCATCGTCTCCGTCAGGCCCCAGCCCTCCAGAATCTTGACCCCGGCGGCGTGGAAGAAGCGCAGGATCTCGATGCCGATGGGCGCGCCGCCGGTGATCGAGAAGTCCAGCGCGCCGCCAAGGCCCGCGCGCACCTTGCGGAAGACCAGCCGGTCGGCCAGCCAGGAGCGCAGCCGCAGCCCTGGCGGGATGGGCTTGCCTTGCAGCCGCAGGTCCAGCGCCGCCGCGCCGACGACCTTCGCCCACTGGAAGATGCGGCGCTGCGCGGCGCCGCCACCCAACGCCCGCTCCTCGATGGCGGCGTAGGCCTTCTCGTAGATGCGTGGCACGCCGACGATGATGTTCGGATGGGCCTCGCGGATGTCGCGCGCCAGCGTCTCAGTGGATTCGGCGATGTAGGTGACGCCGCCGCGGTCTACCGAGATCAGATGCTCCTCGCGGCCTAGCACATGCGCCAGCGGCAGCCAGAGCAGGTGCGTCGTTCCCGGGATGAAGGTTGTCAGGGCGGCGCCTGTGCTGCGCACCTGGCCCATGAGTGAGGCGTGGGTGTGGATCGCGCCTTTGGGCAGGTTCGTGGTGCCGGAGGTGTAGATGATGCTCGCGACCTGGTTTGGCCGGATGTCATCCGCAAGGACGCGCGCCAGCGTCTCCGCCTGCTGGGAGGTATGCCCGCTCAGGCGCCGCAGCGCCGCGAACGAGATGATGCGCAGGCCGTCGCGCGCTTCTTCCGCTTCTTCCTCTTCCTCAGCGATCCTGGCTTCTTCGATCATGATGAGCGCCTTCAGGCGGGGAACTGAGGCGCGCATGCTGGCGAGCTTGGCGTACTGCGCGGCGTTCTCGACGAAGACATACTCGACCTGGGAGTCGTTGAGCATGTAGGCGATCATGTCCCCCGTGAGCGAGGCGTAGATCGGGACGGTGACGGCGCCAAGCCCGAGAATGGCCCAGTCGGCGGCCACCCACTCCCAGCGCGTCTCGCTGAGGATGCCGACCTTTGTCCCAGGGCGGACGCCCAGCGCGCTGAGGCCGGCGATCAGCTCATTCACGATTGCCTGGCTGCCGCTCCAGGTCATCGTCATCCAGGCGCCGCCGCGACGGATGCGCCAGTGGGGCGCGTCGCCGAAGCGCGCGCAGCGGTCGCGGAACATCGCCACGACGTTCGGCTCGGGCGCGGGCGGCAGCACGGACAGCCTGCGCGCGATGAACGCCTCGCGGTCCACTGCCTGCGCGGCGCCCGCGACGCCCGGGGCGGGCGCCGGTGGGGCGGACGTGGCGCCTGGCGTGGGCGTCGCCGCGAATGATGCGCCCGCGCCCCAGGTGGGGCGACGCCAGGGAATCCACGGTACATCACTACGCATATCGGTCACCTCCTCCGCTGGCTTGTGGCGCTTGTGGCGCCCAGCGGTCCAACCATGAGGGCACACTGAGGCCCGGGACGGGTTCGGCCGGGCGCGACTTGAGACCAAAGAGGACGCGCGTGACGCGGAAGCGGCGCACGATCAGCTCGAATATCCCGAGCGTCAGCGCCAGCGCCACGACGATGATCAACACGAACTTGACGAGTAGCGGCAGGTCGAGGCGGATGACCTCCATCCCAACCATCGTCACGATGGGCAGATGCAGCACGTAGATCGGGAACGCCGCCTCTTTGAGGTAGCGCAGCAGGCCATTGGTGAACGTCAGGACATGGAAGGCGAAGCTGAAGACGGCGACGACCCAGAACAGGCTCACGAGCCCACGAATCGGCGCGCCCGCGATGTAGCCGAGCGAGTAGCTGAATGGGCTGGTCGTGAGTGTGTCGGACTGCGTCAGCGCCAGGGCGAAACCGGCGACGCCCAGCGCCAGCGAGACCCAGCCGTGGCGCATGATCGCCGCTGGCATGGTCGAGACGGCGTAGACCAGGTAGCCGTAGATGTAATAGATCAGGAAGAACACGAACTGCACCCAGTCGTCATAGAGCGGCCAGCCCGCCGTCAGTTGGTTCACGTGGGTGGCGCGCGTGAGCATCTCGGTGATGATGAGCGGCAGGGCGAGGAGGTAGATCGCGCCCGGATAGCGCATCAGCCGGCCCAGCGCCGTGATCAGCCGCTGGCCGGGGTCGCTCTTGAACCAGAAGAAGAGCGGCAGGGTGAGCAGCGCGTAGGCGAAGAGGCGCGGGATGAACCAGAGGTGGCCCCAGAAGACGATGGCCAGCTCCGGCGAGAAGTGGGTTAGGAAGTAGACGTAGCCGCGCAGGTATTCGACATAGAACGCCCAGTACGACGAGGCGAAGGCCGGGTCATGGATCGGGAGGCCGAACGCGCGGACCAGTGTCGGGTCGCTGACCACGATTGCGTAGACCTGGAGCGGAATGATGAGCAATGTAGCGAAGATGAACGGCACGAGCAGCCGCTGCGCGCGCTCCTTGACATACTGCCCGCCCGTGCGGCGGTTGAGGGCGAAGTAGGCGCTGGCGCCGGCGACGAGGAACAGCAGCGGCATGCCCCACGTTCCGGCGAAGACGCCCAGCAGGGCCATGGTCTTGCTCGTCTGGGCGTTCTTGATGAAGACGTCGGCTGTGCTGCTGAAGATGACGGCGGCGTGGATGGGAATCAGGCCCAGCACGACCAGGGCACGCATCCAGTCGAGCTCGTAGCGCCTGTTCGCGGGCGTCCCCCGCGCGCGCGATGAAGGCCCGGAGCGGGCCGGTGAAATCGGCGTCGCCATAGCGGCCTCCTTAGACCTCCTGGGTCTTGGCTCCTCTGCGCGGGATGTCTGGACGATGCGGGCGCGCGGCGACAGAGACAGCCCTGTGGAGCGAGCGCTCTCACTGTCGCCCGCCTCGCTCACTGGGCCGTCACGGCCCCTATCGGACGTGTCACAGCGTTCTCACACGCCGCATGCCATACGCCGCCCGCGCACCGCCCGTTTCTCCTCCCGCGTGGGGCGCTACGCGCGCTGCGCTTTGGGCGCCGCGGCCTTTGACGCCAGATGCAGGCCGAACAGCATGCGCAGCGGGCCAACGCGGCGGATCAGATACTCGTAGATCAGCAGCGCGACTGCCAGGCTGGCCAGGGTGATCAGCCCGAACTTGGGCAGGATGCCGATGCCCAGCGTCACGACCCACAGCGCGATCAGCGAGAGGATGGGCATGTGGATGATGTAGACGGGATAGGCGGCCCGCGCCAGATAGCGCTCTACGGGATGAGAGAATGAGAGATAGCGGATGGCCAGTCCGAGGATGCCCGCCACCCAGAACCAGCCGCAGTAGCCGCGCAGCAGCGCCACCGCCACGCGCCACCATGGGCCGGAGACTGGGGCGCCCAGGTTGGGCATGTTGGGGAGGACAAACGCCAGCGCGACCCACGTCACGGCGCCGAGCGCCAGCGCGACCCACGTCACGCGCCGCACGCTGACGAGGAAGCGCCCATCAAGGTAGAGCAGGTAGCCGTACAGGAAGAAGAGCAGGAAGGAGACCGTCCCAAAGGCGTTGGCGGCGAACTGCACGCTGGTGGTGGCCATGAGCGCCACGCCCTCCAGCGCGAGCCACTGGGCCAGCGCCAACGGCAGGCCGAGCAGCGCCAGCCCGCCATAGCCGCGCGCGGCGGACGCCAGCCAATCCACGAACGCGCGCCCGCGTGGCGTGCGCAGCAGCCATGCGTAGGGGATCGCCAGGGCGGCGAAGAGCATCAGCGGTGGGATGAACCACAGGTGGCCGATCCAGTCGGGGCCGCGCGGTATCTGGCCGGTGAAGATCAGCGCCAGGTTCAGCAAGAATTGCCCGTAGAAGACGGGGAACGACGGCTCAGGCTCGGGCGCGGCGACGCGCCCGATGTAGACCTGGATCGGGACGATCAGCAGCATGCCGAAGATGAAGGGGATGGCCAGGCGCGTGACGCGCTCGTTGAGGTAGCGCTTGACGCCGCGTGAGGCCAGGGCGTAGCGCGCCGAGCCCCCAGCGACGAGGAACAGCAGCGGGATGCCCCAGATCGAGATGAAGGTCGTGAGGATGTTCATCGCCACGCTGGTCTGGGGGTTCCTGACGTAGTCGTATGAGCCGGTGGTGAAGATCACGGCGGTATGAAACGGGATCAGGCCGAAGACCGCCGCCGTGCGCAGCCAGTCGAGCTCATGCCGCCGCACGGATGGCGCGCGGGCCTGGCCCGTCTCCCGTGACGGCGCGGCTGGTGTGACGCTCATGACCATCTCCTAACTCCTCCCCCGACTCCCCCGCAAGGTTCATGCGCGACGCGCAACGTGTTAGCGCGCTACCGCTTAAGGAAGCGGCGGCGCGCGTCACAGGCGGCGCACGGGGTCATACGCCGCCCTAACAGTCGCGTCACATGGGGCGGCGGGGCGCCGGGCGGCTCAAGCCGCGGCTAAGGGCCCCAGCGGGAACTCTGAACCCGCTGGGGCGCTTCGCTCCGCTCGCCTGGCGGCCACGAAGCCCGCCTGCGCGGGCTCGCCCCGCTTTACGGGCCGCTCCCATTCGGGCTACAATGGCGGCGGGCGCGGACCTCACCCCCGGCCCCTCTCCTGATGAGAGGAGAGGGGGGAGGCGCGATACGCTGTAGTGCTGGCCTACCGCAGCTCAGCCTGAGTTGGGCCTTCCCCTGCGAGGGGAACGCTACGCCGAAGGTTAGATGGGGTCGCGCCACCGCTCCTACGAGACGAGCGGGAGGGTGGCGGAGAGGATCCAGGCCATCAGGAAGGCTTCGAGGGTGGCGACGAGCATGACGGGATGCTTGAGCGTCAGCCGCGACCAGGTGGCGGCGGCGGCGAGCAGCAGGATCATGATCGCGACGATGGGCAGCAGGATGCCGAGATAGGAGAGGCGCCCGAAGTTCATCACGATGGCGCCGACCAGCGCGGCGATGGTCAGCAGGCCGGCGCCGATGTCCGCCAGAATCCGGTGCTTGAGCCGCGCGCCGAGCGCGTAGAGCAGTGTGCGCAGGCCGAAGAAGAACGGCCAGATCATCAGCGCGTAGGCCGCGCCGCGCCAGAGCCGCTGCGGCTCCGGCGACAGGCTCTCCCAGGCGTAGGACGAGAGCGCGCCCAGCGTCAGCGACAGGAAGGCGGTCACCGCCGCGGCGATCAGCGCTTGCGGGACGACCTCGCGCCGGGGTGGGAGCGTGACCCAGGCGCGGACGCGCTTGACACCCCAGAGGATCCCGGTGAGCGCGGCGCCAGCGAAGAGGAAGAAGATCGCGACGTCCGCCGAGACCTGCTGGCGCAGGAAGGTGAACGGGAACGGGTCGGGCGCCCAGAAATCGGTGGGCAGGGCGAGCCAGAGCGCCAGCAGCGCGGCGAGCAGCGCCACCGGCAAGATGCTGTATCCCAGCCAGCGCGGCATGCTCTCCGGCGCGCCCTCCGTGTCGCCCACTTCGCCCGCGTAGCGCGCCTCGGCTGGCTGGAGGCGGAAGGCGATGGTCAGCAGCTTGATGATCGGGGCGACGGCGAGCAGGGCGGCGAGGAACGCCACGAGCATCCAGTGCAGGCGGGTATCGGCGTTGACGGGCGCCTGCCCGATGCGCGGGTCTACGGTCTTGCCCAGCCAGGCCAGCGTGATGTCATGGGTGGAGGCGGCGGTGACGATCGAGATGTGGTCAATGCCGGGCAGGATCACCTGCCTGCGCCAGTCAGCGGCGTTCACCTGGCACTGGTAGGTTGTGCCGCGGATGGTGGTGACGGGGGTGTCGCAGGCCGCCGAGATCGTGTTGCGGGCGATGTCATTGATGCCCGGCAGGTCGAACTGGCCGGAGAGCACGAGCAGGTTGCGCGGCGTCTTGAGCGTCGGCTTGTCGGTGAGGATGCCCGCCACCAGGATGGTCGCCTGGAGGCTCTGCATGTTGGGATGCTCGATGGCGTAGCGCGCGACGGGGATGGTGCCGAGCGAGTAGCCGAGCAGCACGAGCTTGGTGTTGGGGTCGGGGGTGTGCGCCGTCGCGTAGTCCACTACCTGGCCGAGCGCGCGGGTGAGCTGGTCCACGACCTGGCTGTGCGTCGGGCCGCCATAGGTGGCGGGGGAGGCGCCGTGGCCGGGGAGATCGAAGGTGTAGACGGTGATGCCCTGCTTGGCCATGTCCACGGCGTACGCCGACATCATCTCCTTGTCGGCGGAGTAGCCATGGGCGATCACCGCGACGACGGGCAGGCGATGGCTCTCCGTCGGGGTGTAGCGCAGCACGGGCGTTGGTATCGGCCCCTGGATGGTGAAGGAGTCGCGCTGGATGTCGCCCGCGTAGGCGCGCACCTGGAATGAGGCCAGCAGGAATATGGCGATCAGCAGCGCGAGCAGCGCGCTGTGAAACACCACCGGTCTGAGCAGGACGCGCGCGAATCGCTGGACGGCGCGCCGTCCCTGTATGACAATTGTGCGAGGAGCGGGCATCGCTACCTGCCTTGTCGTATGGGTCGGGTTGGGAAGCCTGTGTGATGACGCATGGATTGTGCGGATAGCGCGCCAGAGTGGCGCCGGAGGGGCCATGTTCGCGCCCGTTCACGTCGAGTTCATCGCGCTCGCGGTCGCCGGGCTGATCGTGACGCTACCGGCGATGGTCATCGTCTGGCGCGCGCGCCTGCCCAGCCGCCGACTGGCGACGGCGCTCTATGTGGCGGGGTTCGCCTTCATCAGCTCGACGCTGATTCTCGATCCGATCCTGAATCCGCCGCTGTTCTATCACGGCTTCTACGCTGGCATTGGGATGGGCGGCGTCGCCATCGCGCTGGCGCTGGCGCACCGCGACTACTGGGGCGGCAAGCGCAGTCCCAAGCGATTCCGGCCATGAATGGCCGGGGCACGGACGGATGGGCATGAATACCGGGCGGGGCCTGGCGCTGGCGCGGGTGGGCCGCGGGCTAGGTAATCTCGCGCATCTCTGACCTGTGTACGGATGGCCCCGCGATTCCGGCGCCCAGCCCGCGCGACTTCCTCGACCCGTGAGCGTATTGAGAGCGATGCCCCGGTGGGTGTGATGTCTTCCTCACGATGGGCGCGAGAGAATACGAAGCATGAAGACGACGAACGCGCAGCAGCCATCCGCGCAGCCTGAGCCCGACTTCGCGCGCGGCCTGACCACTGAGGAGGCCAACGTGCGGCGGGCGCAGGGGCTGGGCGCCGCCGTCGCGCCGCCGAGCAGCCGCTCGTATCGCCAGATCATCCTGGAGAACGTCTTCACCTTCATCAACATGGCGCTGCTGGGGCTGGGCATCGCGCTGGCGCTGCTGGGGCGCATCGGCGACGCGCTCATCTCCACCGGCGTCATCTCGCTCAACATCGTCGTCAGCCTGGTGCAGGAGATTCGCGCCAAGCGCACGCTCGACCGCATCGCGCTGCTGGCTCGCCCCACGGCCACCGTCCTGCGCGACGGGAAGGAACAGGAATTATCGCCCGATGATCTGGTCATCGGTGATGCGCTCAAGGTTGGGCCGGGCGACCAGATCGTGGTGGATGGGCGGTTGCTCGGCGTCAGCCGCATGACGCTGGACGAATCGCTGCTGACGGGCGAGGCCGACCCGGTCCCCCGCGCGGGCGGCGATACGCTCTACTCCGGCAGCTATGTCGTCACCGGCGAGGGCTATTACATCGCCGAGCGCGTCGGCGCGCAGAGCTTCGTCAACCAGATCACCGCCAGCGCCAAAGCCTTCCGTCGCACGCTGACCCCGCTGCAGCGCGAGATCTATCTGGTGGTGCGCATCGCGCTGCTGATCGTGCTCTACATGGAGTTTCTGCTGGTCGTCACCTCGATCGTGCGCGATATCAACCTTGCCGAGAGCGTAGAGAACTCGACCATCGTCGCTGGGCTGGTGCCGAATGGCCTCTTCCTCTCGATCGCCATCGCCTACGCGCTGGGGGCGGTGCGCATTCTGCGCTTCGGCGCGCTGGTGCAGCAGTCCAACGCCATCGAGTCGCTGAGCCACGTGGACATCCTGTGCTTCGACAAAACGGGGACGCTGACCACCAACCGGCTGGATGTCGAGGGGCTGGAGCCGTTCGCGGTGAGCGAGGCGGAGATGGGACGCATGCTCGGCGCGGTCGTCGCCAGCGCGCCGGGCGGCAACAAGACGAGCGAGGCCATCGCCGCGCGCTGGCCAGCCGCCAGCCGCCCCACTGTCGGGGCCATCCCGTTCTCCTCGGTTCGCAAGTGGAGCGCGGTGGCGTTCGATGGCGGCGCCGATGCGGATGGGGCGCGCGGCGATGGCGAGGGGCAGCCCTTGCGCGGCGTGTTCGCGCTGGGGGCGCCGGAGTCGTTGCGGCGCTATGTGGTGGATGCGAGCGACCCCGACTCGCCCGGCTGGCAGGCCATCGAGGCGCAGGCCCAGCCGCTCACCCGTCTGGGGCTGCGGGTGCTGCTGCTGGCCCATTCGCCGGAGGTGGTCGGCCTGGAGGACCAGGGCGACGAGTCCACGCTCCCGGCGACGCTGCGCCCGGTCGGCCTGATCAGCCTGCGCGACGAGCTGCGGCCCGAGGCGCGCGAGGCGCTAGTCTCCTTCACCCAGGCGGGCGTGCGGCCCAAGATCATCTCTGGCGACAACCCGGAGACGGTGGCGGCGCTGGCCTGCCAGGCGGGGCTGGCCGCCGATGTGGAGTTGATGACGGGCGCGGAGGTGGATGCGCTGGAGGGGGACGCGCTGGGGGTGGCGGTCGAGGGCGCGACGATCTTTGGGCGCATCACGCCGAGGCAGAAGGAGCGCATCATCCAGGCGCTGCGCGAGCGTGGGCATTATGTGGCGATGATCGGCGACGGCGTGAATGATGTGCTCTCGCTCAAGCAGGCGGACCTGGGCATCGCGATGCGCAGCGGCAGCCAGGCCGCGCGTGGCGTGGCCGATATTGTGCTGATGCAGGACTCGTTCGCCGTGCTGGCGCCCGCCGCGCTGGAGGGCCAGCGCATCCTGAACGGCATGCAGGACATTCTCAAGCTGTTCCTGACGCGCATCAGCACGGTGGGATTGGTCATCCTCTCCTCGCTGGTCATCGGCGTCTTCCCGCTCGAATTGCGGCAGGGGTCCATCCTGACGCTGTTCTCGGTGGGCATCCCGACGATCCTGCTCGCCTTCTGGGCGCATCCTGGGGCCATCCCGCCCGGCAGACTCGTTCGCCGGCTGCTGCGCTTCATCCTGCCACCGGCGCTGGCTAGCAGCGTGCTGGGCGTGACGCTGTTCTTCAGCGTCTACGCGCTGCGCCTGGCCGACGGCGCCACGGGCCAGCCGCCGACGCTGGCGGACTTCGCCATTGCCCAGACGACGCTGGCGTCGTTCCTCGTCTTCTGCGGCCTGCTGCTGGTGATCTTCGTGGAGCCGCCCACGCCCTGGTGGACGGGCGCGAATAAGCTGAGCGGCGACCGGCGGCCCGCGCTGCTCGCCGTCGGCCTGATGGGCTGCTTCCTGCTCTTCTCCTTTATTAATCCGCTCGGCGCGCTGTTCGCGCTGACGCCGCTGCCGGCGCGCGCCTACGCGGGCATCGCTTTCGCCGTCGCGCTGTGGGTGTTGCTGGTGCGCTGGATGTGGCGCTCGAACCTGCTGGGCCGGTATCTGGGGATGGATGGGTAGCGGGGCGAGTGGGCGGATGGGCGAGGGGCCGCGTGGATGGGGAGGTCCCGGGCGGGTGGAGAGGTTCCGGGTGGGTGGCGTCCCGGGCGGATAAATCCGCGGCTAAGGGCCTGGCGGCCACGAAGCCCGCCTTCGCGGGCTGGGATTGGGTCAGGCGCCTGGGTGGCCCAAATGGCTTGGGGGCGTGGCGCCCGCTCGCAGGGCGCATATACCAGGCTGTCCGCGCATCATGGGGAGAGATCGCGGAGGGGCTGGCAGAGCGACGCGGGAGGTACGCCGATCGTACTAATTTGACAGATTGGTGTAAAATTGGCGCTAGTCAATATCGGTGACGGGGGGTGTCAGGCAGTGACGGGAATGGTACCTTATGGTATACTCGCGTTGCAGCCAAAGTCGCCTGCTTCGGCGAACGGCGTATTGAAGCGCAATCCCCAGCCTCGGGCATCCGTTTCTCTATAGCGTGGGAGCTGCGACTCGTCATGACACAGGCCACCTTTCGTGGGGCGCCGCTGGAGCGTGACAGCGGTGGGACCGCGCCGCTCATCACGCTCTTCGAGCGCGATGACGCTATCGCGGTTCCCCTGCTCTCGCAACTGCGCATGTCCGGCTATGATGTGCGCGCCGCGCGCACGCCGGTCGAGTTGTTCGATATCCTCAGCAAGCAGCTCGTGTCGCTCGTGCTGGTGGACCTGGGCGCCGCGACGGCGGGACGGCGCGAGTTCTGGGTCGCGCTGGACGCCCAGCGCCGCGGGCGCGCTATCCAGGTGATGACGTTCCGCTTCATCTCGCCGCATGGCGACCTGGACTTCGACTACGAGCCCTCCGCCCGCGCGGTCGCGGACGTGGAGGTCCACGGCGCGCACGAATTCCAGCGGATCATTGATGGGGTACGCCAGCGCGTGACGCTGCATGGCGCGGTCCCACCGAGCGGCGTGAGCTACAATCCCAACGGGGGCATCCAGCCGCTGGGCGCGGCCCTGGGCATGGCGCCAACTCCCTTCTCGGCGCAGAACGGCCACCTCTTCGCGACGCCCGCGGCGACGCCAGCTTCCGCGCCCGCTGGGTGGGGCGGCATCGCCCCGTTGGGTGTCTCCCCGCTGGGCGTCTCGCCGCTAGAGCAGGCGGCGCCTGGGGGTTTCTCGCCGCTTGGGGCTCTGCCCGCGCAGGGCATGCCGCCCGGGCAGGCTGGCGTCTACGGCTCATATGGGCCGATCGGCGCCATGAGCCCCGCGCCGCCGCAGATCAGCGCGCAGATGGAGACGACGCCGTTCGATCCCGCTAACCCGCCGGGCTTTACGCCGTTCGCGCCGTCGGGGCCAAGCCCCTTCGCGACGCCTGGCGCGAGCCCGTTCGCGAATCCGACGCCGGCCAACCCCTTCGGGCAAGGGTCATCGCCCTTCGCCCAGCCGCAAGGGTCGTCGCCCTTCGCCCAGCCGTACGACTCCAACCCGTTCAGCAGCCAGCCGCCCATATCGCAGCCGCCTTTCGCTATGCCGGCGACACCGCCGCCTGTCAGCTCTCCAGCCTCACAATCGCCCGCATGGAACAGTGGCCCCTCCAGTTTCCCGCCTGGATTCCCGCCTAGCTTCCCACCCAACGCGCCCTCCAGCTTCCCGCCTAGCTTCCCACCCAACGCGCCCTCCAGCTATCCGGGCGGGTTCTCACCCGCGCCCCAGGGCGCGCCCTCCAGCGTTCCCCCGTGGAGCTCAGGCGGCTATGTCTCGCTTGGCGCTGGCGCTCGCTTTGGCTCCGATCCCGCGGGCTTCGACTCGTCGCCGGGATTCGGCGCCGCGACGCCGCCACCCTATTCCGAGCCCAGCGCGCCCGCGTTTCAGGACGCCTGGTCGCCACCCGACGGGGAGAGCGATAACCCGACCGGCGTTGTCCCAGAGGTAGAGTTCCAGCGCCAGGCCGCGGCGTCATCTGTGCACAGCGACGCATGGGATACCATGCGCGGGCCTGCCGCGCCGCAGCCGCAGCTGGACTACATTCCGCCCCGCTCGCAGCTTTCGCCGGTCGCCAATGAGGCGCCGGAATCGCGCGCCATCATCCTCTCGACCCCTACCGAGACAGCGCTCGGCAGTGTGCTGGTAGACGGCGCGCTGCTCACCGCCGGCAAGCTGGAGGCGCTGAAGGGCATCCAGGCGATGCTGGCGGGCGTCAACATTCATCGCAAGCTGGGCGATCTGGCGCTGATGTTCAAATTCCTCAGCTCTGACCAGCTGCTCGCCGCGCTGCTCGTCAGCCGGGGGCTGGTCAGCCCGCAGCAGATCGCTTCGTTGGGGCGCGTCAAGCAGGAGCTCTCCGCCTCAGGCATGGATAATGACCTGGAGACGCTGCTCGTCTCCTTCCGCATCCTCCCCGCCGAGAAGCTGCGGCAGATCCGCGCCGAGCTGGCGAGCTAGCGCGGACCTCACCCCGGCCCCTCTCCTCCACGAAGGAGAGGGGCGGTCGGTGTGTAGCGCATGGCTAGCTCTGGGAGAGGAGCGAGCGGCGCTGGCGCCAGAGGTAGGTGAGGGCGACCGCGCTCAAGGCGAACGTCAGGACGTTGATGGCGATCTCGATGGCCACGGCGCTCGGGTCGCCGCCTTTGGGGACGAGGTAGATGCCGTTCTCGATGTCGAAGAGCACGTCCATACAGCCCAGATAGAGGCCCGCGCCGCCAGCCAGCAATCCCCAGAGCAGCGCCCACGGGCGGTTGAGCGCCAGCCCCAGCGCGCCGAGCAGCAGCGTCAGCGCGAGCCAGCCATCCGCCGCCGGGAAGGCGTTCTCGAAGGTGTAGTAGGACGCGGCGTGTGATGAGGCGAGCAGGTCGCGGCCCCCGCCATACCAGATGGCCCAATAGGCGATGATGAGCAGGGCGGCGAAGATCATCGCGCTGATGATGGCGATGCGCCCGCCGCTAGCGCGGGGCCGCTCCGGGTCTCCGGCGTCGGAGCTGGAGATGGCTGAAGTAGGCGCTCCTGGCGCGCTGTCCACGGTATCTCTCCCTTCGCCCGGTGGGGACACGGGCGACAGGCGGGCGGTCGCGACCGGGAGGGGGCGACCACCCTCATCTCGTCATTCTCCCATTATTTCTTAACGCGCCTGATGCGCTCAGTAGCTGGAGCCTGGCGTGGAGCCTGGCGTGGGGCCTGAAGATGGGCGCGGTGTGGGGCGCGCCGCCTGGCGTGGGGGGCCGAGGTCTCCGGACTGATTGACGACGCGCGCGAGCAGGGCGCGCGCCTGGGCGAGCGATTCAGTGAAGCCGCGCTCGGCGGCGCCGGCGCGCTCGAAGAGTTCGCGGTCAGTGGTGGGCTCGGTGTCCTGCGAGGTGGCGCCGGCGGTCTGGTCGGCCAGCGCGACGGTCTGGCGCACGCTGGAGAGGCTCTCGCTCACGGTCTGGGCCAGCGTGGCGCCATCGGACCAGCCCTGAGCGGTGGCTTGCTCCAGCCACTCCGCCGGAGGGGCGAGGGAAGTTTCGGCGCGCTCGGCGGCCGAGCGCATGGCCTGGATGGTGTCGTGGAGGGCGCTGACCTGGCGGCCCTCCTCTTGCGTGCGCCAGCCAAGGGAGCGGGTGGCGTTGACTAGCTCGTCACCGGCGCGCGTGACGCTCTGCAACGAGGTGGCCAGGGCTGAGATCTGGCTGTAGAGCGTGCGGCGCATCTGGTCCAGGGCGCCGCCGATGGCGTCGAGCAGCGGCGAGCCGGTCTGCGGTGGCGCCGATTGCAGGTGGCCGGCGCCCAGCTCCCAGGCGTATTGCGCTATGCGGCGACCGCCCTGCTCGATGGCCGTCAGGGCGTTCTCGGCGCCGCGCAGGCGCGAGAGGCGGTCGAGCATCAGGTTCAGGCTCACGCCCAGGCCCATCAACTCACCGCCCGCGGTGGCGGCGCGGGCGCTGAAGTCGCCGTTGGCGACGCGGGCATGGACGTTCTGGATCATGTTGATGGCGCCTTCCAGGCGGCGCTTCTGCTCGGCGATAAGGCGGTAGGCGTGCTCCAGGTCAGCCGAGCGGTCGGCTTCGAGGATGGCGCGCTCGACGCTGCCGGCGCCCAGCCAGGAGACGACGGCGATAACGAAGGTCAGGATCAGAGGGATGATGATGGTGGCGTAGAGGCCGACATCGTTGATATAGGCGGCGAGATTGGCCTGGCGGGTCTCGAATCTGATATCGCCGATGATGAACGCGGCGCAGCCGATCCAGAAGAAGAAAGGCGCGCGGCGGGGCAGGAGAATGCCAGCGATGACGATGGGCAGCGCGAACAGGTCAAAGGTTGGCAGGTCCTGCATACCCAGACCATTGGGGGTGGCGAGCAGCGACCACGCCAGCGCCAGCGCCACGCCGATGCAGTAGATCGTTCCGGCGGCGGTGACTTTGCTGGCATGGTTGAGCGGGATGCAGATGAGCAGCGTCACGAGGGCGATGGCGATGCCGCCGAAGGTGCCATAGTCGAGGACGGGGATGAAGCCCTTGGGGAAGATAGCGATGACTACGATCAGGGTTACCAGCAGCATGACGCTCAGCAGGCGCCCGCGGCGGACGCGCTCGCGCGCGGCGGCGTCACGGGTCCGCTGGCGGCCGGGGCCGGTGAGCCGCAGCCAGAACCCCCATAGGCCGCGCGGCTCGGGCTCTGAGGGCGCCGCGAGCATCAACTCGCTCCCGGCGCGGTCGCCCGCGCCATTGGCGATCGGCGGCGACTGGTGGTCGCCAGCGGAGTACTGCGAGGCGGAGTACTGCGAGGCGGAGTACTGCGGGCCGGGGTATTGCGGGCCGGGGTATTGCGGGCCGGGGTAGGGATTATCCATCGTCTGAGTCATACTGGCGACCCCTCTCGTGCTCTATGCCATGCCGCCACGCCTCCGGCGGCGCCGCCCGGTTTGCTTCCATGACCGGTCAGGCTGTGCGCGTATTATAGTCGCACCGTAGCCGGGCACGTGGCGCGACGTCAATGATCGAGTTCACACTATGACGCATAAACGCACGCCGCCTGCGCGTGACGGGTCTCGCGCCAGGAGTCTCGCGCGGGCCAGGGCAAGGTGGCTGAGGCCGGCTGCGGCTGCGCATGCTGGTCCGTTTCAGCGCATAAGCGGCGCCGGGTGAGAAGGCTGCGCCTGGCTCTTTAGGGCGATTTCGCGATGTGGGGAGGGGCGAGCTGGGTGAGGCGAAGCGCGGGCCGGTGGCGCCGGTTTTGCGCACACCTTCGGAGGCGGCGCGCGAGCTTGCCTGCGCACGGTACGCCGCCATGGAGAGGACCCGCTCCGGGAGGGAGCCGCTGGGGGAATGGCCCCATGCCATCGTAGCGCCACGTTGGCGCGGGGCCGTACGACTGATGTTGGCATGGATGCGTGCGGTCAAGGAATGGAGCGAACAGCCGTGAGAGCGTTCGTGATGCGAGGGATTGGGAAAGTGGGCTTCGTGGACAAGCCCATCCCAACACCAGGGCCTGACGATGCGATCGTCAGGACGACACGCGCGTTGATCTGCACATCCGACTCACACACCGTTCGCGGGGCGATTGGCCCGCGCGAGAACCTGACCTTAGGCCATGAAGCGGTCGGCGTTGTCCATGCGGTCGGCAGCAACGTCAAGCTGTTCAAGCCGGGGGACCGCGTGGTGGTCGGCGCGATTACGCCGGACTGGGGCGACCCCGCCTCGCAGGCTGGCCACTCATCGCAGTCGGGTGGGCCGCTTGGCGGCTGGAAGTTCTCCAATACGAAGGATGGCGTCTTCGCGGAGTATTTCCATGTCAACGAGGGCGACGCCAATATGGCGAAGATCCCCGACAGCGTCTCGGATGAGGCGGCGGTGTACTGCTGCGACATGCTCTCGACGGGGTTCATGGGCGCGGAGAATGGCGACATCCCCATCGGTGGGACGGTGGCGGTCTTCGCCGAGGGGCCGGTCGGGCTGATGGCGACAGCGGGCGCGAAGCTGCGCGGCGCCGGCCTGATCATCGGCGTGGAGTCCGTGCCGAAGCGGCAGGACCTGGCGCGCTACTATGGCGCCGATGTGATCGTGGATTTCAGCAAGGAAGACGCCGTGGCGCGGATCATGGCGCTGACGGATGGGATCGGGGTGGATACCGCTATCGAGGCGCTAGGGACGGATGGAACCTTCCAGAGCTGTGTCAAAGTGACCAAAGCTGGTGGGGTCATCTCCAACGCGGGCTACCATGGCGAAGGTGAGTTCGTGCGCCTCCCACGCGCGGAGTGGGGCGTGGGCATGGCGGAAAAGACGATCAGGACGGGCCTCTGCCCCGGCGGGCAGCTGCGCATGCGGCGGCTACTGCGCGTCCTGGAGATGAAGCGGGTTGACCCCACCCGGATGACGAGCCACACGTTCGCTTTCAAGGATATGGAGCGGGCATTCGAGGTCATGGACAAGAAGCTGGATGGGGTCATCAAGCCGCTGATCACGTTTGACTGATCGCCCAGCGGCGCTTGGCCGCCCCACGTCGCTCAGGCGCGGGGCGGGCCGAGGCGGATGCGGGCGCGGATCAGGTCCGTGTCGTCGGGCGGCATCCAGGCCTCCTGCCACCATGTCGCGCCCGCCGCCTCCCATTCGGCGATGACGGCGGCGTCGGCCGCGCGGTCCTTGCCGCTGGTATTGCCGCTGGCCAGGACATCGAATGGCGCGCTGGGATCGGGGCGCAGTGGCTGGATGAAGGCCAGCGCGTCGCGCAGCTCGTTGGGAGTGATCAGGCGTTCATCAGCCAGCGGGCAGAGGCCATCCCAGCGGGCGGCGCGGCGGAAGGGCTTCTGGTGGGGCCAATAGCCCGCCACCCAGATGGGGATGCGCGGGCGCTGGACGGGCGTGGGCAGATAGCGAACGTCGTGGATGTGGTAGTGGGCGCCGTCGTAGCTGAACGACTCACCGGTCCACAGGCCGGTGAGGATGTCGAGCGCCTCATCGAGCATCTGGCCATGCAGGCGGGCGTCGGGCAGTTCGCCGTACGCGCTGTACTCCTGGGCGGCGTCTGTGCCGATGCCGACGCCGAGGACGAGGCGCCCGCCGGAGAGGTGGTCCAGCGTGACGGCCTCGCGCGCGACCTTCCAGGGGCGGCGGCGCGGTAGTGGGGTGACGATGGGGCCGAGGGTGATGCGGCTGGTGGCGAGCGCGATAGCGGTCAGCGCCAGCCACGGATCGGCGAAGCGGCTCTCGCCCCAGTTCGCGCCGATGTGGTCCCAGAGGAAGAAGCCGTCCCACCCGCTGTCCTCGGCCTCATGGGCCTGGTCAGCCAGCGCGCGGGCGTCGCCAATCGCGCCGAAGTTGGGGACGTTGATCGCGAAGCGCATAGATCCCTCCATCGTGTTGAGTGGGTTCCGTTTCCCTCGCTCAGTACTACAGCGGCGCTTACCACAGGAGTACCGATGAATCCAGGATTCTCGGCAACCGCTCGACCATCACCGAGAGATTGCCATCGGCATAGGCATAACAAGATCTCCTGGCGACTAGGCCCTGACTACGTGCTGCTGTAGTACTAAAATCGGTCTGCATGTGGCTCTAGGTAACCAGCCGGCGCCGGATCTGTATGTGCATCGGCACGACGCGATCACGCATCAGGCCTCACGGTCTCAGCGGCCCTCTGTCCACCTGGTCACAACGTGGCCGACCGGCGCAGAACGACACCAATCTACACGCCCTGACGCAATCCGTCCTCAATTGCGGTTATATGCTCGGCTGCATGCCCTGCTCTCCCGGCAAACAAGTCGCCGGCGGCCCCGTCACCACCGACTGAGGGAACCGAAGCGGCCAGCTGCTCATCGGTGAACTGGCGCAGGAGGTCCACGGTGTCCTGCCGCGCCGCCAGATAATCCGCTACCAGCAGCTCCAGACTGTCGTCATGGCGCCCGTTCAGGTAGGTTTGATTGAGCTGGGCGATGGCCAGCTCCAGCCGCTCCAACTCCTCCGGGGTCAGCGCGCTTAGATTGCCCAGCGTGCCCGGCAGCGGCATGCCCGCCGGGTATTGACTGCGTAAAATAACGTCTGGAGGCTCGCCGGCGAGTACACGGCGCAGCAACTGCTGGATGTTGCGCTCGCTTTTCACCAGGTGCGCCAAATGGTCCTTGGCGCGCCACGGAGCGGCTCCAGGAACGTCACTCGCCGTGGCTGGGCGCTCCAGGTCTTGCGGGCTCAGCCCTTGAAAAAACGCTAGGACCTCGGTCTGCGACGCCGTAAGTGTGTCCAGAATCTCTGCGCGAGTTGGCATGATTACTCCTCCCACTGGTCGGCGCCCTGATGCAGGGAGCGCAGGTGGTTGATCTCGCCCGCATGATAGAGGTCGTGCTGGATCATGGTCACGACGATGACCCAGCGGGTCTCCCGCAGCTCGCCCCAGTTCGTCCGGCGCGGACGCAGCAGTTCGGCGTCGTCGGCGAGGGCGGCGACGCCGCCGCGCAGGCGCTCGTGGCCCATACGCAGCCAGGCGATAGCCGAAGGGATGTCGGCGGTCACCGCATCCCCGTCGAGGCGCGGATCGTCCCAGGTGAGCGTCCCCTCACCGAACGCCTGGTCGTGGGCCACCAGCTTGGTATAGCCCAGGTGGCGCACGATGTCGCGGATCGAGCGCTCGCCGCCCGGCGGTACCCACGTCCAGTCCTCAGGCGCGACCGTGTTCAGATTGCTGAGCAGCGAGTGCCAGTCCGGCCCCGCGAAGGCGTCATCCAGCAGGTAGAGATAGTGTTCGATCGCCGTTGTCGTCATGCCGTTCGCTCCTCGCTTCCTCTGAGTGTCTTCCGCTTCCCGGAGCCACTCACCTTACGGGCGATACCGCCGTCGTAATTCACCGGCGCAACTCGGCGTTCAGGAAGGCGACAGTCCGCTCCCACGCCAGGGCGGCGGCAGCGGCATTGTAGGTATCCGGGCGATCGGCGTCGAAGAACCAGTGTCTGGTCCCCGGATAGGTATAGAAGGCGGCCCGCTTCCCCGCTGCCTGGAGGTCCCGCTCCATCTCCGCGACCGATTCCGCCGAGATGTAGGGGTCATCCTCGGCGAAGTGGAGGAGGTAGGTGGCCTTTGCGCCGCGATAGTCCAGGCCGGGGTACGTGGCGTAACAGGTCACGACGGCGGCGATCTCCTCGGCCAGATTGATGGACATGTCGAGCGCGTAGGCGCCTCCCAGCGAGAACGCGACAAAGCCGAACGCGCCGCGACCATCCGCCGGGCTGCTCGCGCCGTTTTGGCGCAAGAACCGCAGCGCGCCCGTGATGTCGCCGCGCCACCGCTCCTCATCCTGATCCAGCGCCGCGCCGAGCGCTTCCGCCTCCTCAACTGAGGTGGTCGTCTTGCCGCGGTAGAGGTCGGGGCCAAGCGCCATGAAGCCCGCCGCCGCGAGCCGGTCGCAGGCCTGACGGATCGGCTCGGTCAGGCCCCACCATTCATGGAGCACGACGACCCCTGGCCCCACTCCAGCGTCCGGTGTCGCCAGATAGCCCGGCGCGGGCGATCCGCCAGCGTCGAACTCGATCATGCGTCCAGTCATCATTGATCTCCCGATCACACATGTGGCATTCGCGAACATGGCGTCGCGCTCAATGCATTCTGGCCGCCTGCGCAAGAAGTGGAAAGTACCGCCCGGCGGCTACAGACCTGACGGCCGCAAAGCCAGCCTTCGCCAGCCGAATTCCATGCGCAGGGCCGCGAACCGCTGCCCTGAAACAGTCCTATTCCAGGGTGTGGACCTTGCGCGCCTTGGCCTCCTGGATGGGCGCGGGCGCCAGCTCCCACGGGCTGGCGCGCCAGGCGTCAACGCTGTGGTCGGCGGGGAGCCAGGGCGGCAGCGGCATGAGCAGGCGGTGGGAGAGGGCGTAGACGAACGGCTCGTAGAGCAGGCGTAGCTCCTCCAGCCGGGCGTCGGCCTCGGGGCCTGCGCGCAGCGGCGCGCCCGCCTCCGCCAGCAGCGCGCGCAGCCTGGCCATGTCTTCCGTCGGCAGGCGCGTGTGGCAGTGCATGTCGGGGCGGGTCTGGGTGACCTGGCTGAGGTCCACGGCGGCGTGTCGGGCCATGGCGAAGGTCAGCCGCGCTTGCTGTGGGGGGACGTTGTCCACGCCGACGATGATCAGCGCGCAAATGTCGAGGATGGTAGTGAGGCAGGCGAGCCACGACTGGTGCTCGTGCTGGGAGCGGAAGTAGCCGACCGAGGGGTAGGAGAGCTGGCTCTCCAGGATCTCGGCGGACCACGTCTCCCAGGCGCGCAACTGCTCGTTGAGCGCCTGGACGCCGTAGTCGCGCATGTGGCGACGCAGCATCTCAACGGCGCTGGGCGGCGAGCCGGCGCGGGCGTCGAGCAGGGAGATGGCGACCTCGCGGCGCGAGAAGGCGCCGTAGAGGATGGGCAGGTAGCTGATGACCAGCGCGAGGACGCCGAAGCCGCATCCGGCCTCGACGACCGTTACCGCGCGCGAGACGGCCTGGGAGGGGGCGACATCGCCCAGTCCGAGGGTGAAGAAGGTCGTGCCGCTCATGTAGAGGTCGGTGAAGAAGCTGGGATGGCCGTTGGGCGCGGCCAGCAGCGAGCCGAGCGACCACTGGAGCAGCGCGAACCCGACGACCAGGCCGGTGGCCCAGACAAAGAGCAGGAAGAGCAGGGCGAGCGGGCCGTAGAGGCTGAGGAACGTCTCGCGGCGGCCCTCATGCTTGCCGAAGAGCGCTCGCCCGACGGCGGCCCACGGCGCCCAGGTGAAGACGTAGACGAGGGTGGTGATGCGCAGCAGGCGGTTGACGCGGCGCGGCAGGACGATGGTCTCGAAGATGTCCCAGAGGATGATGAGGATCAGCGCCACCGCGCCGACCGTCGCCAGGTGATGCCCCATGCCGCGTTCTCCACTCGTCAATATCCCTTGGGCTTCCACATTGTCCCCAGGGAGTATGATACCGCGCGGCGTCATGTGCGCTGCGAGTGATATGCCGGACGGTGGGCGGTGACCATTGGGCAGGACGCCGCGATGCCGCTGGACTGATTGGGCGGCATGGCCGATGCGCTTGATGGC
>DASTKI010000020.1:0-30208 GCA_035716045.1 Ktedonobacterales bacterium
TCCATCGTGCGCGACACCCCTGCCGCAACCACGAAGCCCGTCGCGCAGCCCACGACGCGGGCGAAAGCGACGGCCGCACCTGCCGCCAAGTCCCCCACCGCAAAATCGCCCGCACCTGCCGCCAAGGCTCCCGCGCCCGCCACGAAGCCCGCTCCCGCCACCACAGGCAAGCGGCAGGATACTCGTATGGCGCGCGCCAAGGCCACACAGCGCGCGCGCCAGGCTGGTAGGATCTCCGCCGAGAACTACGCCTATGTCGTAGGCGACCTCAAGCTGGTGGCATGGCTGGCGGGGGGAGCCTTCGCCATCCTGATCGCGCTCGCCTTCGTGCTGCCGCGCTAGCCCGGCTCGCGCCCATCACATCCTGAACACGCCGAAGCGCGTGTCGGGGATCGGGGCGTTGAGCGCGGCGGCGATGCCGAGCGCCAGCGTCCGCCGCGTGTCCAGCGGGTCAATCACCCCGTCATCCCACAGGCGCGCGGTGCTGTAGTACGGGTTGCCCTCTTCTTCGTACTTCGCCAGGATCGGCGCCTTGAACGCCTCGCCCTCCTCAGCGGACATTGGCTTGCCGCGCGCCGCCCGGCTCTCCATGCGCACAGTCAGCAGCGTGCTGGCGGCTTGCTCGCCGCCCATGACCGAGATGCGCGCGTTGGGCCACATCCATAGCTGGCGCGGGCTGTAGGCGCGGCCGCACATGCCGTAGTTGCCCGCGCCGAATGAGCCGCCGATGATGACAGTGAACTTGGGCACGCGCGCGTTCGCCACTGCCATCACCATCTTGGCCCCATCCTTGGCGATGCCGCCGTTCTCGTACTGCTTGCCCACCATGAAGCCAGTGATATTCTGGAGGAAGACGAGCGGCGTTTTGCGCTGGCAGCATAGCTCGATGAAGTGCGCCGCTTTCAGCGCGCTCTCGGAGAAGAGGATGCCGTTGTTGGCGACGATCCCGACGGGATAGCCCATGATACGCCCGAAGCCACAGACCAGCGTCTCGCCGTAGAGCGCCTTGAATTCGTGGAAGCGGCTGCCATCCACCAGCCGGGCGATGACCTCGCGCACGTCGAAGCCCTTGCGTGGGTCGCGCGGGACGATGCCGTACAGGTCGCGCGGGTCGTGCCTGGGCTCCTCCGGCTCGGTCACCTCCCACGGGTACGACTTGCGGCGATTCAGGTTGCTGACGATCTCGCGCACAATCGCCAGCGCGTGGTCATCGTTGAGCGCGTAGTGGTCTGTCACGCCGGATTTGCGGCTATGCACATCTGCGCCGCCCAGCTCCTCGGCGGTTACCTCCTCGCCCGTCGCGGCTTTCACCAGCGGCGGGCCGCCGAGGAAGATGGTGCCATTGCCGCGCACGATCACCGTCTCATCGCTCATCGCCGGGATGTATGCGCCGCCCGCCGTGCAGGAGCCCATCACCGCCGCGATCTGCGGGATGCCCTTAGCCGACATCTGCGCCTGATTGTAGAAGATGCGCCCGAAATGCTCGCGGTCTGGAAACACATCCGCCTGGAGCGGCAGGAACGCGCCGCCGGAGTCCACCAAGTAGACACAGGGCAATTCGTTCTGCTCGGCGATTTCCTGCGCCCGCAAATGTTTCTTCACCGTCATCGGATAGTACGTGCCGCCTTTGACCGTCGCGTCGTTGGCGACGATCACGCACTCCTGTCCCTCGATGACCCCGATACCGGTAATGATGCCCGCGGCGGGCGCGTCGCCATCGTACATTCCCCACGCCGCCAGCGCATTGAACTCCAGGAATGGCGTCTCTGGATCACAGAGCCGCTCGACACGCTCGCGCGCCAGGAGTTTGTTGCGCGCGCGATGTTTCGCGATCGCATGCGCTCCGCCTCCTTCGCCGACCTGCCCCACGCGCTCGCGCAGCTCGGCCACCAGCCCTGCGAAATACTGGTGGCTCTCCTGATATTCTCTACTGGAACGATCTATATGGCTCTCGAGAACGGTCATCGTCACCTGGTCTCCTCGCTGAGGCAATGGATGAAGGGAGGCGCCAGCGCCACATGCTCCGCCAGCGCACACACCTTGTGGCGAGTATATCCCCCAGAGCGGAGGAGCGGCAAGGATGATGGCAGGTAGTATGACCGCGCCCTCGCTGTTGAGAAGAGTAGGAGGGAACGCTACCCAGTGCTACAATATCCGTGATCCGCGCTGGAATCATCGGGCGCGTGAACGATTGCGCGGCGAGAGTGTGAAAAGTCATTGAGAAGGCGACATGGCGCAAGACGAACAGGACCAGGCTGGCGTCTCGGATGAACGGGAGGCGCCAGAGGGCGAGGGCGGAGCGCAACCGCTGGCGCGCGTGCGCTATGGCCTGGGCAAAGAGCTGCTCCTCTATCCCGACAGCTTTGTTCTGCTGCGCCGCGAGGAAGCGGCGGCGGACCGGGTAGAGCTGGCGAGCGTCAAGCGCCTGATCCTGACGCCCGGCGACCCGAATCCCAGCAAGCTGATCCTGATGTTCGATCTGGACGACGGCAATACGATCATCGCCGCTGAAGGCATGACCAGCGTCAGCGAGTTCCGCGCCCTGCTCGCCAAGTTGCATGGCATTGCGCCCCAGATCGAGCTCGACCCGCCCGACATGGATACCCAACTCAAACAGGCGCTCGACATCCGCCGCCGCAGCCTCTTTGGCTGCTATGGCGCCGTCCTCGGCGCCTGCCTCCTGCTCTGGATCATCTACCTCGCTGTCGCTGTTTTCGGCGCGCACTTCGGGCGCTGATTCCCGACGCCCGCGCCACCCCCAGCCGCGCCAATACATAAAAGCCCTTCGCCCACATATGAGCGAAGGGCCTGTGTGGATATTCGGCGCCGCTTTACGCCAGCGCGTCGTCCAGCTTCTTGCGCAGGTCCGCCAGCGCGCCCAGCAGCGCCGCGTAGGGCTCTGTCGCATGGAGGGTGTCGAGCGCCTCGGCGATCTGCGGCGCGACGTTCGCCAGCCGTGTGACCAGCTCCAGATGGTGCGGGCTCTCGACGACCTTGCCTACTAGGTCGCGCAGTCCTGGCAGGTCGCCACGATACGTGACGCTGTCGGCGGCGGGCTGCAAGCCTTGCGCCGTCGCGACGCGCTGGCGAGCGTCCTCGAGCGCGTTGCGCAGGCGCTCGACCTCCTGGATCGCTTCGCGCGCCTGCTGCGCAAGCTGTATGCTGAGCTGCGTCGCCTGCTCACGCAACTCTTCGGGCGTCGGCGGGGGCGGAGGCGGTGGTGGCCCAGCCGGCTCCGCGGGGGCTACCGGGATGGACGCCGCAGGCATCGGCCCTGTGGCGCCCTCGAACAGCGGAGGGAACGAATCACCAACGTACCCCGCCTCACTGGCCGGGTACAGCGGAGCCTCCGGCGACGGCGCGGCAGGAGCCGAAGAGCTCGCCTGCTGCGCGACTTGACCCGTGTTGATCTCGAAGAAGCCGGTCTCGATGCGCAGCTTACATTCGCCGATCATCACCTCATCGCCCGCGTGCAGAGGCGTTTCCGCATGGATCTCCTGATCGTTGACCAGCGTTCCGTTACTGCTGTTCAGATCGCTAATCGTGTAGCCCCCATCAACCGGGCGCAGCAGCGCGTGGAAGCGCGAGACCAGCGGATCGCCATCGAGGTTGATGTCACAGCTCGGCGCGCGGCCAATGCGTATCTCGCGTCCATCCAGCGTGACCTCCCGCCCCTGCGTCTGATGAATGACGGTGGGAGCCAGGACGGTGAGCCTCGCGATGAGCTGAGGCTTTACGCCTGCTGGCGCCGCCGGAGCCTGAGGAGGTGATGCTGGCCGCAGCCATGAGGGCAGCCCCACACCCTGCCCGTCCGTCGCAAGCCGCTGCCCACACAGTTGACAGAAGGGCAGGCTGCCATCAGTCTCCTGCCCGCAGTGGGGACACACTGTCGTCACGCCTGATCCCATCCCTCTCTCGACTCCTCAACATGTGAGCGCTGTCGCTCCGAAAGCGTCCAGAGCTCCTATTGGTGGCACACATATATGCGCTAGATGCGGCGTCATCACCTACGCTCGCCACATCTGGCTGGCGTTGTCCGCACAAGTATAACGTATACTCAGGACGCGTGGCGCGCCTTCCGCCTCAATCGGCCAGAAGGTGTGTAGTCTCTCATGCTCCATGAGCGGGCCAGCCATCGCCACGCATGCCCTATCGCCCTACTCGCTTGCTCCGTCCGCACTCTCGTCGGCATGCGGCGTCAGCCCCAATATCTGGCGATCGGCATCACCGGCCTGTCCCTCGATCAGCGCGTCGAGCGCGCGGGCCAGCTCAGGATCGTTCCCTCGCTGCGCCGCTGGGCCGATCTGCGTCACCCACGCTAGCAGCTCGTGGCGGCCGCGGAACGAGCCTTGCACCTCGTCCAGCGCGAAGCTGCCGGGGAGCTTATACGTTCCTGACGCTGAGGCCTCCGCCTCCTCCTCGCGCCACTCTTTCGCCTCGCTCGCGAGCACCGCCAGCGCCTCTTCCATGGCGGCCCGCCAGCCTCGCAGAAACGCCTCGCGCTCCTGTTGTGTCGCCATATCGTCTATCGCTCCGTTTCTGGCATGTCCGCATGAGACTTCGCCCGACTTCCACGCCTTCATCTGACATGGTCCCAGCGTCCCTCAGGGTAACACAGATCGTCCATACCTGCCTGCCGGGCGGCGCCATATACGCCATGCGACACCCGAATCGTGTCATGTCGCGTAGAATGAGCGTCGAGGAAACCACAATAGCACGTCGGGAGTGAAATCATGCTGGAGGCTATGGAGGCGGGAGGAACGCCGGAGAGGAGCGCATCCTTCCCTTCAGACGATGTTATCACCCTCGGCTGGCGCGGGCGCGATCTGACAATTGCCCCGCCTGCCGCGCTGCTCTCGCTCGATGACAGCGCCCTGGCGGAGGCATTGTTTGGCCCCCGCGCCGCGTCACTCCTACCTCGCCTGATGCGCGACAAGCGCGGACGCTTCTTCCGCGCGCGCCCTATGGACTACGAGACGCTGCGAGAAGCGCTGCTCGCCCATGCCGCCGCGCCGCTCCATCTGGCGTTCGATCCGCGCCCCGCCCTGCCCTTCGAGCCGCAGCCAACACTGGAGCCGCGCCCGTACCAGACCGAGGCGCTGATTGCGTGGCGCGCCGCCGGCAGTCGTGGGGTCGTGACGCTGCCGACGGGCGCAGGCAAAACCTACCTTGGCGCGCTGGTGATCGCCGATACCGACCTGTGGACGCTGGTCGTCGCGCCGACGATTGACCTGCTCAGCCAGTGGAAGCGCGCGCTGATGGACGCGCTGGCCGCGCCGCCCGAGATGATCGGCGTCTATGGTGGCGGGGCGCACGAAATCGCGCCCATCACCATCATCACCTATGAGTCGGCGCTGCTGCGACCTGAGCTGCTCTGGCGCTTCGGCCTGCTCATCTTCGATGAGTGCCACCACCTGCCCGCGCCGACCTATCGCCAGATCGCCGAGGGCGCGTTTACGCCGCTCCGCCTTGGTCTCAGCGCCACGCCAGAGCGCGCCGACCAGCTCCACGGTGATCTCGACCAGCTCATCGGCCCCGAGGTCTACCGCCGCGACCCCGAATCGCTGGCGGCTGACCGCTATCTCGCCGGCTTCCAGGTCGAGCGCGTCGCCGTCACCCTCTCACCCGACGAGCGCGCCCGCTATGACGCCGCCCGCGAGGCCTATCAGGCCTTCGTGCGCCGCCGCCGCCTGGCGATCAACTCGCCCGCCGACTTCCAGCGCAAGATCCTCTGGGCCAGCGCCCGCGACCCCGAAGCCCGAGCGGCGATGCTCGCCTGGCGCGAGTACCGCGCGCTCTCGCTGGACGCGCCCGCCAAGCTCACGCTGCTAGAAGACATCCTCACCCGCCACCGCGACGAGCGGGTGCTCATCTTTAGCGAGTACAACGCGCTCGTCGCGGAGATCAGCCAGCGCTTCATGATTCCCCGCATCACCCATCTCACACCCCTCGCCGAACGCCGCGCGATCCTGGAAGGGTTCCGCGCCGGCCGCTTCACTAAGCTTGTCACGGGGCGCGTGCTCAATGAGGGCGTGGACATCCCCGATTGCGGCGTCGCGGTCATCGTCAGCGGTAACGCCACACCCCGCGAGTACATCCAGCGGCTGGGACGCATCTTGCGTCCTAAGGCCACCAATGCCACGCTCTACGAACTGGTCACTGAAGACACTACTGAGGTGCGCGCATCCAACCAGCGCAGGAGGCGAGGGTAGATGCGACTCGCGCTCGCCGATGTTCCCAAGCGATTTAGCCGCCGCGATGGCGTGGTCGGCGTCTCCCCGCGCCTGCTGCGCCCCCGCGCGGCGCGCGGCGCGCTGGCCACGCTCATCGGGCTCTATGAGGCGTCACTCGGCCTGGCCCACGCCGGTTTCCCCGCCGACCGTCCAGCCCAGATCGTCGGCGATGTCCGCATGGCCCGCTGTCTGGCCGCCTGCCTGGGCGACTGGTATGAGTGGTCCGGCGCGCCCTGGCCGCAGCCCGCCACGCGCGACGAAGCGGCGGCGCTGGCGCTTCACGGCATTGATGGCCCGGGCGCGTTGCGGCTCACGCTCTACGACTATGTCAACACGACTCATGGCGGTTTCCTCAGCGCCGCCACCCGCGAGACCGCCCTCGACGCCTTCGCCGCCAGCCTGGGACTCGCTCGCGCGACACTCGACGCCCTCCTCACCCAGGATGACCCACGCGCCGCCTGCCTTACCCGCTTGAGCGACGCCGCGCCAACAGCCAACGAACTGGTCAACCGCTACAACCAGCAAGCGGTGGAGTCGCTGCTGGCGAGCGCATCAGAGGTCATCTGGCGGATCGAGCCGCACGACGGCGCAAGCCTCGGCGCGACGGTCAAGCGCGTCTGCTTCCTCGCCCGGCAGATGGGCGTTAGCTACGAGGTCTCCTTCGACGACGCCGGACAGCGGGACGCCCTCCTGGTGGCCGAGCGCGGCGGGCTGTACGCCGTCCCCACTACGCTGGAGCGCGCGCGCCTGCCGGTGATCATCACGCTGCATGGCCCGCGCGAGGTGATGGGGGCCGCGAACCAGTATGGCGACCGCCTGGCGCGCCTCTGTCGCGCGCTGCTCGGCTACCGGCGCGACATCCCCGCTGAGGCGGCGCTCGGCGATGTCGAGGGCTTGTCTGGCGTGGCGACGATCTATCTGCACAGTCGTCCCTGCCAGTTCACGCTGGATGAAGGTCTGGCGCGGCTGCTCCGAGCGGAGAGCGCCGCCGGAGAAGACACCGCACGCCAGAATCTCAGGGACGCCGTCGCCTTCGATTCCACGCTGGAGCGGCGGCTGCACGCTGATTTCGCCGCGCTGGAGCGGGCTGGCGAGACAGCGGGCTGGCGCCTGGAGCGCGAGCCGGAGCCGGTCATCCTTGGCCACACGATTCTCGTGCCCGACTTCGCCCTGACGCGCGAAAACCGTCGCGTCTACCTGGAGGTGGCAGGCTACTGGCGACCTGAGTATCGGGCGCGCAAGGCGCGCAAGCTGGCCCTGCTGCGCGGCGCGGTCGCGCTGATCGTCGCCGCGCCCGAAGAGGCCCGC
This sequence comes from Ktedonobacterales bacterium, assembly GCA_035716045.1. Classification (GTDB taxonomy): domain Bacteria; phylum Chloroflexota; class Ktedonobacteria; order Ktedonobacterales; family JADMIN01; genus JAKAIY01. The sequence goes on from DASTKI010000020.1 coordinate 7,542, forward strand.
GCTGAGTTCAACGGCCTTGACACCAGCTACCCCTTCCTCTGGTATCGCGGTGAGGTCATCAGCGCGCCGGCCCTCGTCGCCGCCATCGAGCGCGCCTACGACGACTTCCCCGACCGCCTCGCCACGCTCGACCTGCCGCGCCTGCTGGCCGAGGTCGAGCGCCGCGGCTGTATCCCGCCCGCCGAGGCCACCGCCGCCCTGCGCGCCTACACCCGCGCCGAGGTGGCCCGCGCTGCCCAGGCGCTCTCGTCCTACGCCGCCAGCCAGAGCAATCCCGCTCCAGAATGGCTGGATGACCTGGGACTCTGCGCGCCCGCCCTGCTTGACCGCCTCGCGGCGAAGGCCCACGCCAGCGTCGAGGACGCGGGCGGCAGGCTCGCTGTGAGCGCGCTGGCGGCGCTGCTCGCGGAGGGGCAGGAGCCTTTGAGCGAAGCGGCGGCCGAGACTCTGGCCCGTCGCGGCAGCTTGAGCATCGAACGCGCGTCACTCTTCGCCGCTGAGGCCGTCGCGCCGGGCCATGCGGCGCTCCAGCCGCCGGATCCGGGCGGCCAGCCTACGCCAGCGGCGCGGGATATCTTGCGAAAGCCGCAACCGCGTAAGGCGGCGCCGCGTACACATTCTGGCGCCGGGTGGAGCGCGGAAACCCTGTTTCCTACCGAATCCCCCTCTGCTGGAGATGGACCTGAGCCGGACGCCACCCCACCTCCTTCACCGGGCGACGCCCGCCACCATAGTCGCTAACATTCCCCATAGTCATCGCAGTTCGGGAGGCATGTCATGGCCGATAACGATGAGCGAAACAACGGCGATGAGGGCGCGACGCCGCCGCAAGAGCCCGTTGATCTGAGCTCACGACGGCAGGAACGCCAGCGCGCGAGCGCTGAGCAGGAGTTCGGGAGCGCCTCTCACGCCACCTGGAGCGGCGATAGCCTCTGGGACGATCACGCCGACGAGCTGGAGCTTCAGGCGCGTGAGATGGTGCGCGCCATCCGCGAGAATGCTGGCGAGCTGGGCGAGCGCGTCCAGCAGGCCATCGCCCATGCGCGCGAGCTGTGGGAGGAGTCGGCGGGCGTGGACAAACCCATCTTCGACGATCCCCATCCCGATGAGCTACGCGCCCGCGCGCTGATGCGCCGCTGGGTCAGGCGCGATTTTCTGATTGACCCTGACTTGCCGTCGGCGATGTCTGTCATCACGCTGCATGATGGGGAGGTCTGGCGCGTCGAGCTACGCGAGCGCGGCGAGACTCGCGCGCTGGTCGAAGCGACCGACCCCTACACCGGCGCCCGCCCGCCTGATCCCATGCCGATCTTGCCCGTATGGGACTACACCTTTCCCGCCACGCCCGAAATCGAAGCTGGTGAGCGTCGCGAGCGGCTCGCTGGCGGCGATATGCTGGGCGCCTGCGAGCGCTGTCATGGCTCAGGGAGGCGCGCCTGCCTCCATTGCGCCGGCAAGGGATTTGTGACATGTCCCGAGTGCCGCGGGCGTGGGCGCAAAACCTGCCCACGCTGTCGCGGCCGTGGGCGCATCGCCGACCCTTCCGCGGAGCGCAGGGCGCGCGCCGCCAAGAGCTACTTCCAGGTCCACGCTGAGCGGCTGGCGCAAAACGCCGTCGAGCGCCTCGCTGACCTCTCCGAGCGGCTCCGACAGGATTACGGCGCCCCGCTGCCCCCCTCCGCGCAGTGGGCCCCGACGGCTCCGGCCTCAGGCGAAACCATTCCTTGCCCAGAGTGCATGGGCGGAACCATCGCCTGTTCGTGCAACCAGGGCAAGCTCACGTGCCCCGCCTGCCACGGCACGGATTTCGAGGCTTGCCCAGCCTGTCGCGGGACGGGCAAGGTCATCCGCCATAAGGAGATCGCGCGCCGCTTTGACACGCGCATCCGCAGCCGTGTGGCGCCGCCTTCCGCCCCAGACGAGGTCGCCTGGATCACGGAAGAGATGCTGCGACGCGCGCCTGGCGAGATTGTCTGGGAAGGCGACGCCAACAACCTGGAAGGCCCCCCGCCAGAGAGCGCGCCCGCGCAGGTCTGGCAAGCCGCCCTGGAACTGAAGCGCGCCGATGACGAAGAGGCCCTGCGGGACCAGGCCGAGCCAAATGCATCCAACGAGCGGCGAACGCTTTGGCGGCGGGCCATCCTGCTGCGCGCGCCCATTACACGCCTTGAATACGCCTACGCTGGCCGCGCCTACGAGGTCATTGCGGTTGGGCGCGGCGGCGAGGAGCGCTTCTGGGCTGAGTCGTTCCCACCGCGCTGGCACCGCGTCACACGCTTCTTCCAGGCCGTCGTCCGTGACATCAATGGCGAGACCGTCCAGCGCCACCACGCCCGCTACACTGAGAGTCACCCGCCGCTTGCGCGCATCCCGCGAGAGACAGGCGAGCAGACCCCGGAGGGCGCCAACGGCGCTGTTGATATAACCCCGACGCCCGATGAGCGCGAGCCCGAATAGGGGGATCTTTCCCGCGGCCAGCTCTCAGCATGGCGCGCAGCCTTCGCGCTGATTCGGTCGCGGTCTTCGGGTCGCCAGTTGAGAACAGGCAGGAGCATGACAGCAGCGAGTCAGGGGGCAGGAGCGGCGCTCCGCCGCTCCGCGACCTGGCGCTTGCTGCTGGACTGGTACGCGCGGAATGGACGCGCCGGTCTGCCCTGGCGCCAGACGCGCGACCCCTACGCCATCCTGGTCTCCGAAGTCATGCTGCAGCAGACGCAGGTCGAGCGCGTCATCCCCAAATACCATGATTTCCTGGAACGATTCCCCACGCTGGCGGCGCTGGCTGAGGCGTCCACCGCCGATGTCATTCGCGCCTGGGCCGGCCTAGGCTATAACACGCGCGCCGTCCGGCTCCAGCAGGTCGCGCGGCAGGCCATGAGCGACTACGATGGCGCGCTGCCCGCGACAATGGAAGGCCTGCTCGCCCTATCGGGCATCGGCCGCTACACCGCGGGCGCGGTCGCATGCTTCGCCTTCGGCCAGCAGGTCGCGACGGTTGACACCAACATCCGGCGCACGCTCTGGCGCCTCTTTCGCGGTGTCGAGCCTGTGGAATGGCCCGCGGCCGTCACTCGCGAAGCGTTGTCCCTGGCGGAATGGGCGCTGCCCGAAGGACAAGCCTACGACTGGCAACAGGGGCTGATGGACCTTGGCGCCACGATCTGTCTCGCGCGCCGCCCGGCCTGCGAGCGCTGCCCGCTGACCAGCGCCTGCGCCGCCTGGGAGGAGGCCAGCGCCCTGACCCTCTTCCCGTCTGGCGAGGCCGTCGCCCGCCTGCGCGAGGAGCGCTCCCAGATGGCGGCAGCCGAGCCACCCGCTGGCAGTGTCGCAGAATCGCCCACACCTTACCAGGCCAGGCCTCCGCGCCAGCGGCGGGCGCCCCAGCCATTCATCGGCGGCACGCGCTACTACCGCGGACGCATCGTCCATGCGCTGCGTGAGGCGCCGCCAGAGACCCCACTCACCTTGCCGGAACTAGGCGCGCGTGTCAAGAATACGTACACTGAGTCCGATGAGCCGTGGCTGCGCGCGCTGGTCGAAGGGCTGGCGCGCGACGGCCTCGCACGCCTCATCCCGCCAGGCGATGGCGACCCGCCAGCAAACGCTATGCGGGTGGCCCTGCCCTGAGCGCGCTAGGCATGCGGCCCTGTGGCTTGAGGGAGTATCATGTTATGACACAGGCGCCAGACAACCAAAGCGCGAGAGAACCGCTGGCCGATATGACGCTCGGCGGCGCGCAGCGCACGGTAGATGCGTCCATCATGGCGCTTGGTGGGTACTGGCCGCCGCTGGCGAACCTCGCGCGGCTCTTTGAAGAGTGCGGCGAGCTGGCCCGCGTCATCAACCAGACTCATGGCCCAAAACGCGTCAAGCCGGGCGAGCGCCGCGTCGAGTTGGAAGAGGAGCTAGGCGACACGCTCTACGTCCTGCTCGGCCTGGCCAACAGCCTCGAAGTGGACGCCAGCGCCGCCCTGCGCCGGGCGCTGGCGAAGTCGGAAGCTCGCGCCAAAGCGCTTGTCGCGCCCCCTGGCGCGCCGGCCGAGACCGATCTCTGAGCGCCCCGGCGCATCGCCGCGAATGGAGGGAACATACCCTATGACCGACCCGCAGCCGCCCGCGTCACCCCTCGATGGGGCCGATGAGCGCATGCTGAATGACCGCAGTGGCTATCAGGCATGTTTCGGCTGCGGAGCCCGTAATGCCGACGGCCTCCAGCTCGTCTTTCACCGTGAGGGGAATGAGATTTGGGCCGAGCATACCCCCGATGAGCGCTTTCAGGGCTTTCCCGGCGTCCTGCATGGCGGCGTCATTGCCACCATGCTCGATGAGACTCTCAGCCGGGCCGCGGTATTCGCGGGCAAATGGATGATGACCGCCCGACTGGAGATTCGCTACCGCCGCGCGGCGCCTGTAGGGCGCGCACTGCGCGTCACCGCGCGCCCTACACAGGTGCGTGCGCGAATGGTATCAGCGCGCGGCGAGGTCCGGCTAGCCGACGAGCCGGAAATCGTGCTGGCGGAGGCTGAGGGCGTCTTCCTTCCAATTGCGGCGGAGTACGAGCGCGAAATGATCTCCCAGCGGCCTGAGTTGGCTGGCTTTTTCGAGCGAGAGTGACTGTCACGCGACTGAAGAGCGGTAAGAGAGGTAAACGAGACCGATGGCGACCGACTTTCTTCCCCATGGCGCGCCCCCATCCATCGAGCGCGTCGAGATTGGCTCCCACAGCGTGCCCGCGCTGCTTGTCAAACCCCACGACGAGGCGTCCGCCAGTGACCTCCCCGCTGTGCTGATCCAGCACGGCTATGGCGCCGAGAAATCCGACTTGCTGCCGCTGGCCAGCCTGCTCGTGTCCTATGGCTTCATCGCCTTGTTGCCCGACGCCTGGGGACACGGCGAGCGATTTCCCGCCTCCGGCCCAAACTGGATGACCCAGATTTCGGCGGACTACTTCATCGAAGTAGTCCGCAACACGGTGGACGACTTGCGCGACGCGCTCTCCTGGCTGGGAGACGTTCCCGGGGCCCGCGCCGACCAACTCATCGTCGCCGGCTTCTCCATGGGCGCGGTCGCGTCGCTCGTGCTGGGCTCCGAGGATGACCGCGCCTCCGGCGTGATCGCCGCTTCCGGCTCACCCTTGCCCGACCTGCTGCCTGTACGCCTCTTCGGCTCGGCGCCCCCTAGTGAAGCGGCGGAAGCCTGGGCGCTCGCGCACGACGCCGCTGCCAACATCGGGCGGCTGGCCCCCAAGCCGCTGCTGATCCAGCACGGGCGTGCGGACGATATGGTGCCGGTTTCCGGCGCGCTGCGACTCTATGAGGCCGCCCAGCCACACTACGCCGAGCATCCAGACAACCTCAAGCTCATGCTCTACCCGCACACCCATCTCGTCTCGGAGCAACAGATGCGCGACGCGGTCGAGTGGCTCATCGAGCGGGTCAACTCGCAGGAAGCCGCGGCCTAGCCTTCGCGCTCATACCGTTATCCCCGCTGACGCCGCGCCGTTGTACACTGCGGCGGGGGCGTCATTCCTGGCGTCTTGCCAACGGCCATCTACAGGAGGGCGTTTCGGTGGCGATTTCGGCTCAGGCGCGCGTGATGGTGGCGACCGACCGCCAGCAATGGAATGACGCGATCAACGCCGCCCCACGCGCGGACCTGCTGCAGAGCTGGGAGTGGGGCGAGTTCAAGCGCCTGGGCGGCTGGACGCCACTGCGGGTCATCGTCACCGACGGCGACGAGCCAGTGGCCGGAACGCAACTCCTCTCGCGGCGGGTCATGGGCGCGCCTTCGCTCTACGCCCCGCGCGGCCCCTGGTGGCGTGATGACGACCGCGGCCGGGCTGGCCTGGCCGCGGTGATCGCCTGGATACGGCGCGAGCGCCCCACCGGCGCGCCGTTTCTGCGCGCCGACCCATTGATCGCCAGTCCGGAGCCATTGGCCGCGCTGGGCTTCCGTCCGGCCCCCCGCCAGATTCAGCCGCGCGCGACCATCATCGTGGACCTCACACTGAGCGACGAAGCGATCCTCGCCGCCTTCAACTCACGCGTGCGCTACAACGCTCGCCATGCCCAGAAGAAAGGCGTCGAAATCAGCGAGGGCGGCGTCGAGGACGCGCGCCCGTTCTGGGAGTTGCTCAATGCCACCGCCGCGCGCAAGGGCTTCGTCGAGCGCGATCTGAGCTATTTTACCCAGCTCATGGAGACATTCGGCGCCGACGCTCGCATCTTCCTCGCCCGCTATGAGCGAACCATCGTCTACGGCGCGCTGATCGTCGTCTTTGGCCAGGTCGCCTACTATCTTTACGGCGGCTCTGGCGGCGACCGCTCGGTCAAGCCCTCGGAGCTAGGACAGTACCGTGCGATGCTCTGGGCGAAGCGACGTGGCGCCACCCGCTACGACATGTGGGGCATCCCATACAGTCCCGCCCCCGATAACCCACTCTACACGGTCTACACCTTCAAGAGCGGCTTTGGCGGCCAGGAAGTCCGCTACGCGGGCGCGCTCGACCTGCCACTCGCCCCGATCATCGGCGCCCAGGCCCCCGCTATCGAGGCGCTCGCGCTCAAGTCGCTCTCCTTCGCTAAAGGCCGCGGCTTCCGTATCGAAGACCATTTGGCCTGAACCCAGCCGCCCCAACGCCGTTACCGCGCCCTGAGGGCGCGCGTTTGCCAGAATGAATGGGCGTGGACTGGAGCGGTTATGCGCATCATAGAGCCGAATGGGCTGTCATCGAAAGACCATGCGGTGGGAGAGTCGCTGTGACACACGTCGCGATCAACGCCCAGCTCGTCTCGTTCGCCGAGTCCTACCGCAACGCCGGGGTCAGCCGCTACACCTATACCCTCCTCGACGCCCTCTGCCGCGTGGATGACGACCTGACCTGCACCGTCTTTATCAACGCTCAGGAAGCGATTCCCGCCGCGGCCAGCTCAATGGGCAAGAGCCCGCGCATCCGCCTCGTCCCTTCGCGCTGGCGCACCTCCAATGCGGCGCGCCGTATCTTGTGGGAACAACTCGACCTGCCTGGACAGATCCGCCGATCGGGCGCTCAGATATTCCATGCGCCTGTCAATGTACTGCCTGAGCGAGTATCGGTTCCCGCGATCGTCACAATCCACGACCTGTCGTTCGTCCGCTATCCGCAGTTCTTCCGCCCCACGCGCCGCGTCTACCAGCGGCTCTTCACCGAGCGCAGCGCACGCCGCGCCGCCGCCATCATCGCCGTCTCGGAGGCGACTCGCCAGGATATCATCTCGGCGTTCGGCGTCCCGCCAAATCGTGTGCGCGTGATCTATCCCAGTATCAGCCACGACTTCCGGCCGGAGCCCGACTCGGCCCGGCTCGACGCATTCCGCGCGCGCCATCGCTTGCCCCCGCGCTACCTGCTCTACCTTGGGACGCTGGAGCCGCGCAAGAACTTGGTGACGCTCGTTGAGGCCTACGCCCGCCTGCTGGCGGCGGCGCCGTCAACACCACCACTGATTCTGGCTGGCGCAAAGGGCTGGTACTATCAGCCGCTCTTCGAGCGCGTGCGCGCGCTTGGCCTTGAGCGGAACGTGACCTTTGCGGGATACGTATCGCGTGAAGAGCAGGCGCTGTGGTACGCTGGCGCTGCGCTGTTCCTCTATCCCTCACTCTACGAAGGGTTCGGGCTGCCAGTCGCCGAGGCGCTGGCCTGTGGCGTCCCCACGCTCACGTCAAACGTCTCCAGTCTCCCAGAGGCGGGCGGGCCGGTCGCCATTCAGGCGCCGCCCGATGACGCGCACGCGCTGGCACAGGCCATGCGTGACGCTCTAGCTGACCCCACGCTTCCAGAGCGCGTCCGTGCCGAGGGACCACAGTGGACGAGACGCTTCTCACCCGAGCAGATGGCCTGGCGATATGTCAACACCTATGCCGCGGTGGCGGGCGACGGATGAATCGCGAACGCGCGCCGAGCAGCGCGCGCCGGAGATATTGTAGAGAATCATCATGGAGCATGTGTAATGGATGTCGGTGAGCAGCGGCGTATCGGGGCCGATTACGCGCGAGCGCAGGCGGCTCGACCTGGGACGTCCGATCATGCATGGCCCGCCCCCGCCGCTCAGCCCGTCCTGCCAATCTATAGTGTTGATGAGCGGCTCCGGCGGCGCAAGGTCCGCTCGCTGATGGGGCGCGCCTCGCTCTTCCTGCTCGACGCCACCGCCATCAGCGCCTCCTTCTATGTCGCGTACTACATCCGCTTCATCCTGTTCGCTGGCGTACGCTTCACCACACCCTACCTGTATCAGACGTTCTCCAGCTTCCTCGGGATTGAGATCGTCGCCACGATAGTGCTACTGCTGGCATTCGCGCTCAAGGGACTCTACCGTCTGCGCACAGCTGGGACCTGGTTTCGCCAGGTGTGGATCATCGGCTCCGCCGCGACGACCGCATTTGCCATTTTCACCGTCTATGAATACGTATTCCAGCGCACCGACATCTTTGTTGAGAACGCGCGGGCGCTCGTCACGCTGGCATGGGTGACTATCATCGTCCTTGTCGGCCTCATGCGCTTGCTGATATCCGGATTCCTGATCCTGCTCTACCGCCGCGGAGTCAACCTGACACCTGTGTTGGTCGTCGGCTCCAGCAAACTCGGCAAGCTGATGATGCAGCAGGTGGCCGCCTCGCCCAGCCTGGGCTATCACATCGTTGGCTTCGTGCGCGAGGAGGACGCTCCACAGGAAGACTTTGGGCGCTTCCCCTGCCTCGGCGATATGAGCGACCTCGATGCCGTCTTGCGCGGACATCGCATCGAACAGGTGATCATCGCCATCCCCTCGCATCAGCACGAGCGAATATTGAGCACAGTCAGCGTTTGTGAGCGCGCGGGCTCCGATTTCCGGCTGGTGCCGGATCTCTATGAGCTCAGCCTCTCGCGCATTGACGTGGACGCGCTCGAAGGCATTCCGCTCATCGGCCTGCGCCGCAGCCTTACGAACTCGATACAGTACCGCATCAAGCGCATCATTGATGTGACCGGCGCGCTCGCCGTGCTGATCATCGGCCTGCCTATCTGGCTGTTGATCGCGCTGGCGATCAAGCTCGACTCGCCAGGCCCCGTGCTCTACACCCAGCCCCGCCTGGGATATCGCGGCCAGCCATTCGGCTTCTTCAAGTTCCGCTCGATGCGCGTGGACGCTGACAAGCTCCTCAACCAGGTGCTCACCAACGAAAAAGGCGAAAACAAGGGCAAGGTGAAGGCGAAAGACGACCCGCGCCGCACGCGCGTGGGCAAGCTCATCCGTCGTACCAGCCTGGATGAGATCCCGCAACTCATCAACGTGCTGCGAGGTGACATGAGTCTGATTGGCCCGCGCCCCATGCCTGCCCGCATTGAAAACTATGAGGATTGGGAGCGGGCGCGCTTCGAGATGCTGCCGGGTATGACCGGCCTCTGGCAGGTGCGCGGGCGCAGCGACCTCGACTACGATGAAATGGTGCTCATGGACATCTACTACATAGAGAACTGGAGCCTGAACCTCGATTTGCAGATCGCGCTGCGCACACTGCCCGCTGTCCTCGGCAGCCAGGGCGCCTATTAGGTATCGGGTAGTACGCGCGGGTCAGCAGTCTGTCCCGCCTGAGACCCAGGAGAACTGAACGCCATGCGAGTCGCGCTGGTGCATGACTGGCTCAATCAGATGGGCGGCGCCGAGCGCATGCTGCTCGCCATGACGCGCATGTTCCCGGACGCGCCCATCTACACCTCCATCTACGATCCCGCGCGCGTTGACTCCGCCTTCCGCTCGCTCGACATCCGCACCAGTTTCATGCAGCGCTTCCCGATGGTCACGCGGCGCCATCAGCCTTATCTGCCTTTCTATCCCATGGCCTTCGAGCAATTCGACCTCAGCGCCTACGATCTCATCATCAGCGACAGCAGCGCCTTCGCCAAAGGTGTCATCACGCGGCCCGACGCCCTGCACATCTGCTATTGCCATACCCCCATGCGCTTCGCCTGGAGCTTCGAGAACTACGTGGCGCGCGAGCGCGTCGGCGGCCTGTCGCGTCTGGCGCTGGCTCCCCTCATGAGCTGGCTGCGCCTCTGGGATGTCGCGACCGCCGCGCGCGTGGACTACTTCATCGCCAACTCGCCAGCCGTCGCCGCGCGCATCGCCAAGTACTATCGCCGGGAGTCCATCTACATTCCGCCCCCGGTAGACACGTCGCGCTTTCCCATTTCGCGCGTGCGCGGCGACTATTTCCTCATCATCGCGCGCCTGATTCCCTACAAGCGCATAGACCTGGCAGTGGAGGCGTTCACCAGGCTCGGCCTCCCATTGCGCATCGTTGGCGAAGGCCGCGATGAGAAGCGCCTGCGCGCTATGGCTGGCAAGAACGTCACGTTCCTCGGGCGCCTGAGCGACCGCGAAGCGTATGAGCAGCTTGCCGGCTGCCGGGCGTTTATCTTCACCGGCGAAGAGGACTTCGGCATCGCGCCTGTGGAGGCCCAGGCCACGGGCAAGCCCGTCATCGCCTATGGCGCGGGTGGCGCGCTGGCGACCGTCCTGCCGGGACAGACCGGCGTGCTCTTCCAGCAGCAGACCTCTCAGGCCCTGGAGAACGCGGTCACCAGCTTCCGCGATGAATGGTTTAATCCCGACACCATCCGCCACCATGCCGAAGAATTTGACACCTCGCGATTCATCGCTCGTCTGATGGCGTTCGTCCGCGCGCGGGCGCAGTCCTTCCCCGCACTCGCGGCTCAGTTGGCGCCGCCCGCCACTCGAGAGCCCGGGCAGCCAGCGGGGCGACCAGCCCATCCAGCATAAGCGCTGGCCATTGGGCGGCCGCCCCATTGCGCGTCTTCGCTGTTTCGCGCGCTACCCGGCTACTGGCGGATCAGCGAGAAGTTGATCGCGGGCTCCTTTTGGCGGACCACCCGCGTCACCATGCGTCGCGCGACCGAGATGCGCTCGCTGCTTACCTGAAAGGCGATGAGGGAGCCAAGCGCCACACCGGCCAGGCTGCCCAGCAGCACACCCTCCAGGAAATATCGGTTGCGTAACGTCACCATCGCCGTCACCTTTCTCCGCGGACAGCTAGCGCCATCGCGGCAGGCTGCATGGCCTGCCCTGGACTATTGAAGATACACCACTGTCGGAGCCGCGCTCCACAAGCGCTCGAGGCGGTAAAACTCACGCTCCATGGGGCCGAAGATATGCGCGATCACATCACCGCAATCAAGCAGCATCCAGCCGTTTTCCGCCGAGCCTTCGAAGCCGCGCGTCGCGACCCCAAGCTCGCTCAGCTTGTCTTCAACCGCGCTCGCGATCGCCTGGATCTGTCGTGGGTTTGAGCCCGTGCAGATAACGAAGTAATCGGCGATGACTGACTGCTCGTGAATATCGAGCATAACGACGTCCGCGGCTTTCTTATCTACGGCGATATCCGCGATGATCTTGGCAACCTCAGCTGAGTCCAGACCTCTGCCTCCCTTGATTCGCTCCACGCGCCTGGAACCCGACGGCCGCCCAGGCGCTCACGCGGTGGCGCTGATTGAACTATACCACGGCCCCCAAAGCGGCCGCCCGCATGCTGCGCGAGCAGCCATTCGGCGCCGCCCGCCGCCGTTCGTGATCGCTCGTCATCATATACGCATGGGCGCCTACGCGCGTCTCGCGTGTGGCGCTATCAGTCATGTCCATCGCCATTCGGGCAAGCTCAAAAGTCCCACCGCCTACGCAAACGCGGGCGCCTGGCGCGATACACCCCACTTGGGACCCACTTGGGGCGCCGATCATGGCGCAGAGGTGTATACTGCCAAGCAGTGGCGTCGGAGCCATGAGGCGGAGAGCGGAGTGTCATGCGATATGTGATTCTGGCCGATATCCACGGCAACTACGAAGCGCTCACCGCTGTATTGCGCGACGTCGAGGAGTTCGTCATCGAGCAGCGCACGACCATTGACGAGATTTGGTGCCTGGGCGATATCGTCGGCTACGGCCCTCAGCCGTCCGAGTGTGTCCGCACCGTCAGCGAGTACTGCGCCATCTCCATCGCGGGCAATCATGACTGGGCCGCCATCGGCAAGCTCGATCTGGACGAGTTCACTGGCGTCGCCGCCAACTCCGCCGAATGGACCAGCGAGCAGCTTACACCCCAGGAGCGCATCTACCTTCGCCAGCTTCCCGATCGCGCCCGTTCCGGCTTGGTGACACTCGTGCACGGCAGCCCGCTCAACCCGATATGGGAGTATCTCACCACGCCCCTCGGCGCAACCCCCAATTTCTCCGCCTTCGACACCACCTTCTGCCTCATCGGCCATACGCACGTGCCGACCATTTTCCTCCTGCCTGATGACGCTCCGCCCATGCCGCCAGCGCCCTTTCAACTCTCTGGGACGCGCATGCCGGGCGGCTTCGACTTCGATAGCGGAGAGTTGATGCCCTTCCCCAGCCTGGAACCGCTCACCAACGGCCCACTCTGCGAGCAGATCACGCCGACCCAGGCGCTTTGGGTACTGCCCGAACACCGACGCGCCATCATCAACCCCGGCAGCGTCGGGCAGCCACGCGATGGCGACCCGCGCGCGGCCTACCTCATCTATGACACCGATGTCGGGTTCGAGTTCCGACGCGTCGAATACGACATCGCCGCCACCCAGCGGCGCATGGCCGAGCTGGGCCTCTCGCCGCGCATGGCCGCGCGGCTGGCGCACGGCGTTTGAGACATCGCCGGCCAGCCCGGTCAGCGCTAGGCGCGTCCCTTATCGCGATAGAACGGCTCGATATCCCGCTCCTGAGCGCTCATCATGATCTCAACGAAGCTGATGCGCGACAGCGGGAACATGAAGCGGAACGACCCATTGGTCGCCCATTGGACATGGCGGCCCTCGCGCGTTCGTGGGTTCGTCAACATGAGGTATGTCGCGCCTGGGGGCGGCACATCATCCATATCCGCGGTGAAGGGCTCATCATTCAGGAGATGAATGACCACCTGTATGGCCATAAAGACCGGTATCCTTTCATCCAGCGGCGCTCATGGCCGCGTAGAGGACGCCCAGCCGCATGCGCCGAGGCCCCAGATCACGCATCGTACTGAGTCATGCGTAGTACAACGACACGCGCAACGTTATCGCGCCGAGGCGGATCTCATCACCGTCGCGCAAGGGATACCACTGGCGTGGCATCAGGCGGAAGCCATTATGAATGGTCTCGTTGCGGCTGTCTAGATCTTCGACAAAGACACCTTCTTGCCGCACATGAATCGCCATATGCTCCCGCGAGACACCACCCTCATATCCATACCAGGCCGCCAGATCAACATCGGGTGGCTCGCGCCCGACACCGATCCGTCCAACTATATAGTCAGTCTTGCCGTGTACCGTGAATCGCTGGCTCGGACTCAACTGAAGGGCAATCGCGCTCGGAAGACGGACCGCCTCATGCGGGGCAGGCAGAGACACGCGAGGCGCATCCGGAGCCGTCAGACCCCCAGAGAGTGGGGTGCTACGGTTGTGCTTTGGTCTGGCGCCGAGCTCCTCGCCACAGTAGTCGCAGAACATGGCGCCGTTGTCCATTTGCGCATGGCAGCGTTGACACGTAATCACAGCAGCGACACCTTCAAGCCCGATAGATACTCAGGCAGCCATCCTGTGACGCCCATGAGGGGCATCATAGCCAGACGCGCGTTCCAGTGTCAAGCGCCTGGCCTCCACTCGCGGTCCACCTCGGACCCAACTCAGGCTGTCACGTCTTGCGCCAGCCGCTCACGCTTCCAGTCTTCCGCCCGGCTCAACAGATCGCGCGCGTTCGCCCGCGACGCATTGGTGCTGGCGCCACCCAGCATCTGACTCAACTCCGCCACCCGCGCGTCACCGTCCAGCGGAGTCACATGGGTCATTGTGCGCTCGCCGCTCACGACCTTGCTCACTTGAAAGTGTCGGTCGCCCAGCGCGGCAATCTGCGGCAGGTGCGTCACGCACAGCGCCTGATGCGTCTGACCGAGCGCCCACAGCTTTTCGCCGACCACCTGACCGCTACGCCCGCTGATGCCAGCGTCAATCTCATCGAAGATGAGTGTCGGCGTGGCGTCGGCGCTGGCCAGGATCGTCTTGATCGCCAACATCAGCCGCGATGTCTCGCCGCCCGACGCGATGCGCGCTAAAGGCTTCAGCGGCTCGCCGGGATTGGGCGCCAGCAGAAACTCCACCTGATCAATGCCCGTCGCGCTGAACGCCACGCGGCCCTCATCGCCCGCGGGAACCCCTCCCGGGTCGGGACGGCGCGCCAATCGGACCTCGAAGCGCGCCTTGCGCATGTTCAGGTCGTCGAGCTGACGCTCCATCGCCTGCGCCAGCTCGCGCGCCGCCTCACCGCGCCGCGCCGAGAGCCGCCCGGCGACCACGCCGATTCGCTCCCGCAGCCGCTCCTCACGCTGTTGCAGCTCGGCGGCCCGCTCCTCGCGGTTCAGGAGGCCCTCCAGCTCGCGCGCCGCCTCATCCGCGAACGCCAGCATCTCCTCGATGGTCGCGCCATACTTGCGGCGCAAGCGATTGATGAGATCCAGGCGCTCCTCGACCTCCGCCAGCCGCGCCGGATCGGCCATCACCTGGTCCTGGTAGTCGCGCGCCCCGCTGGCTACATCCTCCAGGAGAAAGATCGCCTGGTCCAGGGTCTCGCTCTGCGCCCCCAGTGTCTCATCCAGGCGCAGCAGATCGGTCAGGCCGCGCCGCGCCTCGGCCAGCAGGTCCAGCGCGCCCCGCTCGTCGCCCGCCTCATCGCCCCGCAGCGCCCCGTAGACCGCCGCCGTCAGCTCGCCCAGACGCTCGGCGTTGCTCAGCATCCGCCGCTCGCGCTCCAGCTCCTCCACCTCGCCCGGCTTCAATGTCGCGGCGGCGATCTCCTCGACCTGGAAACGCAACAGCTCGATCCGTCGCTCGATCTCGCGCTCGTCCGCGCGCAGTCGCTCCAGCTCACGCCGGGTGGCGCGCCATTCCGCGTACAGCGCCGCCACCTCCTCGCGGGCCTCATCCAGCCCAGCGTAGCGGTCCAGGTAGTAGATGTGTCGCTCCGGCCTGAGCAGCGCGAGGTGCGCGCTCTGCCCGTGAATATCAATCAGCCCCGCCGAGAGCCGCTGGAGCGTCGAGAGCGGCGCCGTTCTGCCGTTGACGCGCGCCAGACCTCTCCCCGCGGCGGTCATCTCGCGACCGAGGATCAGCATCCCATCCTCCGCCTCGATACCCAGCTCCGCCAGCGAGGCGCCCAGCGAGCCCGCCGCCATGTCCTCCGTGGCTCCCTCCGACCGCCCCTCGCGGGCGAGCACATCGCTCACGTCGAACACGCCCTCCACCGTCGCGCGCTCGCTGCCCGCACGGACGACATCGGCGCCCATGCGCTCGCCCACCAGCGCGGTGATCGCGTCTACGATGATGGACTTGCCCGCGCCAGTCTCGCCCGTGAACACGTTGAAGCCTGGCCCCAGCGTCAGACGCAGGCGCTCGATGATCGCGAAATCCGAGATGTTCAGCTCAAGCAACATGCTACAGGCTATCCCGAATCTTGGCGGTGAGCACGCGGTAGAAAGCGGTTGGCGAGCGACGGCGCAGGAAGCGTGTCAGATGCTCGCTTGCGGAGACGCGCACGCGATTCCCTGGCGCAAGGAGATGGTTGAGCTGGCCGTCAGCGGAGACCATCGCGCCATCGGACCCCGGCTGTGTCTCCAGCTCGATGACCGCGTCCGGCTCA
Source organism: Ktedonobacterales bacterium (assembly GCA_035716045.1). Taxonomy (GTDB): domain Bacteria; phylum Chloroflexota; class Ktedonobacteria; order Ktedonobacterales; family JADMIN01; genus JAKAIY01. The sequence goes on from DASTKI010000020.1 coordinate 23,255, forward strand.
ACCACGAGCGAGCGATCAGCCACCAGGTGCGGTGCGATGGGCGTCAGGACACAGCTCCGCACCTGTGGATGCAATATCGGCCCACCAGCGGCCAGGTTGTAGGCTGTCGAGCCGGTGGCGGTCGAGACGATCACACCATCGGCGATGGTCGTGTTATACTCGAAGCCATCTATCCAGACCTTGACTCTGATGACGTGCGGCTCGGCGCCGCGCACAACCACCACATCATTGAGCGCGATGACAGCCAGCCTGCCCGACGCCGTCTCCAACTCCGCACGCAGCATCGAGCGCTCATCAATCCAGCAGCTACCATCCAGATAGAGCGGGAGCTGTGTCGCCACCTCGTCCGGCTCCAGTTCCGTCAAGAAGCCCACCCGCCCGAAGTTGACGCCAAGAATCGGCACGCCGCGCGGAGCGCAGGCGCGCGCCGCCGAGATGATGCTGCCGTCGCCACCTAGCACGACCACCAGGTCGGTGTGATCGAGGCGCCCATCCAGATGCTCAGGGTCGCGCCCCGACGCCCGCCATACCTCGCGACCCGACGCGCGCAGCATCTCCGCCAGCGTCTTCGTCATCGCGACGGCGTCTGGATTGTGCTCCTTGAAGAGGATACCGACGTTGTGGATGGACTCCCGTTCGCTGGCGCTCATGGCACGTCTCGCTCCTCCGCGCCCGCCGACGCTCCGTCAGTGTGACGCCCCATGCCGGGCGGGCCGCTCCCCCGTCATGGTATGCGCGCTGAAGCGGTGTGTCAAACCAACTCAGACGCCCGTCGCGCCACCCTCTGGCGCCTACGCAAATCGCGCGAGGCCGAAGCGGTCGAGCGGGAACTCCGGCTCCTGATCCAGCGCGACCGCTGCCAGTAGCTCGCCAATCAGCGCGCCGAATTTGAAGCCATGCCCGGAGAAGCCCGACCCGACCACCACGCGCTCGCTCCCCGGCATCCGGTCCAGGATGAAGTCCTCATCGGGCGTCATGTCGTACATGCAGCGGTCCACCAGCGCGATATCCAGCCCATCCGCCGCGGGAATCACCCTCCGGATGAAGTCGCGCACGAACGCGATCTCGCCATTGTCAGGCTCATAGCTGGCATTCGGGTCCACCGTCGCGCCGGTTACGTGCGAGGCGATCTTCAGCCACCCTGGCCCTTGCAGAGGGAAGCCGTAGCACTCCATCTCCGCCAGGAACACCGGAAAGTCCCCAACGGAGAACCGCGCGGGATCCGCGCCCGACAGATAGAGGACCTGCTGCCGCGTCGCGCGTACAGGAGCCGCGAAGTCTGGCAGGACATCGTGGACCCATGGCCCCGCCGTCACTATCGCATAGTCAGCCGCCAGCGTCTCGCCGCCCCCTAGCCAGACGCGCGCGCCCGCTTTGGTCTGCTCCACCCGCGTTACCGGCGCGCCCTCGCGCAGCGCCCCACCGCGCGCCGCCAGCCGCTCACGCAGCGCGGCCAGACACTCTGAGGCGTAGAGCATTCCGCCGCGCGGGTTCCAGGTGATCGCGGAGTATCCCTGGGGCTGGAACTGTGGGAACCGCCCGGCGCATTCCTCAGGCGTCAACCGCTCGACGGGCAACCCCTCTGTGCGCATCACATCATAGCCGGCCAGCGTCTGCCCATCGCTCTCTTGCCCTAGAGTCAGCACGCCCGTCTCAGCGTAGAGCGTCCGCCCCGTTTCGCGCGCCAGCTCATGCCAGAGCGTCAGGCTGCGCGCCACCATGCGGGTGTAGATCGCAGTCGGGCCATACTCATGCCGGATCGCGCGTGTCAGCCCATGCGACGAGGCCCAGTCATGCCCAACGGTGTGGCGCTCCAGCAGCGTCACCCGCGCGCCTCGCCCGGCCAGCGCGCAGGCCGCCGCCAGCCCCATCACGCCGCCACCCACGACGATCGCGCTGATCTCCGCCATCTCGTCACCCACTCTCTCGCGCTTCAGATCGCGCCGTCGCTCAGCGCGCCCGTCGCGGAATCGTACACTACGTACGTCGGCTTGTGGAAATCGCTCGTGGTCACCCACACCGGCAGCGGCCCGGCCTCATGCGCGGTCGTCGCCTTCACGCCGATGTGCGTATGCCCGCTGACTACCGCCCGCAGCTTGCGCATGCCGCGCACGCGCTCGCCCAGCGTCAGATTGCCGAAGAAGGCATTGCCGTAGCCCCACTTGGGAATATCTGGCTTGATGATTAGCTGCTCACGGAAGACCGGCACATGGGTCACCAGCAAGACCGACTCCACGCTGGCATCCGCCTCCAGCCTGGCCATCCGCTCCACCAACTCGTTCGCTCGCGCTCTGGCGAACTCGACATCCGACCACGGCCAGTTGATGAACTTCGAGTCGGGGTTGATGAGCCTCCCATCGGGAAGTGGCGTGCGCTTGAACTCGACCCAGTACGCTTCCGTCTGAGGGGGAATATCCTCCGCCGCGCCTGAGTAGTCATACCATGCGATTGTGGCCGCGACCGCCAGCCCGCCAGCCCGCCAGACCTCCTCCTCCAGCCAGAGCATGCCGGCCTCGCTCGTAGCGCCCGGTAGCACGCGCTCCCACATCTCCTGGCTGCTCGGCCCACCGAGCTTCCATGGCGCGCTGAGCGCCCACACGTCGTGGTTGCCGCCGATCACCGCGACCGCGCCAGGCAGCCCGCGAAACAGCGCCAGGCAGTCACGGATGTTCGCCTCGCCCTCGCCGATGTCACCGGCGATGACCGTTAGATCGGGCCGCTCGGCGCCTATCGCGGCCACCAGCGGCTCAATCTCATGCGATTTCGTGATGCCCAAATGTAGGTCGCTCGTGATAACGATCTTGGCCATGCGTTCCTCCCATCCGCTTGTATTCCGCGCTGGCGCCAGCGCGGGGGAAAGTCTATAAAGTCTATAAGGCACGGGTTCACGGGTATTCGAAAGTGATGGAGGCAGGGGCGCCGTACTGGCTATGGATCACCTGCGCGCGGACGGGCTCGCCCGCGCGGGCAACTCTGCCATCACGCGGGACATGCGTATGCCCGCTGATCACGCGGCGCAGCTTGCGCGCAAACAGCAGCCGCTCTCCGAGCGTCATGGCGCCGAAGTAGGCGTTGCCGAACGTCCAGTCCAGGTCATGCGGCTTGCGCAGCATCTGCTGTTCGTAGAGTGGCACGTGCGTCACCACCAGGATCGCTTCGACGGTCGGATCGGCCTCCAACTGAGCGACCCGCTCCACCAGCGCGTCGCCCACGCGAGCGGCGAACTCCTGATCTGACCACGGCCAGTCTACGAATCGCGCGTCGGCGTTCCAGCGCCCCTTGTTCTTCGCCCAAAATTCCGCCGTCTTGCCCAGATGCGGCGCGGCGGCGGAGTAGTCATACCAGGCGATGGAACCCGTGACGGCTAGCCCATCCTGCCGCCACACTTCGTCCTCCAACCACAGCATGCCCGCCGCGCGCGCCGCCTCGGGCAGCTCGCTCTCCCATAGCCCGGCGCTGTGATGGCCATGTCGCGCCCAGACATCGTGATTGCCCGCCAGCACGGCGACCGCGCCAGGCAGATCCCGGAAGATATCGAGGCACGCGCGAAATCGGCCCAGCCCCTCGCCAATGTCGCCCGCCAGCACGGTTAGGTCGGGCCGCTCCTGGGCGATGTCCGCCGCATGGCGCCGCAGGACCTGTGCGTCTGTGATGCCCAGATGCAGGTCGCTCGTCACGACGACGCGCGCCATCCTCGCCTCCTCCCGACGAGCGCTCAAGTGATCGGCTTCCACGCACTGTCCACATTGTAGCAGCCACGACGGGAGACAAACCGCCTACCTCAACGGCGATTTGCCTGGACAACATCAGGAAAGGCTCACCGCCACTCGACGCTAGCAGCCAGCGCCCACTTGCCATCACGCTGTAGCCACGCCTCCTGACACCATCATGATATCGGATTGACCCACTCCCACGCGCTGGCGCATACTGACAATCGGGCGAGCATGCGAGAATGTGAGCACGCCCGCAACCAAGACATCCTTCCCAGCGCGAGGAGGCGCTTCCACATGGGTGATGGCATCAACGGCGATGAGTCCCAACCGGCGAGCGCGTGGCCGAACTACCAGCATCTCACAATCGCCCACGAGGGCATAGCGGCGGTCGTGACGCTCAACCGTCCCGAGGTGCACAACGCCTTCAACGAGCGGCTAATCGCCGAGCTGCACGACGCGTTCACGCATCTGAGCGGCGATGACAGCATCCGCGCGGTGGTGTTGCGGGGCGCGGGGCGCAGCTTCTCCGCGGGCGCCGACCTCAACTGGATGCGCTCCAGCCTCGACGCCACCCATGACGAGAACGTCGCCGACGCGCTGCGCATGGCTGATATGTTCCGGGCAATAGACACCTGCCCGCATCCGGTGATCGGCCGCATCCATGGCGCGGCGCTGGGTGGCGGCGTGGGCCTGACGTCAGTCTGCGATATCGCTATCGCCGCCGAGGACACGCGCTTTGGCTTCACCGAGGCGCGGCTGGGCATCGCGCCAGCGGTCATCTCGCCTTTCGCCGTCCGCAAGATCGGTGAGAGCCACGCCCGCGCCCTCTTTATGACGGCGGAGCGCTTCGACGCCGCCCGCGCGCTGGCGATTGGCCTTATCCATCAGGCCGTTCCCGCCGCTGAACTAGATGACGCGGTCAACGCCGCCCTACGCAACCTCGCGCTCAGCGGTCCCGCCGCCGTCAAGGCCGCCAAGCGCATGGCCATGACCGTCACACACCTTCCCGATGCCGCGGCGCGCGAGCTGACGGCCAACACCATCGCCGGCCTGCGCGTCAGCGACGAAGGCCAGGAAGGCATCCGCGCCTTCCTCGAGAAGCGCACGGCGAGCTGGGCGACGACTGATGAGTAAGCCAAAGCCTCCATTCAAGCGCGTCCTGGTAGCCAACCGGGGCGAGATCGCTGTGCGTGTCATGGCCGCCTGCCAGGAGATGGGCGCGGCCACCATCGCCGTCTACTCCGACGCTGACCGCGACGCCATGCACGTCCGCGCCGCCGATATCGCCGTGCGCATCGGTCCCGCGCCCGCCCGCGAGAGCTATCTCAGTATCCCCAGCATCATCGAAGCCGCCCGCCAGACCGGCGCGGAGGCCATCCATCCCGGCTACGGCTTCCTCTCGGAAAACGCCGAGCTTGCGGAGGCCTGCGCGGAGGCGGGCATTGTCTTCATTGGCCCGCCGCCCGAAGCGATCCGCTTGATGGGCTCCAAGACCGCCGCTAAGCGCGCCGTCGAGCGGGCGGGCGTGCCAACTGTCCCCGGCTACGCGGGCGCGGCGCGCGAGGTGAAGGCCATGGAACGCGAGGCGGCGCGCATCGGGTATCCGGTCATGCTCAAAGCGGCGGCGGGCGGCGGTGGCAAGGGCATGCGCGTCGTGCGGGACGCAGGCGAGTTCGTCGAATCGTTGGAGGCCGCCCGGCGCGAGGCGCTCGCGGCCTTCGGCGACGACAGCGTCTTCATCGAGAAGCTGGTCATCGCCCCACGCCACGTCGAGTTCCAGGTGCTCGCCGATACCTTCGGCCACACCATCCACCTTGGCGAGCGCGAGTGCTCCATCCAGCGCCGCCACCAGAAGGTCATCGAGGAGAGCCCCTGCCCCATCCTCACGCCGGAGTTGCGCGCGGAGATGGGCGCGGCGGCGGTCGCGGCGGCGCGCGCCGTTGGCTATGTCAGCGCGGGCACATGCGAGTTCCTGCTCGATCAGGAGGGTCGCTACTACTTCCTGGAGATGAACACCCGCCTTCAGGTCGAGCATCCCGTCACCGAGGCGGTCACGGGCTACGACCTCGTGCGCTGGCAGCTCGCCATCGCCGCTGGGCGCCCGCTGACGATCCAGCAGGAGGACATCAACCCGCGCGGCCATGCCATCGAGGCGCGTCTCTACGCCGAAGATCCCGCCCAGGGCTACCTGCCCTCCAGCGGGCGGGCGCTGGTTTTCGCGCCGCCGCGCGCGCCCGGCGTACGGGTAGATACCGGCGTCGAGCCGGGCGATGAGATCACCGTCAACTATGACCCGATGCTCGCCAAGCTCATCGCCCACGCCGAGACCCGCCTCGCCGCCATCGAGCGCCTGCGCTGGGCGCTGGACCGCTTCGCCGTCCTGGGCGTCACCACCAACAGCGCGCTGCTGCGCGCCATCGCCGCTGACCCCGACTACCAGGCCGCCGCCACGAGCACCGCCTACCTGGAGACGCATAGCTTCCCTGAGCTGGAGGCGCCGCCCCCGCCACCACCGATCGCCCTGGCCGCAGCGGCCCTCTGGGATGCGCTCACCTCGGCTGCGCCAGACTCCTCCCGCCGCGGCCCGTTCAATCCCTGGCGCGCTGGCTCCGCGCCAGCCGCTGGCGGTGAGCGCGTCACCCGCTACACCGCCGCTGGCGAATCCCATACCGTCCGCCTGCGGCGCGCTCCTGATGGATGCTGGCGCGCCTGGGTGGACGATGCGCCAGTTCCCGCGCTGGACGCGCCAGTGAGCGCGACAGTGGGCGATGGCGGACGTGTCACGCTGGCGTTTGGCGCCGAGCGTGAGATCGTTTATGTCGCCCGACGCGGTTATGAAACCCTCGTCTGGCGGCGCGGCCAGTCCTGGACGCTGGCCCGCCCGCGCCCGTTGGATGTGGATATCGCCGCTCACAGCGCGGACGTCATCACCAGCGCGCAGACGCTGACCGCGCCAATGGCCGGCGCGATCATCAAAGTCAACGTCACCGAGGGCGATCTCGTCGAGCCGCGCCACACGCTGGTGGTGCTCGGCGCGATGAAGATGGAGCACGCCATCGTCGCGCCGTACGCGGGCAGGGTGCGCAGCGTGCGCTATGCGGCGGGCGATGTGGTGCCCGGCGGCGAGGCGCTGGTGACACTGGAGGCGGTGAAGGAGTGATGGCGCCGTAGACGTGACCGTTGCGAGCTGTGGCCTGAAGCGCCACGGCTAATCCTGCCCGTTCCGCACATGCGCATCAAC